>CAZIJS010000163.1:0-10669 GCA_964539505.1 uncultured Myxococcales bacterium
CCAGCCTGTTGAGGTGCGTCCGCGCATCCCATTGCGCCCCGCCAAGCGCCCAGTACGAAAATCTCACGGACCACAGGTCACAGTATCGCACCAGCCAGGAGACGTCTCCCTCCGGCTCGACCTGAATCCCGCTCGTGGTCTGCTGGTGCCACTGCATCAACGACGGCGATGGATCCTCCAGGCAGGCCTCCCCCATGCGCGTGGCCGGATCGCCCTCGGCATTGTCGCCGTTGGCGTACTGCTCGTGGCACGCTGGGTCGCGCCAGCCTGTCTCGCAACTCCCCATGTCGCCCAGCGTGTCTTCCCCTGCATTCCGGTCCATGAATGCGCATTCCCAGTCGCAGGGTGTGGCGTTCTTGTTCTTCACACTCACCATCATGCAGCGGTCCCACTCACAGCCGTCCTTGCAGGACTGCGCCGACCCCAACACCCCTCGGCTCACCAACGTCTCGCACATGGGCTCGCAGGTCTCCCACCAATGCCCCAGCACTTCATGGGGCCCCCACCCACCCGGCCAGAGGCTCGCACGCCGATACAAATTGTCCGACCAGCCGTCTGCGTCCACGTCCACTCCCACCATCGGATTGTAGGGTGCCAGGTCCCACCGGTTGAACACCTCGTCGCCATCCAGGTCCGAATCCTCGAAGTCCAATCGCCCGTCCAGATCGATGTCTGGACGGCTCGGATCACAGAGCGCCTCGTAGGTCTCGGTCTGCCGACTCATCGGCTCGGGCGCCAGCACATCCCCAAGATGGCCCTCCACTCCGTATATCTTGCAGCGAAGCACAGGATCCTGTCCATCCTGAGGCGGCGGGTCATAGATCCCTGGACCCCAGGTGTTGAAGTCTGCCCGGAGAATATAGGAATGCGACGAGCTGCTGTTTTGAAGATACACATACCGCGCCCCGTCGTCGTCTTCCCGGTACCCCAGAAGTTCCACCGCATGCCCGCTGCCTTCGCCATGGAAACAATCCAGCTCCTGCAGCATCACCCCGTCGGCCAGCAGGTACCCTGGTGAGGGCACCTCATCGAGATTCGTGCCCCCTGCATTCCAAACCGTGCCGATCTTCACCGGACCATGCTCGTGGAGCGCTTGCTTGAGCGCTGCCCACTTGTCATCGGTGGGCAAATCCCCAGTGCCGTATGACTCCGCCTCCGACACCCGGTACACCTGCACCATGGTGGAGTTGCGTTGCAGTGGTGAGCAGGTGGCCGGCCAACTCGTTCCCCCGGCGAAGGCCTGTAGATACCGCGTGCAAAATCCACAGACCCGCGGCTCGGGCGGAAATCCCTCGTGCATTCCATCATTCATCCATGACGGAAACGGCTCGACGCAGTTTTCCACCAGCCCAACCTTCGTCACGAAATCCTCCAGAAGCGAGCCCGGAGAACATTGGTAGCGCACAGAGGTCGTCAGCCGAATGCCCCTGTTGCGTTCCGCTGGCAACCAGGAAATCCCACCACCATTCATGGCATCCATCGCTTGCGCCACCTTCGTCTGCATGGCATGCAGCATAGAAAAATCGTAACAACCGTATCCCAACCCCTGGTCAAACGATTTGGATGTGTAGTTCACCGTCACGATGGGCCCTTCGGAACCGTCGCCCAGGTCCGCACGGCACAGGTCACCCACACAGCGCACAGGCACTTGCTGGCCCTGGTAGCTCACCGCGGTGGGACAGTCCGATGACGACTCGCACTGCATGGGCATGGCATGATAGGAAAAAAAGTCTACGATTTTAGCACGGGCTGTCCCCCCCCCCGCAAGAATCAACGCACAAATGCTCCATTTAATAATAGCCGCAGTCCTGGTCGTCTTCATGGTCTCCTGCCTCCTTCCTGGCCCATCGTCTCCATGCCTGCCGTCTTATGCCCACCTGTCGTCTGTGCTGTCTCGTCCCGCTTTTCCTTTTATTGTATCCAATCCATTTTCAGGTGCAAGCCAGAGATGTCGTCACAACTCCAGGAGCAGAGAGCCTACATATCCCTGATTGCCCGCGTTCCACGAGATGCCTGCCACATGTTTTCCACTGCATACCCTCCCCAATGCACCTCCACATTTCACTGCGTCCCCTTCTGCAGCATGGCTCTCATTCCGGCTGGTCGGTGGTCTTGGGCGCGCCATCCATCGTCCTGGTCCATTGCCAATTCCATGGTCGTAGTCCATTGTCGGCCGTGAATCGGTGGATTGGCAAATGCTCCCACGATCCCACTTGAGATCGGCAAGCGTTTCAGGCTAACATGGCCGCGCTCGATTCCAACGAACCGGGCATGGATGAACACCAGCCGGCTCGATGGCGAAGACAGCCGGCTCGATGGCCAAGACAGCCGGCTCGGTGACGAAGGCAGCCGGCTCGGTGTGCGGTGTCGTGGGCATCCGGGGAGGGTCCAGCGGGCTCGATCCCGCCTGGGGGCACCGGACCGAGAGAGACATGGGGAACCATGAGCGACAGGGACAGAGGCCAATTGGGACGAAACGATTGGGGCCGGGACGATTCGGGGCGAGACGATTTGGGACGAAACGATTGGGTCCGAGACGATTCGCGACGGGACGATTCGAGGCAAGACGGCTTGGGCCAAGACGATTGGGGCACGTTGCTCGGTCCCGAAGGAGCCCTCGCCCTGGCCACGGAAGACACGTACCTGGATGCCTACCAGCGCAAGGCATCCAAGGGCACGTTTCTCTATGTCCTCACGTTCGACCTGGCCGGACAGCAATACGCCCTGTCACTCACCGACATCACGGAAATCCGGCGCTACGTGCCGCCCACGCCGGTTCCCGGGACCAAGGACTTCGTGCTCGGGGTCATTGCGCTGCGGGGAACGGTGGTCCCGGTGGTGGACCTGCGCATCCGCTTGGGCCTGCCGGCCTCGGCACCCACGGTCCAATCGAAGTATCTCTTGCTGGCCGGCGAAAAGCGCCTCGGACTGCTGGTGGACCGGGTGGTGGACGTGGCCGCCTTGCCCGACAAGGAACTCGAGACCGCGCCTGCCACCATGGGCCCACAGCAGGCCGAATTCATTCGGGGCATCGGGCGAAATGGACAGCAGATCATCGTTGTGCTCAATCCCTTGCCCATCGTCTCGTTCGACCCGCTCGAGACCGGGACCAGGGCCGGATGACGCAACGACCACCCTTGCAGGAAGGTGGGAGATGAACGACAAGACAAGGCAATTCGTGGCCTTCACCGTGGGCCCCCACCATCTGGCGGCAGACATCGCCTCGGTCAAGGAGATCCTGCGCCCGGTGGACATCACGCCCCTGCCAGGCGCCCCGAGTTTCATCGCCGGGGTCATCGACCTGCGCGGGGCGGTCATTCCCGTCATCGACCTGCGAAGCCGCTTTACGTCCGGCCAGGCGGCGGGACAAGACAACGGCCAAAAAGAGCAGAAGGACGACAGGGAGCAGACGCGCTATGTCATTGCTGCCATCGAGCGCCGTATCTTCGCTCTGGTGGTGGATGCGGTCACCGAGGTGGTCCGCCTGCCGGAAAACCAGGTGCGACCCGCACCAGGGATGGGCGGCCCCAACCACCCTGTATCGCAGGTGTTCCAGCACAACGGCACGCTCCACCTGGTGATGGATTTGTCGAAACTCCTATCCAGTAGTGAACGACTCGACCTGGAAGACTTTGCCAAGGGGCTCGACGCCCCTGAAGAGAGGCCGCAGCCATGAGTCCTGTCGAGTCCAAGGATGCGCCGGATTCCGACGAACTCGTCGCGGTCCTCGGGGAGTCGAGCCCAAGTCTCGAACTCGTGCTGAAAGGACTCCAAGGGGACACCTGGCTGGTCCGTCGTGCAGCAGCCCAGGCAGCGGCCAAACTCCCCGACATCGAGGCAGCCGCCCAGGCCCTGCTCGCATTGGCCGAGAGCAGTAACCCGGACGTGCGTGCCGCGGTGGCCGAAGCCTTCCTGGCGATGGGGCGTTCCACGGTCCCGTTTCTTTCGAAAGCCCTCTCGGCGAGAAGGCATGACATGCCCGTCCGACGACTCATCATCGAGGTGCTCGGTGCCTTGGAATCGCCGGCCGCCCTGCAAGCCCTGAAATCAGCCCTCGACGACGCCGACCCCAACGTACGCATGAGCGCCGCCGAAGCACTGGGGCGGGTGGGTGGACCGGGTGCAGCCGAGGCTCTGCTCCGCAGGCTGGCGAACGAGGACTTCATGGTCAGCAGCGCAGTGGCCCAGGCTCTCTGGAATCTCGACGCTCATGTGCCTTTCGAAACAGCCGCGGCCCTTCTCCAGGACAAGCGACTGGTGCGGCCTGCGCTCAAGCTCCTTGGGCTCACCGGGGATGCTCGGGCCCTGGCGCCCCTCGTCGATGCCTTGGCATCGAGGCCCCGACCCAGGAGAGAGGCCGCAGTGCTGGCTGCGGCCAAGTTCCTGTCTCGCTGCCCCATGTCCCTCGTCCGGGATTTCCTTGCAGAGGCGGACAAACGGCGTGCAGACATCTGCTCTGCCATCGGCTCGGCCATTCAAAACGATGCGCCCGAGATTCGGCAGTCCGCCCTGGACGTCGCGGCCCTGCTGGGATGGCCGGAAATCCTTCCCGACCTGCTGTCCCAATCGATCCAGTCTGATGCCGGGGAGCTGGCCCTGGCCGCAGTCACGGCCATCATCGAGGAACATGGCCTGCCAGACGACCTGGGCCCAGAACGCCTCGATCCGGAAGCAAGGCAACTTCTCTACCTGGGAGCCGCCCAGGCAAACCGGCAAAGCGAGGCTGAGACTGAATCCAGTCTCCACCGACTGCTGGAACAAGCCAGGCGGGACCTGCAGTCTCCCCAGCACGATGTGGCCCTGGCCGCGGCGGGACTGCTGGCCATCTTCGGCACAGCATCGGACATCCAGCCCGTCCTGGAACTGGCCCGCGAATCTCGTCAAGACGTCCTGGGGCTCGACGAGGTCTGTGCTTCCCTGGGGACCATGGCAGGCAAGTATCCGAAACAGGTCACGGCATTGCTGGGCCGGCTCCCAGACGAGGATCTGCGGCCCATTTTACCCAGGGTGGCAGCCCACATGCAGGGCACGCTGCTCGTCGGCCTCGCAGAGCGCCTCGTCACGTCACGGGACAAAACCACGAAAAGGGCCGGGCTCTTGGCATTTTCGCACCTGCCGGGCTCCAAAAGCAGAGAACAGATTCTTTGGGACATCCTCGACGACCCGGATCCAGACCTGCGGGCCTCGGCGGCCCAGGCGACGCCGGCAAATTGTAGCAATCGCTTTCTTCAGAAGGTTTCGAACCTGCTCCAGGACCACGACCCTGAAGTGCGCAGAGCTGCCTGTCTGGGACTGGGCCGATCGAACAGGCTGGATGCCGCAGACGCGCTCGAGACCCTCCTGAAACGAGGTGACAATGCCGATGTGACCGTCGAGGCCCTCAACGCCTCGATCCGACTGGGCGCCAGACTGGAAGGCAGGCTCTTGATTGCCCTGATGTCGCACCAGGATGGAGACGTCGCAAAAGCCGCCCTGGATGCCGCCAGAACCGGGGAGGCCGAACCCATCATCGTCCAGACGGCCCGAAAACTCCTGGACAGCCCCCGATGGGACCTGCGGGCAGAAGCACTCCGCACCCTCGCCTACCACGGCGCACACGAAGAAGTCGAAGAGTTGTTGCACGAGACGCTGCGCCGGGAACGTGACGAAACCGTCCTGGACGTGGCAAGGAGTCTGCTGGCCGAATGATGACCATGCACCAAAATCCGCCCCTGCTCCGTGACCTGCCCAAGTTGGGCCGGGAAGAGTTTCGTCTCTTGGGCGAGCTGGTGTCTGGATTTTGCGGCATCCAGCTCAGCGAAAACAACCGGCTCAGAGTCCAACGGCTCCTCGGACCCAGGCTCAAGACACTGGGGATGTCCAGCTTTCTCGACTACTGCCGCTACTTGACCAGACAGGACCGGGACCAGGCGGAGTATTTCCGACTGGCCGAAATCGTGGCGAACAACGAAACCTACTTCTTTCGCGAGGCCTATCAACTCAAGACCTTTGCAGAAGAAATCCTCCCGGTCCTTGCCCAGCGGAACCGCAGAATGCGTCGCCTCTCCATCTGGAGCGCAGGCTGTTCCTCTGGGGAAGAACCCTACACCCTGGCCATGCTGGTGCTCGAATCAGGGCTCTTCGATGAAACCTGGGACCTGCGGGTCCTGGGCACGGACATTTCAGGCAGGGTCCTGGCCAAGGCGCGGCGGGGAATCTACGGCAAATCGTCTTTTCGCACCAAGGAAGCCGAAGACCCACACATCCTGACCACCTATTTTCGGGAAACGCCCGAGGGCATGGCTGTCACCGACCAACTCCGGTCACTGGTCCGATTCGCCAGGACCAACCTCGTGGACCCTGCCGACCTGGGCCCGGTGCCGCCGGTGGACGTGATTTTCTGTCGCAACGTTCTCATTTATTTTCCCGCCTGGCAGCGGCGTCGCGTGGTAACTTCCTTCCACGCCAAGCTCAAACCTGGAGGCTTTCTCCTGCTCGGACATTCGGAGAATCTCTTGAGCACCACCACGCAGTTCGAATACGTGCAGTTTGCCGCCGACCTGGTCTACAAAAAACCGGAACGACCCGGCACCATGAGAAAGGGACTGGACGAACCATGAACCGAGGCGCTCCCATTCGAGTCCTGATCGTGGACGACTCGGCCTTCGCTAGGCAACTGTTCAAGTCGATCTTGTCTGCCGATGACCGGTTCGAGGTCGCCTCCCTGGCCAGGGACGGCCAGGAGGCACTCGCCCTGGTCGACCAGGTGGATCCCGACGTCATCACCTTGGACCTGGACATGCCGGGGATCGATGGTTTCAGTTTCTTGCGCATCATCATGCGACGACGTCCCAAGCCGGTGGTGGTGGTTTCCTCCTACGCAGGCCGGTCCGACGTGCTCCGGGCCCTGGATCTCGGGGCCATCGACTTTGTGGCCAAACCCACCAGGTCGGCCAGCACCAAGCTGGCCGACATCGGCGACGAACTCAAAGAAAAACTCTTCGAGGCCTCTTCGGCCCGCATCGATCTCTACGTGAAGCAAGCGGTTCAGGATGTCACCGGACTCCACGAACTGCCCACGTTGAAGGCGCCCATCGAGCCGCCCGAACCCACCGGCCAGGCCAGGACCCTGACCCAGCCCAAGGGGATCGTGGTGGTGGGGGCATCCACCGGTGGGCCCAGGGCCTTGCGGCGCATGCTCCGGGACTGTGATCTCGATCACTGGACCATGGCCATCGCCCAGCACATGCCCGCCCGGTTCACCTCGGAATTTGCCGCCCGATTGGCACGCAAGACAGGAAGACTCGTCGAAGAAGGACAGCAGGGACGGCGCCTTGCAGCCGGATATGTCACCCTGGCCCCAGGTGGATTCCACATGGAAGTGCAGATGGAAGGAGGCTGGCCCATAACGAGGCTGGCCAGGCCGACTCCCATCGAACGCTATGTCCCCAGCGTAGACAAACTCTTTGCGTCAGCGGCAGCGGCATTCGGAAACCGGCTGGTGGCCGTCGTCTTGACGGGAATGGGCGACGACGGGCTTCGAGGCGTCAGAGCAGTCAAGCAGGCCGGCGGAATCGTCATCGCCGAACACGCCTCCACCGCGGTGGTCTACGGAATGCCCATGCAGGTGGTGCAGGCAGGCCTGGCCGATGAAGTGCTCCCCCTCGGCTCCATTCCGGCAACCCTGCATCGACTCACGGAGCAGACCAGACAGCCATGACAACCAGACCCACAACGTTGGACAAAAACGCCGAGACAGCACGAGAGCCGTCACACGAGGCGCATCAGACGAATGCACCAAGCGGGTTTCAGGGACAAACCCTCTACCTGGTGGATGGCAGCGCGATGATCTTTCGCGCCTACCATGCAATCCGGCCGCTGACGTCCCGTTCCGGAGTGCCCACCAACGCAGTCTACGGGTTCGGATCCATGCTGCTCAAGCTCCTGTCCGAGGAGGGAGCAAGCCTGGCTACCGTCTGCTTCGACTCGCCCCCGCCCACGTTTCGACACGAGATGTATGCAGACTACAAGGCCAACCGCCCCCCACCTCCAGAGGACCTGCTCCCGCAGTTCCCACTCTGCCGTCAGCTCACCGAGGCCCTGGGCATCAGCGGCCTGGAGCAACCGGGCGCCGAAGCCGACGACGTCATCGCAACCTTGGTGAGACAGGCTCGTGACAAGGGCATGCCGGTGGTCATCGTCTCGGCGGACAAAGACCTCATGCAGCTCGTGGGTCCTTCGGTGGTTCTCTACGACAGCATGCGTGACATCCGCTACGGCCCCGAGGAAGTGAAAAAGAAGTTCGGGGTGGAACCGAGGCAACTCGGAGATCTCCTGGCCCTCATGGGGGACAGCAGCGACAACATCCCAGGGGCTCCTGGCATCGGCCCGAAGACCGCGGCGAAACTCCTGGTCCGATACGGCGATCTCGAATCGATCCTGGCGGCTGCCCAGGACATTGGAGGACGGGCGGGGCGGTCCCTGGCCGAACACCGCCGGCAGGTCCTCCTGGCCCGAAGACTCGTGACCCTCAAAGACGACCTGGACATCCCCATGTCCATCGACGATTTCACCGTCGGCCCAATCCGCGCCGCACTCATAGAGCCCCTGCTGAAAGAACTCGATTTCAGAAAATGGACCCAGGACCTGCCCAGGCTCTACGATCGATACGGCCACATCGACGAAGGGTCGGCCCAGGATGCGGTTCTGCGGCGGGAGGCAGCGCCGCCTCCGGGACCGAGCCCAGACCCGGAACGCTACCAGACAGTCTTCGAAAAACAGGAATGGGATGCCCTGCTGGAAACTCTCCGCAAGACCCAGGCCTTTGCCCTGGACCTGGAGACCACCTCCCTGGATCCAATGAAGGCCGAGATCGTGGGCATCGCCCTGTCGGTGGGCCCCGAAGGAAGCTGGTATGTGCCGTTGCGACATACCGTCTTGTCGCAGCAGCGACAGCTCGATCCGCAAGAAGTCATCTCTGGTCTGGCACCCTTGTTGGAGGATCCAGACAAGCCCAAGTATGCCCAGAACCACAAATACGAATACGTCATCTTCCGACGTCTCGGTATCGAACTGCGGGCTGTCCGATGCGACCCCATGATCGCCTCCTATCTCCTCGACCCATCGCAGCGTTCCCACGGCCTCGACGCCCTGGCCAAAAGGGAACTGGGCTACCAGACGCTCACCTTCAAGGAGGTCTGCGGAACGGGCAAATCCGCCATCACTTTCGACCAGGTGGATTTCGAGACGGCCACGAGGTATGCGGCGGAAGACGCAGAGGTCACGTTCCTGCTGGCCACCAGGCTGGAACGCCGCATCGCGAAGAATGAACAACTCGCCGGTCTCATGACCGACCTGGAGATCCCCCTGGCCCGGGTTCTGGGCATCATGGAACTCAACGGCATTGCCCTGGACAGCGAGGCCCTGGCCGACCTGGACCGGGAACTGGCAATCCGGCAGCGCGACATGGAAGACAGGGTCCGGGCCATGACCCAGTCCGACGTGAACCTGGCCTCCCCCAAGCAGCTCCAAAAGCTCTTTTTCGAGGATATGGGCCTCAAGCCCGTCAAAAAGACCAAGACCGGGTTCTCCACCGACGCCGAAGTGTTGGAACAACTCGCGCAAGACAACCAGGTGGCGGCCCTGGTCCTGGAGCACCGCACCATCGCCAAACTGCGATCCACCTATGTCACGTCCCTGCCCAAGCTGCTCCACCCCCAGACCGGGCGCATCCATACGTCCTACAACCAGGCCGTGGCTGCCACGGGAAGGCTCTCGTCGTCCGATCCCAATCTCCAAAACATCCCGGTCCGCACCGAACTGGGCAGAAGGATCCGCAAAGCCTTCATCGCCCCGGAAGGTCGCCTCCTCCTCTCGGCGGACTACTCCCAGATCGAGCTGCGAGTCCTGGCACACCTGAGCCGTGACGAAAAGCTCATCGAGGCCTTCGAGCAGGGACTCGACGTGCACGCCATGATCGCGGCCCAGGTCTTCGGCGTCCCCATCGCAGAGGTGACCAGGGAGCAGCGCCGCCTGGCCAAGGCCGTCAACTTCGGTGTCATCTACGGCCAGTCTGGGTTCGGACTGGCCAAGCAGATCCACATCCCGCGCAGCGATGCCAAGACCTACATCGACCGATATTTCGAGAAGTATCAGGGCGTGGCCGCCTACATGGAACAGGTCATCGAGGAAGCCAGGACCAGCGGACTCGTCACCACGATCCTGGGACGCCGCCGGCCCTTGCCCGCCCTGGCAACCGGCTCGCACAGGGAACGCAGCGCCGCCGAACGCATGGCCCGCAACACGCCCATCCAGGGCTCGGCCGCAGACATCATCAAGCTGGCCATGCTCCGCTGCCAGCACCTCATGGAAACGGAGTTTTCCGGACAGGCACTCATGCTCCTGACGGTCCACGATGAACTGGTCTTCGAGGTGGACGAGGCCAGGGCCGCGGACCTGGCCCAACGAGTCGCCCAGGAAATGGAAGCCTCCTACGAGCTGATCGTGCCTCTGAAAGTGGATGTGGGGATGGGCCACAACTGGGACGAGGCCCATTGACGCCCCACCCTTTCGAAACCCTGACCGTTGATCACACTTTTTGCCGTTGAAGGCGGGAGATGGAAGGGGTGGGAGGACGGTGAGAAGAGTCAATCCAATCGAACAAGCGGAGGGCGGGAGGTATGAGGGAAGA
>CAZIJS010000164.1:0-1365 GCA_964539505.1 uncultured Myxococcales bacterium
GGATTCTCGAAACCCTGGGAGAAGTCCGCGGCAGGCAACAGGCCCAGTTTATGGACTTCTCCCACCTGCAGGGTGGCCTGGGCATCCACATCTGCATCCAGTCCTGCGTCCGTTCCCCCATCCATATCTGCATCGATGCCTCCATCCTTCTCCGACAGGGACCCACCTCCTGGACATGCAGCGAGGAGAAGCACAACGGACCACGACATCCATTGTATCGTCTTTGTGATGGGCATTGGAACACTCCTCATATCAAATGGTTTGCTGCAGACGCTCATTTTTGGGGCCGGTTTGACAGTGAACGTTTCATGATATCAAAATAGGAGCATTAGACATCCATCAGAGTCGCATCTGATAGAATCGGTTCGAGTGCTGTGTGACCCGTACCCCTGGTGGGGCGAATGTTGGGAATCGGCGTGAAAAGACTCGATAGAAAAACTCGATAGAAAAAAGGCATTCGAATGCGAAAAACAGTAAACGGTATTTTTGATAAGATGTGGACCCAGAAGCCACCGTCTGTAGAGGCTTTTTTTGTATTGGTCTGGATTTCTGTTTTTGCCACGTTCGTGGGCTCTTGCATGGTGAATTTTTCTCAATCTTTGGGTGGGACGTGCGGTAACGGTCGGATCGAAGATGGAGAAACTTGTGACGACAGGAATGCTGTGGCCAGAGACGGTTGTTCTGAAACCTGCCGGATCGAAGATGGATGGTCCTGTGAAGGAGAACCCAGCAGTTGTTCTGTGCACTGCGGGGATGGACTGATTTTTGGACAAGAGATTTGTGACGACGGCAATGCTTTGAGCGGGGATGGCTGCTCTCAGGACTGCAACGTAGAAGATGGATGGGTTTGTGAAGGACAGCCAAGTGTTTGTGTTGGGATTTGTGGTGATGGTCAGATGGTGGGTGGAGAAACCTGTGACGACTGGAATCATGTGGGTGGCGACGGATGTTCGGATGATTGCCAGACTGAGAATGGCTGGTCTTGTGGCGGCCAGCCGAGTACTTGTTCGTCTGTGTGTGGCGATGCAATCTGTGTGGGGACCGAGCCGGCCACTTGCTCGGATGACTGTGAGGTCATCGGTGTCACTTTGGGTTTTTTCCATTCCTGCCTGCTTTTTTCCGGGGACCATATTTGGTGTTGGGGGCACAATACGAGTGGGGAGCTTGGCGATGGGAGCATGAGCAACCGTTATGGTCCGGTTGCGGTGCGCGGGCTCCCGGTGGAGCGGCATGTGGCTCATTTCACAGGAGGAGGCCTTCATACCTGTGCCGCACTCGGAAACGGTGGTGCATGGTGCTGGGGAGACAACGGGTATGGACAGCTTGGCGACGGGACAACAGCGGATCGTCAAATGCCGGTCCAGG
>CAZIJS010000164.1:1375-10666 GCA_964539505.1 uncultured Myxococcales bacterium
GGTGTCGTTTGTCGGAGCAGGGAATGAGAACACCTGTGCGGCCCTTGACAATGGGTCCTTGTGGTGTTGGGGACGCAACGATCGCGGCCAACTCGGAGATGGTACCAACGACGACAGTCTGGTGCCCGTGCAGGTTCTCAACATACCTGTTGGCCATACCATAACCGGGTTGGCGACCGGCTTGTACCATACCTGTATTATCATGGAATCTCGTGAAGTTTGGTGTTGGGGGACGAATTATTTTGGTGAGTTGGGTGATGGGAGCACTGGAAGCCAGTCCTTGGCCGTGCAGGTTCAGGGCCTGCCTGATGATGCCGTTGTATCCAAGATTGCGGCAGGATACTCATTTACTTGTGCCCTGCTACAGGATGGGACTGTGTGGTGTTGGGGAGATAATATTTCAGGCACAGTCGGCGACGGGACGACCGAGAATCGAAGTCAACCAACACAGGTCGTGGGACTGGATGCGGATGCTTCGCGACTGAGTGCTGGGCAGAACCATGCCTGCGTGGTTCTCCAGGATGGCACGGCAAAGTGTTGGGGGGCGAATTACGATGGGGAACTCGGTGACGGAACCACAACGGATCGCCATGAACCAACTCAGGTGGTCGGATTCCCGTCGGGTGTTGTTCTGTCAGATATAGGAACGGGTCGGTCTCATACTTGTGCAGTGAGCAGGGATGGACGGATATGGTGCTGGGGCGAGAACTTGTTTGGTCAGCTCGGCGATGGCACCACGACGGATTCGTCGAGTCCCAGGCTCGTTTCGTTCCAATAAGATACTGGTATCCGGTCGTTTCGTCCCGGGACGCGAGAGGAGCTGGCTGGTGGCGTTGCGGTTTCGGCGAATTTTCAGGGAGACAATACCCGGAGCCGGCTTGGGTATGGCGAGTCTGTGGTTTGTGTTTTCGATGTTCGTTGGCCCGGGCTGTCGGTTCGATCCAGTGGCTACTCTGCCTGGCGACAGGATTTTGGACGCGTCCGAGCGCGATGGGGCCGTCCAGGATGCAGGAATCGATGGAAGCCAGGATGCTGCGATTGGTCCTGCCGGTCCACTGTCACTGTCTGTGCAGGGGCGCGAAGATGTGTGTCCAGACGGCTGGGTGAACTCGGCCACGGTGGAGTCAGCGGCGATCCTGGTGGGACTGGGTGCCCAGTCTCGTTCATCGGACCAGGTTTTTGTGTCCGTGACGGATGGTGCGGGCACGACCATTCAACTGGGTCCCATGCCGGCCACCCAGGGTTCGGGGACTGTCTCGTTCACCGCGGACCTGACTACGATGTCCGACGGGCCGTTGGCTCTTCGGAGTTGGGTGTCGAGGGGATCGCTGCCCTCGCAGGTGATCGAGGGGCAGGCGACCAAGGACACCGTTGTGGACCTGTCGGTGGATCCGCTCCCGTCGCCTACGGGAATGGCAACCGAGCTGCTTTCCGGGATGGCTGGACCGGATGTCGTCGAGATTGTAGTCCTCAACGAAACGACGGGCGCCACGGTGTTGGGACAGGTGGGGGTGGGCGGCCTGTTCACCGCCCAGGTGGCCTTGGACCCTGGAGACAACCGGTTGTCGGTCTCCGGGAGAGATGCAGTTTTCAACGCCGCTGTGGTACGCAGAGATTGGAACCAGGTCGATTTGCTGGTGCGGCGCGACGATGCCTACGTCTTTTCATTCGTGGCAGATTCCGAGGCCTTTCCCGGGCAGCAGGTCACTCCGCTGGCATGTTCCGGTGTCTTGTCCGCTGTGCTCTTCCATGGTAAAGATGCGTTGGATGTCTTTGCCTCCGGGTGCAACCTGCTGTTCCATAACGATGGTTCCGGTGGTTTTTCTGTCGGAAACCTGTCGGTAGCTTTGGTCGGGGATCGGGGAGCCGTCTGGGGCGACTTCGACAATGATGGAGACTGGGATCTGGCCCTGGATGGATACGTGGGGGGAAACACCAGTTTGCCCACGATGCACCTGTATCGCAACACTCTGGTTGAAACAGGGGCTGCAGACCTCCTGGAGGCTACTGCCGTGGCATTTGCTCCTGCCAATCCAGAGGGGCTGGCCTGGATGGATCAGGATGGAGACGGGTGGCTCGACCTCATGCTCCAGGATGGGGCGCTGGTGCGAATTTTCCGCAACCAGGGGCCTGGAGTGAATTTTTCCGACGTTACCAGCCAGCTCGGTCTCGATGACATCCTTATCGGCAATGGGGACTGGTTGGCCGTGGCGGACTTCGACCGGGACGGGGACACCGACGCAGTGGTGGGGGCACCCATTGGACGGCTCTTTCGTGCCGAGGCAGGGGGATTTTCAGAGGAGCATGAGGCCCTTGGCCTGCGTTTCAGCCATGGAAACTATCGCAAGTGGGGGTTGTCCTGGGGTGACTACGACAATGACGGGGACTTCGATCTCTGGATCCGCGACGAGGATGCCATGTACGGTTTTTCGTACAACCTGCTCTATTCATGGGATGCAACGCGGTTCATTTCGGTGGGGCAAGAACTGGGGCTCACCTATCCGGCTGCGGTGGACGATGCAGCCTGGGGCGATGTGGACAATGATGGGTGGCTGGACCTGGTCTGGCTTGAATACAGCGGAGGAGGTTATGGTGTCGTGGTGGCGCTGAATCGAGGGGATCCGGACGGAGACGGCGTCTGGGAGTTCGAGACGCGAATGCAGACCAATATGTTCTATTGGACCGCCGCACCAGAGACTCTTTTGCTCGAAGACGTGGACCGAGACGGGGACCTGGACCTTCTGGTGGGGTTTGCCGGGGCCAACCCGGTCTTGCTGAGAAACGATGTCAACGACGTCGAAAATGCCAGGCGCAATCCCAGGTTCCTGGAAGTGCTCGTGCAGGGCGCCGGTCCCAGCGCAGGTGGCGCCAACCGGAGTGCAGTGGGTGCCGTGGTGGAGTTGCGGCAACCAGACAGCCAGGGCAACTGTCAGAACTTTGGCCCCATCCTGGCCACCAGACAAGTGGACGGTGGGCGGGGCAACGGGGGGCAGGCTTCACCTGTTTTGCATTTCGGTGGGCTGCTCCCTTCCGCGCTGTACTGTTTGGTGGCCTATTTCCCAGGGCAGTCGGCTCCCACCATTGCGAGGGTCCGGCCCAGGGATTCTTTTGGTTCGCTCTTTACCCTCCTGCAATGACAGTTTCGTGAGGGGTGCCTGGGTGCTGCGCGACGTATGGCCCGGGATGCCATGGAAGGGCGGGCCGAGGGGGGCTCGATGGGCATCTGAGGCTTACTGGGCGGTCAAGACGACAACCCAGTCATCGTTGGAAGGTGAGGGCCTGTCGGGAAGCTGGTACGAGTCGTCGTGATCCTGGTTGACCGGGGTGCCTCCTGCGATGTCGTGGAACGTGCCGTCTCTTGGATCGAACCATCTGGCGACGTATTCCAGGTTTTGAAGCATGACGGCCCGAATCGTTTTTCCTTCGTTGCCCGCGGGAACATAGATCGTGATGGTATGGCCTGCATCGATGAGGCAGCGGGGCGCATAGGTGTAGCGCAGGACGGCGCTGTGGCTGCCTCCCCAGGGATAGTCCAGGGCTGGTGCCTGCCAGGAGGAGTTTTGTTGAACCTCCACGCAGGCGTCTGGAACCAGGGCCGGCCAGCCCAAAGACAGCAGCAGGTCTTTGACCATGGGGACCATGGTGGATCCGGCAAGGTCCAGGGCACTCACCTCTTCGGCCTGCCAGACACCCTGTGCCCCGTAGATGTATCCTGCTGCGCCCACGTACATGGCGGTCCATGCCTGCCTTCGGGCCTTGCCCGCTTCCTTGACCGCTCCTGTGCCTTGGTCCCAATCGTTGTACCGGCTCGTGGGGAAGTTTTCGTAGTTGGGTTCGGCCAGGAGAACCGGCCGGTGAGAACTCAACCCGTTGGGAACGGCTCCCCTGAGTTCGGACACGCGGTAGACGATCTTGTCGGTTTCCACGTATGTCTGGATCCAGTGGTGGTCCAGCCAGTCTTCCTGGTCGAATATCCGGGAAGTCTCCACATCCGGATCGGGGTCGTTGGTGTCCCAGCCCCCTGGATGCACGGACATGGGGTGTCCGAAGGGGTTGTAGCCGGGCCTGGCGGGATTGGTGTCGTTGCTGCCACCCACCCAGCGACCCAGGTCTGCGACGCCGGCATAGTTGTCGTCACAGAAATTGCTGTTGCCTGCATTGCAGGCCAGGTGGAATTCTCCGGTCAGGCTCCAGACGATGTTGAAGGCACCGTATCGAGCCAGCAGGTAACGTGAGATGTCTGAGGCCTGCTGGACTGTCATGCCCGGCTGTTCCACGATCCAGAAAGGATGACCGAAAATCACCAGGCCCCGGTCCCAGAACATCTGGATGCGTTCGTCGAGGGAATCGAAATAGGTGGGGTTGATCCTGGTCCAGTCCACAACCGGTGGATTTGGAGGCTCGTTGTCCGGGTCCCAGACGTATCCTCCTTCGTTGGCGTTTTCGTCTGGGTGCGCTTCGATGTACTCCACGAGCACGCTGTTGAACCCCTTGGCCGTCCGATCGTCCAGGTAGGTTACAAAGCCGCTGTCCAGGTTGCCCAGGGGCAGGGTGGTGTTGAACTTCCAGAAAGTGTCGCCCATGGGCAGGAACGGCGTGCCGTCGGCATACTGGAAATAGGCACCGGAAACCACCACATGTCCGTGGTAGTTCGGGTTTGCATCGATTTGGGCCGACGAGGGCGCCCGTGCCGTGAAGGAACCGGAGGCTTCCAGGCCCAGGTCGCCGGTCTGGGACTGCGCCACCCAGGTCCAGTGGCCGGGGAGCGGCGCTGCGAACCGCACTTGCCAGGTCCTTTCGCCTTCCCAGTAGCCATCCAGGGTGAGCTGCATGCCCTGTTCGTGGGTGAAGACCACCTGAACTGGGAAGTCGTTCCATTCGTGGTCGTCACTGGCATCGAGCGTGACCACCACGAAGGGCTCCCACTGCAGGACATGGAGTCCTGGAAGTCCTCCGTCACTGGAAGATGCGTCGTCCAGGGCTCCGTCTGCCGCCTGGGCGTCTTCCCTGGTGGCATCGTTCGCTCTGGCATCCTGTGGGCTCCCGTCCCCGGGACCCGAGTCCCTGTCTGCTGTGCCCACGTGGCCGGAACAGCCTGCCAGCACGAAGAGGAACGTGCCCATCCATTGGAGTTTTGGGGTCATGGTCTTTCCTTTTGATGTGTTTCCAACATGGTTTCCAGTGAGACGCATCCGTTGGTTCCCGTGCCATGTTTTCGTTCAGTTGCAGGTGGCGGCACAGTTGCTTTGAGGGATCAGGTGCCACGTGGACGTATCCAGCTTCATGCATGCATTGGTGGAAGACTCCACCACGATCTCGTCTATGCCGTCGTTGTCGTAGTCTTTGGCGCAAATCTGGGTGCCAGGATCCTGGCCCACCAGGACGTCGGGGATGGGCACGAAAGACCGGCCGGTGGACAGGGCCAGGTGCCAGTGCCACTGCTGGTCGGAGGCCCGGTAGACGACCAGGATGTCTTGCTTGCCGTCGCCGTCGAAGTCGCCGGGAAGGTTGGTCGAGCCCCGGCCCCAGGTGGTGAGCCATATGGAAGGTCCGGCCGTCGTGGTCACTTCCCAGCAGAGGGCGTCCTGGTAGATGGCCAGGTTGTCGCTGGTGCCGTCTCCGTCGAAGTCGCCCTGAATCCTGGCCGCTGGTTGAATCTGTCCGGTGGGATCGCAACGGCTGTCTGTCAGTGTGTAGGTGAAAAAATCAAAAGTGAATCCTCCGGTGAAGATCAGTCGGAGACGGTGGGGGCCGGTGGGAACCACGATGTCTGGGATGGCGACCGCCTCGTAGGTCGACCAACTTCCAGTCACGGGAAGGTCGATGCCATCCACCATCCTTCCGTCCAACTCCAGGTCGATGCGGCAGCCGGGATCGCGGACACCCACCTGGAACGTGACGTCGTAATGTCCTCCAGGGCGCAGGTCGATACTGTAGGCGAGCCATTCGCCGGTCTGCGTGTAGCCCACATTATGGGCGTTCGATCGAAACGCGTTGCGGTAGATGTCCACGTCGTCGTTTCGATAGGAATTGCCCTGGTTTTCCGGCAGCAGGTCGTGATAGCCGATGCCTTCGCCTCCCTGATCGTAGTCTTCCGCCTCCACGAGGATGCTGTCCGGCCTGATGTCTGCATAGGCTTCTTCGATGCCTGCCTGGTCCGCGATACGCCGGGCAGGGACTGGAAAGTGCCCAGGGGAAAACACCTGGTTGTCTTCAACGGTGTTGACATCGGTGCAGCATCCCAGGTTTCCGCAGCACAAGTCGTCGGATCGGTCCGACCAGTTGTGTGAGATCTCGTTTTGCGAGGCTCTCGGGGCCACGGTTGGCTGCGCAATGAACCAGTAGGGTGCCGACAGCACCACGTTGTTCGTCACCCGGTAGTGCTGGGTGCCCTGATCCAGATAAATCGAGCCGTAGACATGAATCTGGCTGGAAAAGAAATTGTCGTGGATGGACGAGTCGGGTTGGTTGCTCAGCGTGTAGATCTGGCCTCCGTCGTGGAGCCGTTGCATGACATGGGCGCCCAGATTGAAGGCGACCTCGTTGTTTCGGGCGACCGTGGAGGCGGTGCTCCAGCCCCAGCCCACCGACATTCCCGAGTAGGGGACATTGCGGATCTCGTTGTGGAGGAAGTGGGTGCCGTCGGTGTAGCCGGCAAACAGGCCCACGCCGTCGAAGAATTCACGCCCGCAGGCGGTCACCAAGCAGTTCGACACGACATTGTCTCTGGTCACGTCCCTCGAATCAGTGGGGTTGGGGGCATCCACGTTGCCGATACGCACCGCACCGCCGGAGATGTCCTGGAAGGTGCAGCCGTTGACGACCACATCGTGACTGCCGCGTTCCACCACCAGTCCCGCGGCCCCCAGGTGCTCGAAACGGCATCGTTCGAACGTGATGTCGTGACCCTGGGTCATGGTCACGTTGCCAGGGGTTTCGAACGTTTGTGCCGCTGTGTCCAGGGAGAGAATGCCGCTCTGCCTACAGGGATAGCCTTCGTTCGAGCTGGGCCGCAGCCAGGTGGCGTGGGCAAAAGAGATGCCCGAGAAGGTGATGTCGTGCACCGGCTGGTCCGCGGTTCCTTCGATGCGAAGCAACGTTTCCAGCTTGGGCACCACGACCTCGGCACTGTTGGGGTCGGTTCCCTCGGGAAAGATCACGAACAGGAGACCGGCGTTTCGATCCAGGTACCATTCACCAGGAGCATCCAGGAGTTCGTAGGCGTTCTCTATCCAGTCTGGCAACCCCATGCCATGGTTCTGGTGGAGATGGGTGCGATGCCAGCAAGGCTGGGCCATGGTGATTTGCGTGCCGGAAATGGAGGCCACCGGGCAGCGATAGGTCCTCCAGAGGTCCAGGTCCACGAATTCGATGTCGGTGGGATTGCCCCAGGATGCCATGTCGGCGTTGGGAGCCTGGTACCCATCTTCGGTGACCGTGAAGCCGGGGGGCGACCAGCGTCCCCCGGCGCGGATCATCCTGCGGCCGTCGATATAGAGTTGCCTGGTTTCCAGGCCGGGCGGCACGCTGGCCATATAGATGCCTTTGGCGGCGTCATGGATGGTCCACCCGGTGATGGCGAGACCGCCGTCGAGCACCGGCTGCTCGGAGGGTGCCGCCTCGTATATGACCTTGTGTCCGTTCCGGCCAGAGTCCTGGGGCTGGAGTTCGAAGGGCGCATCGAGTTCGTAGGTGCCTCCGGCCAGGACCACGTGGATGTCATCGTCGGCCTGGGGTGCCATCTGTCGTACCAGGCTCCTTGCCTGGGTCAGGGAGCAGGGCCGTTGCTGCGAACAGTCTGTTCCCGAGCCGTCCGGGGCCACGTGCAGCACGGGCGCCGTTGTCTGGCAGACACCGGATTGGCAACTTTGCCAGGAGGGACAATCGCCGCAGTGATACGTCTGCCCGCAGGCATCTTCGTAGTCGCCGCATTCCCAATCCTGGGGGCAGGCCCCATCGGGGGTGCAGTTTACACAGGTTCCTTCGCTGCACCCATCCGGGCAGGTGACGTCTTCGTAGTCGTAGTTGCACTCATCGTTTCTGCATGTGCCTGGACTGGAAAACCGCCGCAGGGTCTGGCCGTCGAGGCAGAAATCATCGGGCGCCTTGCTGCAGTCGTCGTCGCCGCACCCGTCTGGAACGCAAGTTCCTTCTTCGCAATGTCGGCCGGGATCGCAGGTTACGTCCCGGCAAGGGTCGGCAGGGACACAGGTGTTGTTCAGGCAATCCTCGTCAGCATTGCAGTCATCTTTCGTCGTACAGTGCCTCGTCTCGCTGTGACTGCATCCAGAGACTGTTTGAACTGCCAGGACTCCGGCCAGGAGAGCGCCCTTCCAGGCTGGCGGAAGCACCGATTGTTGGGATTGACGGCAAGAATATTTCATTTGCTCATCCCGGGAGAAAAGACAAACCTGACATCGAGAGCGTAGCAGAGCCGTTCTTTCGGCTCAAGTACTGCATTTCATGGAACGGCGGGATGAAGGCAGCTTCCGGCGGCACGAAGGGGCGTGGTGCCTCCGAGGCCCTCTGGCCAGGACGCATCGCAGAGAGGTCAGCGGCCATTTGTGGGAAGCGCTATCGGCTGTCGGCTGGGCTGCTGGGTCGGGCCTGGATCACCCGTCGGTTTCCGAGAAGGCGAGATACTTGTTGAGACTGTTGCGCGAGATGTCCAAGATCGCCTGGGCGGCTTTCTTGTCGCCTTGAGTCTCTTCCAGGACAAAGGCTGTGTAGGCGGCCTTGACATCTTCGAGTCTGGGCCAGTCCGGACCCTGGATCGAGAAAGCGCCATTTGCGGACGCCTCGCCACCGGTTCCGACATCGGGTGCTGGTTCTGCACGCGTGCTTTCGACTGTTTCCACGGCTTCGAAGATTCCCGCGAGAGACGAGAGGTAGTTTTCCATGTGCTCTGACGTGAACGATTCGAAGGCAGGAGAATCCATTGCGATCTGGTCCACGAGGTCGGGCAGGTATCCACTGAGCATTTGAAAGGGAAAGCTGGTGAGCCAGGGAAAATCTTGTTCCACCCTGGCGTCGACTTTTTTGGTCACCAGCGCGGAAGCAGGAACGTATCGTTCCAGGCCCAGGGATCGTTTCAGGCTGCGCTGGGCCCGGGCGAGCAAGTCTTTCGCCCTGGCCGGTTCGTCTGCCGCCGCTTCTGCTTCGTTTCGCAGGCGGAAGTATCGGCCCAGTCCCCGGGCCAGGGACTCTGTGAAACGCTTTTTCCAAGGCATGGGTTCTTCGGCCATCTCATAGATGGATTCGAATTGCTGAGCCAAGGTCCGGGCCACCTGC
>CAZIJS010000165.1:0-10652 GCA_964539505.1 uncultured Myxococcales bacterium
AATCACTGTTCACCTGGCAAGCCTCTCCCTCAGTCTGCTTGCATCCTGTGGGCCCGAAAGCCATAAGCAAAAGCACTCCCAACGCGACTGCTGCTCTTCTCAACATTGGCCACCTCTATCCTTCATCCTTCGGCAGACGATCCTCGCTGTCCCCGGAATCGAAAACAACGTCCATCATGCATGACTCCGAAGCCTTGTATGCTGCGTTCGAGTTTTTCTGATTTTACTCTTCTGTGACCCAAAGGGTCAATGCCGTCCTGGCGTCCTCGCTGTTCGATTCCACGACGACAAAAACACGGTCGCCTGCAGATAAACCAGACCCGACCAATTCTACTGACTGGTACGAATCGCTACCACATGCCAACTCACTGTTTTCATCCACGCAAGAACCGCGAAGGTACGCACCGAAGGGCACATCTCCGATGCTTTCGACCTGGACACGGAGCTGTCCGCCAGACTGCATCCTGTATGAAAAAACCGCCTCCGGGCTCTGGTCTCCGACGCAACTTCCAGACAACCGATTCGAATCGTCGTCTGCCGAAATCATGACGGCATAGAGCCCGGGCCCCGGCAACTCTTCGGCAGCAGTGCAGTTGCCCGATGGCACTGGGAAAGGCCGCACCATGAAATCCACCAAGCCGGCCGCTCCTGCCAGGGCGACATAGGCCGGCACCGTTGCGTCGATCCAGAGTGCCAAAGCCGCCATGCGGCCGGGACCATCGTTGTCGTCACAAGCCCCTTGGTCCATGGTGGTCGGGTCTGTGAGCGCCACCAGCACTGGATCGTCGCATGCCGAAGCATCCGTGCTCGGGACCGTGGCGGCCAGGTACCACCCAGACCGTGGTACGGAAACCGCATACACCAGTTCAGGCCAGGTTTCCTGCCGGCAGGAGGGTGTAAACAATGCAGCCCCTCCAGACAAGTCCCCGGTGACAGTCACCTGGTTCGCCGTGGCATCCAGGACGACCTGAGTCGCAGCGAGTCCCTGGCAACCAGAGGTGTCATAGTGGCAGTCGTCGGAACAAGCCAGGTCCCCGGCCTTATATCCCAAATCTTCACAGGTGACGTCCACACTCCCGTCACATTGCTCGCCGGCCTCCAGGATACCATTGCCACAACCTCCCTGACAGCCCTGGCGATCGAGGGTGCAAAGGTCCGTGCAACCAAGGGTGCCGCTGGAAAATCCAAGGCTCTCGCAGGTTGCATTGCCCAAATCATTGCCGTCACACTCATCCTCTGCATCCTTGACGCCGTTGCCGCAGCCCTCCTCACAACCACTCAAATCCAACGTGCAATCCGCCCGGCAGTCCGCCGTTCCAGCGAGAAATCCCAGGTCGGTGCAGTCCACGTGAGCGGTCTCGTCAGAGCCGGGATCGCATTCTTCGGGGGGATCGAGATGACTGTCCACGATCCCGTTGCCACAGGTTTCGTCGGAACTGCAGTCACCCTTGCATCCATCTCCGGACACATTGTTGCCGTCGTCACAAACTTCTCCTGGGTCCAAGACTCCATCCCCACAGGGATTGCACTTCTTCCGGCAGGTGTTTTGGTACCTGGTGTTGGCCCCCACGCAACACTCCAATCCGTCGGCGCAATCCGACGTCAGCTCACAACGATCCCCCTCTCCCTGCTTACACCCTGAAACGGTCGTCGCGCCCAACAAAAAGATCGCCCCAACCGCTCCCGCCCAGAAACTCCGTCGAAACCACATCGTCGCAGTATTCATGTCCACCTCGATCATCCCGCGCACAAACAACGGGCCCTTGTTCACAAAAAGTCCGAGACATCCCGGCAAAGAAACTCATCCTGGTCCCTGCGCCGCAAAACCTCCGTGAATCCGGCTCGCCTCTGGAACCGAAATGCCACGGCCTCAAGTCATCGAGCCATGGAAGCCAAGCACCGCAGGCCATGTCACCGATGCTGCTTTTAGCATCTCGCCTGTTGCCTGTAAAGCGCGGGGCAAGCTCGGACGAAAACCAGACTCCCCAAGGAGGACGACAGTTGATATACTGAAAAGACAGAAAAGCACACAAGACGGCCGGGCAGGAGATCCCGCGGAGTATCCAAGCAAATGGTCGTCACGAGAACAGCACCAAGGTGTCGAAATGCGAGGTGCACCATGACCGGGAATACACAATCCAACAAACGCTCCATCCCTGGAGCGCATTTTTCGGCGGTGTTTTTTTTCGCAGCCTCCGTTTCCGTTTGGGGCTGTGCCCAGAGCGGCACATACCGAGAACCGGACGCGTCTGTGGACCAGGACGCAGCAGCCTCCGATTCAGGACTGGACGCATCTTCCAGCGATGCTCTCACCCAAGATGCCGCCCTGGTGGATGCCATGCCCACAGACGGCATGCCGGTACCCGATGGCGGTTGCCCAGGCAACCTCTCGGACTGCTCGGGACAATGCTTCGATTTGGAAACGACGCATGAGCATTGTGGCTCCTGCGACCATGCCTGCGGTCCCAGTGAAACCTGCGTCAACGGGAACTGCGAGCTTCACTGTCAGCAGGGCTGGATCGTATGTCACGGAACATGTGTCGATCCCCTTGACGACTTGGACAATTGCAATGGCTGCGATCAGGCCTGCACTGCGGGTCTCCATGCCACGCCTGTCTGCAGACAGGGCATCTGCGACGTGGACTGCGACCCGGGGTGGAGCGATATGAACGGGGACGGATCCTGTGAGACGAACTGTGTCCCGGCCAATCCACCCACGGAAACATGCAACGGCCAAGACGACGACTGTGACGGAAGCACCGACGAAGACTTTTCCTGCGTGCTGGGCGAATCGGTGGCTTGCACCACCACCTGCGGCTCCTCTGGCACGGGCACCTGCGCCTCGGGATGCAGTCTTCCCGGTCCGTCTCAATGTGTCCCCCCTCCCGAAACCTGCAACGGCCGGGACGATGACTGCGACGGGGCCTGTGACGACGGGTTCGAATGCTGCGCGGGCAGCGAGTCGAGTTGCACCACCAGTTGCGGGTCCAGCGGAACCAGAGTCTGCTCGGCGAGTTGCACCTGGGGTCAATGCCGCCCCCCCGCCGAAGCCTGCAACGGTCAGGACGACGATTGTGATGGGCTCACAGACGAAGACTTCTGGGTCTATCAATGCCCACTCGACAGTCAAACCAATCCAAACCAGTCGGCATGCAATGCTGCCTGCAGTGCAACGGCGAACTGTGTTCTCAGGCAGGTGTCTGCGTCTGATGACATCACCCTGCGGGAATGCAACTGGAACGATGAATGCTCTCCCAACTATCTCATTAGCTTAATCAAGGGAATCGGTAATCGCATCGAATTCTACCGGGCCAGCGGCACCATCATGGGAGGTGACAGCCTGATCGGCTCCATCATACTGAGCGGAGCCACTGCGTCCGGGGAGGTACGCCTACGAAATTGCGATAGTACTGATTGTTATCCCGATTACAGAATAAGCCTCATTCAAGGGAACGGAAACGACATCGAGTTCTATCGGGACGGCGGCCTCAATGGAGATGTTCTCGTGGGTTCGGTCTCTATCGCTGGGGCCACGGCCTCGGGAAATATCCGGTATCGCACCTGCGACATGGATGGCTGCAGCCCCGATTACCTGGTGAGTCGTGTCAAAGGAAATGGAAATCACATCGAGTTTTACCGGACCAGTGGCATCAATGGCCACACCATTGTCGGAAGAATCACGTTGACTGCCACCGACTATGAATGTCCCCTGGATGGGAGCCTGACCTGTTCGGGCAATCCTCCAGCTTGTACCCAGACCGCCACCTGCAGCCGGGTCGTCTCCTGCCAATGATTAAGAAAGACGCCGAGATTCCTCGACGGCCCCATCCTGATTCATGAAAAGGCGGCTTGTAGCGCCTGTTCAAGATCCCGAATCAAATCTGCCTCATCTTCGATGCCCACGCTCAAGCGGACCAGGCCATCTTCGATGCCCAAGGCACGACGGCGCTCCACCGGCAATGAAGCGTGTGTCATGATGGCGGGATGTTCGGCCAGGCTCTCCACCCCTCCCAAGCTCTCCGCCAAAGTGAACACTCGCAGTGACGCAAGAAAACGGCGTGACGCATCGATCCCGCCATCGAGTATCGCGGTAACCATCCCGCCAAAGCCCTGCATCTGCTTTTCAGCCAAGGCTTTTTGAGGATGGCTGTCCAGGCCGGGATAGCGTACCGAGCGCACTCGTGGATGCGATTCCAGGAAATTGGCAACGGCCAAGGCATTGTCGCAATGGCGATCCATCCTCACGCCGAGGGTCTTGACTCCTCTCAACGTGAGCCAGGCGTCGAACGGACCGGCAACGGCTCCGGCTGCGTTTTGAACGAAGGCGAGGCGCTCGCCCAGTCCCGAATCACGAACCACCAATGCGCCCCCCACCACGTCGGAATGGCCGCCGAGATACTTGGTCGTGGAATGGACCACGATGTCCGCCCCCAGTTCCAGGGGATTTTGGAGATAGGGCGTGGCAAACGTGTTGTCCACGGCCACCAGAAGGCCCCTTTCGTGCGCCTTGGCACTCAAATCCTCGATATCTACCAGCCTCAGGAGCGGATTCGTGGGCGTCTCGATCCACAGAAGCTTCGTGTCCGCGGTCAGAGCGCCATCGAGGGCTTCGCTCCTGCTGAGATCCACGTACGAAAAATCCAGGGCCCTCTTCCGCCAGACTTTTTCGAACAGCCGAAAGGTGCCTCCGTACATGTCGTCCATTGCCACGACATGGTCGCCTGCCTGGAGTAATGACAGGACCGCATCGCCCGCAGCCAGCCCGGAGGCGAAACAAAGGCCCTGCCGCCCTTTCTCCAAGGATGCCAGACAGGTTTCCAATGCGCTCCTGGTGGGATTGGCCGACCTGGAATATTCGAATCCCCGATGGACTCCCGGAGCTTGCTGCGCAAAGGTGGATGTCTGGTATATGGGCACCACCACCGCACCAGTGGCCGGTTCCGGCTCTTGCCCCGCGTGAATCGCCTTGGTCTGAAACCCAGTCTCACGTCGTTTGATCACGAGTCCCGCCCTCCTTTCTCCTCCCAGATGTGACGAGCAAGGTCGCTCGCAGTCACCGCGTCGAGAACCCTGCCATCCTTGAGCACGAACAAGACTTCATGCTGTTTCAAAGCTTCGACGGTATCCTCGATGGATGCCTCCCAATCCAGGGTCTCCACCAACTCCCGCACGAAGCCCGAGGCAGGAGCATCTTTCGTCATCCCGTGATCCGCCACCGCCCGGAGCAGGTCTCTCTCCTCGATGACCCCCACCGGCCTTGCTTGCTCGTCGGCCACAACGATCCGGTCCAATCCCGAGGCCGCCATGGCCGACAAGACCGCCCCCAGTGTGGCATCCCGACCGACAAAGACCCTGCGATGCGGGCGACATCGGATCAGATCGAAGACCCTTGGTTGCGGCCCTGGTCCGAAGAAGCCGTTGGCTTCCATCCATTCGTCGTCGAAGAACTTGGACAAGTACATGGCACCGCTGTCGGGCAAGAGCACCACTACGACCTGCTCGGGACGCATCTCGCGCGCCACGGCCACGGCGACGTGGACGGCGCCTCCTGAAGAACCGCCAGCGAAAATCCCCTCTTCCCTGGTGAGTCTCCTGGCCATGGCAAAACATTCCCTGTCGGTGACCTGGTAGACGTCGTCGATGTGCTCGAATTCCAAGGCATCGCAGACCATGTCTTCGCCAATACCCTCGACTTTGTATTGGTGTGGTTGCCCCGGCACGCCGGTATGGAACTGCTCGAAGTACACCGACCCCATGGGGTCCACCCCGATGGTGCGGATGGCGCTGCGGCGTTCTTTCAGGAATCGGGCGGTACCACTCATGGTTCCTCCAGTCCCCATCCCGGCAAGGAAGGCGTCGATCCGCCCTCCAGTCTGACGCCATATCTCGGCACCGGTGGAAGCGTAATGAGCCTGAATGTTGAGTTTGTTGTGGTACTGGTTCAACATAAAGGCGCCAGGAGTCTCCCCGGCGATCCGCTTGGCTGTCTCATAATAAGAATCCGGATGGTCGGCTGGAACGTTCGTGGGAGTGACCACCACCTCGGCCCCGAATGCGCGCAACCTGCGGACCTTTTCCGCCGACATCTTGTCGGGCATGGTAAACACGGCCCTGTAACCCTTCACGGCGGCACAGAGCGCCACCCCGACACCCGTGTTCCCAGATGTGTTTTCCACGATGGTCGCCCCGGGTTTCAACAGGCCGCGTCTCTCTGCATCTTCGATGATATAGAGCGCCATGCGATCTTTGACCGACATGCCAGGATTCATAAACTCGAGTTTTGCCAAAATCTGCGCCCCATCCCGGGAAGGAATCCGGTTGAGTCGTACCAAAGGGGTGTTTCCCACTGCTTCGAGTATGGAGTCCAAAATCTCTTTGTCTGCTTCCATGGGGATCCTCCGTTGCAACGAGATGACTCGCCTTGTTTGTCTACAACGCCCATGGAATTTGTCAACCAATTCGATGGGACTCCATTGCCCCTACGATGGAGGAACCAGGGGCATGACATTTCTCTCATGGAAACATCGCTGCGTTGTGGGCCCCAATGGATTTCCACGCAACGAACGAAACCAAGACCATGCGGCCTTTCCAAAGCCTCCACGCAAAAAACCTGTCCTTGACAGGCCAGATCCCCCTTTTTATCATCTCAAAAAATGTAAGATTTCCGCATCGAAACGTCTATTTTGAGTCAGTGACCCCCACTGGGAGTCCAACCGACAAACTCCAACAAAGGTGAGACCGATGAGCCTCGAGTTTAAACCCTTCGTGCCGTCGGACACAAAAATGAAGGAGTTCTCCCTGAGAGCCATCCTTCTCGGCATGGTCCTGTCCATCATTCTGGGGGCCGCCAACGCCTATCTCGGTCTGAAAGTGGGCCTCACCGTGGCTGCCACGTTCCCGGCCGCGGTAATCGCCCTGGCGGTGCTCAGACCCCTGGGGGGCACGATCCTGGAACAGAACACCTGCCGGACCACGGCCGCAGTGGGCGAGGCCATGGCGGCCGGTGCCATCTTCACCGTGCCGGCCTTTCTCATCGCCCTGCCCCATCAGTGGAAAACACTCCACTACTTCGAGACCACCACGCTCATGCTCCTGGGCGGAATCCTTGGAGTGCTGTTCGTGATCTTTCTGCGCCGGGTGCTCGTGGAAGACCAGACCCTCCCCTTCCCCGAGAGCCAAGCCTGCGCCGCCCTGGTCAAAGCGGGGCAAAAAGGCGAAAGCGGCGCCAGCTACGTGTTCGGGTCCCTGGGTCTGGGGGCACTCATCCAGTTTTTCAAACACCCCCAGGGCATGCAGCTCTTCGCAGACAGCACGTCCAGGTTCCTGACATTCGCCAAGTCCAAGGTGACCTTTGTCACATCGAAGAATGCCACGCTGCAAACCTTCAGCCATCAGGGGGGGCTCTTCATCCAGTCGCCCGAGGCCTCGCCCGCCATGATGAGTGTGGGCTATATCATCGGCCCCAGGCTTTCCGCCATCGTGTTTTCCGGCGGCGTATTGGCTTGGTTCGTCCTGGTACCGGCCATCCTGTTTCTTCAGAGCACCGGCTACCAACAGGTCTTCGGCTTCGATGCCACGGGTCATTCCACCACGCTTCTGCCCAAGACGAACGACCTGCTCACCTGGAGCCACGTGGCCGCCTACGTGTGGAAGTTCTACGTCCGTCCCCTGGCCGTGGGTTCTATGATCGTGTCTGCTTTCTACACCCTTTGGAAAATGCGCCAGTCCCTCTGGGTGGGCGTCAAGCGTGCTGCGCAGGACATGAAACGGATGGCGGCCAAAGACGAGGCGGAGCAAAAGCAAGACCGGCTCCAACGAGACATTCCCCTGGGCCTCACGTCCATCCTCATCCTCCTGCTGGTGATCCCCATCGCGCTCATTTACTACAAGTTTTGCCACAGTTGGCTGGGTGCCGTGGTTGCCGCGGTGGTCATGACCCTGGCAGGATTCCTCTTTGCCGCCGTGGCCGGGTACCTGGTGGGCACCATCGGCTCTTCGAACAATCCCATCTCAGGACTCACCCTTTCCACCCTGGTGGTGGCCGCCCTTCTCATGCTCGCAGTGGGTGTCAAGGGCGACGCAGGCATCGCGGCGGTCCTTGGTGTGGCCACGGTGGTCTGTGTCTCCTCGGGCGTTGCCGGAGACATCATGCAGGACCTGAAAGTGGGCCACATCCTCGGGGGAACCCCCTGGAAAATGGAGGTCGGCTGCATGCTCGGCGTCGTGGCGGCCGCCCTGGTCATGGTCATCCCCCTCATGTGGCTCCATGAAACCTCGGGCATTGGAAGCGCCGCCTTGCCGGCCCCCCAGGCAGGTCTCATGGCCATGCTCTCGAAGGGCATCATCGGCGGGGACATGGCCTGGCCGTTGGTGGGGATCGGCGCGGCCTTTGCGTTTGCCATGATCCTCATCCAGGCGCCTTCGCCCATGCTCATCGCCATCGGCATGTATCTCCCGTTCACCTCCACCATGCCCATCTTCGTGGGTGGTGTGATCCGCTGGGTCGTCGACAAGATGCTGGATACGAGAAATGCCGACAAGGCGGCCAGGGAGAAAGTGGAAAACGTGGGCACCCTCCTGGCCTCCGGTCTCATTGCAGGCGAGGCCATCACGGGCATCGGACTGGCCGCCGTGGTCATCGCCGGCAAGAAGCTGCCGCACATCTACGAAGGCGCCTGGCCGGGACTCCTCGTGTTTCTGGGCATCGCGGCCTTGATGATCTTCGTACCCATGCGGCAGGTCCGCCTGCATGAAGAATCGCTCCAAAACCACGACAAAACCGACTGACGTGACAGCGGGCCCACCCGACGGGCCGCGCCCGGCCGAAATCACCTCAGTGGTCCAGCAGGCGGATCGCCAGACAGGTTCTCCTCACATTCGGGATCGAGGCAGTGATGTTGGGACGAAAAAAACCTCACCATGAATTCGCAGAGCTGGTGCCCAGCCGCATGTGCGACCACGAAACAGACGAGGAGGGCAACGTGGTGCTCCTCAAGCCTCGGTTCGGCTGGGGCCCGCTCAAACGCTTCCTCCTGCCGCGGCTCAAATCGCCCTATGTGCGCATCACCCTGGATGCCATCGGGACCCATGCATGGGTGAAGCTGGATGGACGAAGCACCGTGGGAGACATCGCCCAGGACCTGGCCAGGACCTTTGCCGATCCCGTGACCGGCATCGAGATGACCGATGCCCTGGGCCGGCTGACCCAATTCCTGATGCACTTGCACCGCCACGGCCTCGTCAGGTTCATGGCCCCCATCGATCCAACCAAACAGCGATGAAGAGATTCGGCCCCGGTAGAGATCCTATCGAGCCGGGGACTTTCCGCGGCCGGAGCAGGCGAAATGCCACATTTGCAAGGGGGGATTTTACTTCGTGGACGCGACCACGTGGGCGAACACCTTGGCGTCTCCCAGGATATTGGGGATGAGAGCATATTCGTTGGGTGAATGCATGGTCTCGTCCATCCTGGCCCAGACCACTGCGGAGTATCCCTTCTTGCGGATGTGCGCCGCCACCGTGCCGCCACCGATACCTTCCGCCCTGGCATCCACTCCGTAGACATCCTTGACCGCAGCGGTGAGCGCCTCGACCACCGGCGCATCCACCGGCGTGGCGGGCGCAGCCGTCATCTCCTGGATCACCTTCCAGGAAATGGTACAGGTCTGGTCGGAGCGGCTGAACCGAGCGGCCACTTCCTTGCAGATGCCGTCCACCGCCTCTTTGACCGCGTCCAGCGAATAGGACGGAAGCACGCGGCAATCCATGTGGAAGACTTCGTCGCCGGGAATGACGTTCGTGCTCTTCACGTTTTCCTTGTGCAAGGTCGGCTCGAAGGTAGACCTCGGGGGATCGAAGACGGGATCCTCGGCATCGAACCGGTCCTGGAGTGCTTCGAGCGCCACCACGAGATGGGCGGCCACCCGATGGGCGTTGAGCCCCGCATCCGGCGTGGAAGCGTGGCATTGCTTGCCCTGCACGTGGAACTCGAACCAGGCGATACCCTTCTCTGCGACCTCCACCTGGGAGCCATCGGGAAGCCCGCCGTCGGGCACGATGATGAGGTCGTCTTTGCCGAACACCTCGTGGTTGTCTACCACGTAGCCGATCCCCTTGTCGTTGCCCGTCTCCTCGTCGGCCACCAGGAGCAACGCCAGGTCACAAGGGGGTGTCACTCCTTCCTCCTTGAGCGCCTTGACGAGACAAAGCGAGGCCACCAGGCCCTGCTGGTTGTCTTCCACCCCCCTGCCGTAGAGCTTGTCTCCCTCCACGCGAACCTTCCAGGGGTCCGAGTCCCAGTCATCCAGATTTCCGGGGTCTACCACGTCCATGTGGGCCATGAGCCAAACCGTCTTGTTGCGATTGACCCCGGGAATCCTGGCGATCAAGTTGGGCCTGTGGCCGCAAGGGACCTCGGGGTCTGGTGCGTCATATTCGGTGATGTCTTCGACGCCCAACACCTCGGTAAGATGCTTCTTCAGAAACTCTGCTTTCTTGCACTCGCCCTCTCCTTTGGGAGGCGCCAGGGCTGGGATCGCCGTGAGCGCGGTCTCCATCTCGATGACGTAGTCCCGGTATCCGTCGATTCGCTTTGCCAGCCGGTCGAAAAGTTCCAAAGTAGTCATGGGTCGTCGCCTCCTCGATGAATGGTC
>CAZIJS010000166.1:0-10524 GCA_964539505.1 uncultured Myxococcales bacterium
ATGCACGAACACCGGAGATCCGGTCATTGGGGAGTATTCCATGGCGGCATATGCCCGGGACCTGTCCGGCGAGGCGGGTGTCTGCCCCGACGATATGTACGGCGAGCCCCATGCAGACGGAGAGATCATCGGGGGGACCACCTGGCAGATACGCAATCTCCTTGGAGCCCAACGGGCCGACGAGGCTGTCTACGGTGCCATCACCCTCCTCACTCCGAGCGCCACGTTCGACGATTTCGCCCAGGCGCTCCTGAGTATTCTCGACACCATGCAGACCAACTCCGAAGTTTCGGCTGCCGAGGTGGCACAGGTGCGGTCCATCCTCGGTGAGCGGGGCCTCATCGGCTGCGGAAGATTTTTGGACATCACGGATCAAACTCCCAGGAGCCATATCCTGGTAGGGTTCGATGACCTGGGCGCGCAGATGGGGGCGAATTGTGCCACCATGCGCCAGTACTTTTCCTACTGGTTGCCAGGATCCTTTCAGTTCAAAATCCAGGCGCCGCAGGATGTGTCGGGCATTCGGATTCGGTTCACCATGGCCGAGACCCCTACGAATGACCTGCTCTACAAGTTCTGGATCCGGAAGGGAGAGATGGTTCATTACCGGCTCCAGGCGCTCTACGGCGGGTTCAATATTTCGGTGCCCCAAGACTTCGACTTCGAGTCCGACGAGATGACGGCAGCCGAGGGTTCGGTGGTGCTGGATGCCACGTCCGTTCCGGCACTCGAACCAGGTGCGGTCTATTACGTGGCCATTGGAACCAGGAGCTGTCCTTCGACCATGGCCACCTTCACCGCAACGATCGAGCAGACAGGGGAACCTGGCCAAGATGCAGGACTGGACGGTGCCCTGCCCGACGGCGGGGCTCAGTGGGATGCCCAGCCCGCAGCAGACGCTGCTGTCGGAGACGACGCCGGACTGCCCGGAGAAGATCCTGGTTCGGGGCGCGGTTGTTCTTGTCGGTCCAGCGCGCCCATGTCCGGCGGTATGCTCTGGATCCTGGTGCTGGGTGGGTTGATTTGGTACAAGCGTCAAACAAGGCCGAGCAGGTAGGCTCAACTCCTCGATTTTCCCCGCCGACGGCCGTACCACAGAGCGAGTACCATCACCACCAACAGGGGCAGGGATGGGGGCAGTGGAGATCCCTGGGTCCGGCAGCCGCAGCCCGAGTCCGGGCCCGACCCCGAATCCGTGCCATTGCCACCATCGCTGGTTGCCGCGTCTGTGTTTCCGGTTCCTGCGTCCTTGGGAGGCGGTCCGCCCAGCCTGGTGCTCACCTCGTTGGAGTCCACGGAACGCGCGTTTTGTCCCATGAGAAAATCGAGATGGGCCACGAAGTCATAGGTGCCATCTCCGGGAAGCTCGATGGTCACGTCGATCTGTGTCGATGAATGTGGCGCGATGTTGCCCATGTCCCACGAGATGCTGGTGCCATCCTGCGTGGCCTGCAGGGATGAGGAGACCATGGTCACGTCCTGGGGCAAGGTGAGGGTGAGGATGCCTTCATGGGCCACCCCTGCACCCGAGTTTATGACTGTCACGTGGTAGTCTACCTGGGGCTCTGGAGTCCATGCAGGTCCGTCCAGCGTGATGGCCATGGCTGGCTGTCCCACCGTGGTTACGCAGTCGGCCTCGAAGAGTGCATTGAGAAATAGTCTGGTTCCCTGGCTGTCTGGGTGCTCGCTGATGGGGGTGGCCGTGCTGTATCGGTGGCCGCCGAGGTAGGATACCTTCCCCACGTCTGCCTGGCACTCACCGTCCTTGCGCCCTTTCACCGTGACAATGTCGCAGATTCCGTCGATGTAGCCGGTCATCCAGATGTCCCTGTGGCCGATGCCGCTGTCTCGTTCCGTGATCATGACCACGCCCTGGTCGTAGTACTCGTCGCCATCGGGGAGGCTGTAGGAGGGCTCAGATCCTCCAATTGTCTCGAAGGGCCCATCGAGCTGCGCAAAGGGAAGAAAGGGATTGAGAAATTCCACGTTGTCGGGCCGATCATCCATGATGTAGCCGTTGGGAGTGAGAAAATGGCCGTTGACGCTGTTTTCCACTGCGTTGACCGCCTGGCACTCAGCAAAGAAATGAGTGGGGAACTGGAGGAATGCGCGGATTTCTGCGATGGCTGCATCGTCGCGTTCGTTGACGCCCCAATGCATGGTCATAAGCTGGCAGTAGCGAGGCAGCCCCTGGTCGTCGAACAGGCTCCCATCACTGACATTGTCTGGATCCGGGCCACGCACTTCGTCGACGCTGAGCACGTCGGGCCATCCTGGATATTCCCTGCTGTTGTCCTTTCGATCCGGCCATGCCTGACCCAGCGAATCGGGAATGTGTGCAGCATTCAAGTAGCCGAAAGCAATGTCTTCGTTGCCGTCTGCGAACACGGCGATGGTGGGGGCCACGGTCAGAACCCGGCTCACTTCGGCGTCGAAAGCGTCGGTTGCCCGATGAACGGTGGTCACGTGGTCTTGCTGCCAGTCCGAGACGATGTCCTCGGCGCGGGCGGCGTCCGCAGAATCGATGACGAAGGGTCCGCCCCTGTATCCGTGGTCCTGGATGTCTTGGTTGCTTTCCAGGTCTCTGGCAGAGGCCATGAAATCGGGTTCTCCGAAGACTTTGTCGGATCGGATGATCCAATACACCGTCACGTCATGGAAAAGGAGCTGGTAGACGAGACCGTATGCCTGGAGCATGCCTTCGTCCTGGTAGTCGATGTCCATGGGAATGATGAGAGAGCCTCGATCAAAGTGCCGGGACTGCGCCATGGCAGGGTTCGACCAGATCCAAAGGGTGACTGCACAGCCAATGACAGTGAGCGTTTTGTGCCAGGAAAACATCGCAGGTTCCTCCTTTGCTTACCTGGGGTTCCCAGGTCTCTTCAATCTCTTCGCTTCCATAGTGGGGCGCTGTGGCGATATGGTTGAAGCCGCACCTTCCAGGAGCTGTCTCGTGCAGTGACCAGGACGGATGTTGGGGGTGGAGAAAAGCTATCTGGTACAGATCGTTTCGGTGAAGAGCCTGCGGCAAAACAGTCCGTCGCAGCATTGGGAAAAGCCCGAGCAGAGGCTGCCCAGTGGGAGACAAGCGGGGTCCGGGCCGGAGCATCGCAGGGATGCCGAAGCTGCGGTGGGGGCACAAAATCCGTCGCAGCAAAGAGCGTCTGTGGTGCAGTCGAGTCCGTCTCCGATACATTGGTCGTCTGGAAGTGTCCGGCAACGCCGTATGTCTCCCGGTGTTCCCCGGCAGGCACCAGGGCCGGTCTGGCAGCATTGATCATCCCGATCGCAGTGCTGGCCTTCGTGGAGGCACTGGTCGTCGGTACAACGCATCACCCCATCGCTGGATGGCTCACACAGCCCACTGCAACAGGACCAGATGCGGTCGTCGCAGCGTTCTCCCGTCTGGCGGCATCCGCCCGAGGGCTGGCAGCGATTCGTGGTGCCGTCACTGTCGAGGCAATCGCCGGAACAGCATTCGTTGTCTGTTGAGCAGACTTCTGCAATGGCCTTGCAGGTCTGGTGTGGGGCTTCCATGCAACGGCTGGGTCCTTGTGGCGTCTGTTGGCAGCTTCCACTGCAGCAGTTTCGGCCCGAAGTGCAGATTTCCCCCAGGACCCGGCAACCAGGCAGAAGGGCGCATTGGTTCCTGTCCCCTCCCAGGTCGAGACAGAGGTGGGAGCAGCAATCCGAGTCGTTTCGGCAATCGTCGCCTGCGGGCCGGCAGGTGTCGGGATGACGACATTTGTTCTGGTCGCAGAGGTTGGAGCAGCAATCCGACGGGCTCTGGCAGGGTGCGTTGTTCGTGCCGCAGGTGGGCTCGGGGGAACAGACGCCTTGGATGCAGCTCATGGAGCAGCATTGCGTGGCAAAGCGACAGGTGGTTCCGTTTGGCAGACAGCCGTTTGGTGGGACACAGATGGATGGCAGTCCCTTGTCTGCGAGACACCATCCGCTGCAGCAGTCCCGGGATTCGACGCATGAGGCACCGACGGACCTGCAGGTCGTTGCTGCATCCAGGCCTGCGTCGAGGCCGGCATCCCGCGAGGATGCGGCATCGAGGTGACGGTCCGCCATGGCATCGCCCGCGTCTGTGATCACTCCTGCGTCGTTTGCAGAGCCCAGGTCGAAGACCTGCCGGCAGGAGGAGAGCGATGGGGAGAGAAACAGTCCAAGAAGAAGCAGTGATCGGGCCAGGTGAGGGAAACCGGCGAACAGGGCGGCCGGCCCCGGCCTACCTGGTTTTGGATTGCTGGATGCTGGCGATGACACGATGCACATCTTTTGCATAACGTCCGGCAGGATACCATTTCAGATACATATGGAAAGTCCGCAGAGCCCTGCTCTGGTTGCCCATCCTGGAGAGTTCCACCTGGCCCGCGGCAAACAGCGCATCCTGACCAATCGGGCTGCCTCTGTGGCGCCTGGCCACGCGGTGATAGATTCTGGCGGCCTTTCCGGCTTGGTGGAGCACCAGCGCCAACTCCGCCTGGAGCATGAGGCCCTCTGGTCCCAGCCGGCGGGCGGTGAGGCAGCGTTCGATTTCCTTGGTTGCCCTGCCTGGGAAGCGACGGCCCAGGCTGCGCAAATGTTTCATGCTGCAGGACGAGAGCGCCTGCTGTGTTTTGCTCAGCCCATGTGTTTGGGCGCTGCCGGGCTTTGATGCCTGCTGAACCCAGGATGGCGGTCCGGCAAGGACATTGTGCGCAGCGCCCTGGACTGGTCCGGTGCTGGTCTTTCCGGTGGAGTCGAGGGTGAGTCGTTGTCCCTTCGATACGAGGAGATCTCCTGCTTTCGCCCTGGTGAGACGGACAGTTCCTTCGTACGTATGCACCGTGAGGGTCTGTGGGCGCTGCGTGATCAGAAACCGGGTCCCCTCGATGCGGATCCGTCCTGCGCTGGTTCCTATGACGAGGCATCGTCCCAGGCCCGAGTCGTGGTTGACCGCGACGTACAGGTCGCCGCGGACGAGCCGCATCCGCCAGCCGGGGCTACGAACCCTTTGCAGAAGCGTTCTTGGGCCGGCCACGAACAACACCTTGCCCTGGGCCGATGCCATGCGTACGGGACCAGACCCGGTAGTCAGCTTCCATGTGGCATCGGCCAACCTGGTGCCATCGACTGTTCCTGCCTGGGGCGGGCAAGTGCCGGAAGGTCCGCAAGACAGCGTTTTCCATGTCCCTTGGACATCCAATGGCTCGAAGGGGCAATCCTGCATTCCAAGGTCGTTTCGTCGGGCCTGTCGGAGTAGACGAGAGGAGACTGGCTCCCCTGCCATGCCGGACCATGGCCGATCCGTTCCCATGGTCCCATGTCGCGAGTCTTGGCCCAGCAGTCGCCACAGCCCAATCGCGGATCCCAGCAGAAACAGCACCGCGGCTGCGGCGACTGCGCGCCGTCTCCATTTCGTTGCGGCGCGCGTAGCTCGCATAGGCCTGGGGGACATCCGCGCCAGTTGGGCCACGTACTGAGCTACTTCTTCCGGACTGGACTCTGGGACAGGTTCCTTTCGGACCAGGTCAGCCAACGTTGCCATTCGTCTGAAATCTTGTCGACATTGGGAACAGCGAGCCAGATGGTCTTGCAGCCATTGGTCGTCGTCCCGGCTTCGCTGGGACTCAGTGGCCAGGAAGAAGGCACGTTTGCAGTCGTCTGGTTGCATGGTCATCTCTTCTCCCCAAACGATCCAGCCGGGCCATCGTCTTTCTGATCGTCTTTCTGATCGTCCTTCTGATCGTTCGACGAGGCCTGCCCCGTGCCCTTGCCTGATCTGTCCCTGGGGCTTTCGGTTCGGAAACCGGACTTGTCTGATGCCAATGTCTCCTGTGACCTTTCGAGCCATGAGGCCAGGGCGGGATGGACAGCAGCTTCATCGAGGAGATACTTGCGCCCAAACCAGACCCTGGACTTGGCGGTGGACCTGGTGACGCCGGTGGCTTCGGCCACTTCCGCCATGGACAGGCCGGCCAGTTCGTAGAGGGCGACTGCGAGCCGCTTGTCCACGTCGAGCCGTTCCATTATCTCGTAGAGTGCCCTTCGGAGTTCGGCGTTGCTGGCGTTTCTTTCCGGTCCGCGATCGAGACTGGGAAGTTCGGCCAGGGCTTCCATGCTCACCGATGCGGGTCTGCGACTGCGTTTTCTCAGGATTTGCCTGGCCTGGTTCACCGTGATCCTGGTCACCCAGGTCCGCCAGGAGGCGGCTCCGCGAAAGCGGGTAAGGCTCTTGAGGATCTGGTACATGATCTCCTGCACGTGGTCCTCGTATTCCGAGTCTGGACCCAGGACCCGGTAGAGGACGCGCCTGACCTGGTCGAGAGCTTCGGCGACGAGATGCTTACTCGCATCCGGGTCTCCGGCCAGGCTGGCCTGGACCAACTCGTGGTCCTGTGTCTGTCGGTCCTTGGTCACGTCGTTCTCGTTTCCATGGTTCCCACAGGGGGCCGTCTGGTTGAAAGGTGGTCACGCCGCCCGGACGTCACACCCGGCAGACGCCGCATGGACCGGACGTGGTATGGACCGGACATCAGAGGTCCATCCGAAACCCCAGACCGGCCCAGAAACTCATGCGGTCGAGGCAGAGGCTCTCGGTTCCCCGTTTGAAACACTGACCTCGCCAGATGGCATCGGCCGCCACCCGACCCACCAGGGCCGTATTTGTCGTCGGGTGCCACCCGGCCTCGATTCCCATCCCCGTGGTGGGATCGGCCTTGGTGACGCGGAAGGCCGGGCCCGCGGGAATGTCGGCGGCGGCAGACAGGACCGTGAGCCCGGCCCTGAGCGATCCAGAGAGAAACCAGGTCGTCTGGTTCCATCGGAGCGAGACGTCCAGGACCATGGGCAGGAGATGAATTTGCAGGGACGCGTCATCGAGTAAGATGTCCAGCCGGCCGGGAAGCACCATATCCAGGCCCAGTGCCAGTGCCAGACCGCTCTTCCAATGCTTGAGATTGATGTCCCCGGAAATTTCCGCCCCGTGAAAAAATCCCTGCCCGCTCAGGAAGAGCCCTGCCCCGTATCCTATCGAAAAGGAGAGTCGCCATGAATCGGTTCTCCGCCCGCTTCGGCCCGTTCCTTTCCCGGCGGGCGATGGGAGCTTGACGCCCACTGGCTCCGTGATGGCCGCCACTGGCGCGGGTAGGTCCGCAGTGGCCCGGTCTGCGCGCATCTCCAGGAGCGATGCGCGCAGGAGCGCCCAAAGCTTGAGGGCTGCCACGCGCTCCAAGTCCCGCCGGCCGGTCACCTTGATCGTCCGCACCAGGGTCTTGTCCGTGAGCAGGTCCAGCAAGTGGAGGAAGAGTTCGGGGGCTTGGTTGCCGGGTCGACTCGTGCGATACCAGACCACTGCCGATGCCTTGGCAGCTTCTGCCTGGATCCTGGCCTGGTCCACCTGTCGCGGGAAGGATGGGGTCGTGAGGGCCTTGCCCGACTGGACCGAAAAGCCGCTTGGCTCTAAAAGGAGTGAGACGAGACGCACCAGGTCCGCCTGGTCGATGGATCCGGAGCGGGCATTTTTGTCGGGCAGGATCAGGAGCACAAACGTGTTTGTCCGCCTCGTGGCAGCCGCAGTCTCGTCCCTGACCGGCCGATCTCGACTTCCTGCCCGATGCCGACTCCCGTCCCGTGAGGAACGGTCTTTTCGTGAGAAAGCCCCTTGCCCATGAGACGTCACTGCCGGGGGCGATATCTCTGTCCGAGATGGACTGCCTGCCCGAGATAGGTTGCCTCCCTCGTCAGAACGCCCTGTCGGGGTGGGAGGCCCTTGTCGGGCTGGAGATCCTTTCCGGGGTGCGACGGCATGACCGTCGTCGCTTTGAGGAGAGGCCCACGACAATCCGCCCGACAGGGAGAGATCCAGCACAGAGAGGTCTGATACAGAAAATCCCGATACAGAGAGGCCTGATACGGTCAGGACCGACAGAGAGAGGATCAGCAGGCTGACCCACGAGGGATTCGTTGTGCGATGGGTCCTTTCCATGGGATGGGACATTGACAAGAAACTCGGTGGTTTTCAACCTCTGCCTTTTTGTGCCGTGCCAAAATCCCGGCAAGACTCTGCGAGGATCGCGGCGAGTACCCCGATGCTTTTGACTGGTATTTTTCGAGACGCTTCTTTATAAGAAAGAAAGGACGGATTCGACGGAAGACACAGCGCATTTTTCGTGGTGAGCCGATTCTTTCCAGGAAAAGAGCCGTCTGTGGATCGCAATGTGAGGAGAGCCATGGCAGACGAACAGACCTTCGTTGAAGAGTTCAAAGCGTATGTCCAGCGGTTCGACGCGGAGGTGGGCGCAAAGGACTTCGGCGAGTATGGCAAGTGGAAGGGGCGCCTGGTCAAGAAATTGCGCTACGACGAATTCGTCGAAAAATGGACCGAGTATACAAAGCTCGACGGGCTCTACAAAGGCATCTTAGAAAGGGGCGACACGGTCAACGACGTGGTGCTCAAGACCCTGCGGGACAACGGGGCGGAACTCCTCATCGAGGTGGAGTGACTCCCTGCCGTCCATCCTTCGCCATCCTTCGCCATCGTCCCCATCGTTCCACGATCACCTGGTTCCATTTCGTTCATTGGAGTAGGACATGCAATGTCCCACCGAAGGGAGAGTGCTGTTTTAGCCCAAGCTTGCCAAACGTGGACGCAACGGATCGAATCAATCTCGTTGTGCCTCTTTGGGAATCATAGATTTTTGTGGTTGACAAAGGGCAATATGGGCCGATAGCCATAATACTGGTTGTGACCACATGGCGAAAAGCACGGGTCGTGGCATTGCATCGGGGTTGAGATTGGTCCAGAAAGAGTCAGGCCCCAAGGACAAAGAGTGTGAGATGGAACAAGTGCTCAGAAACTTTACATTGGATTTTTTTTGACGAGGCAGACACAAGATATCGCCCGACAAATTGTTCGATACGGAAAACAGCCTCTTGCTGGATGTCCGATCGAAGGAGGAATCCAATTCCCTCACGATCACATTGGAACATCATTCCAATGTGGAATGTCTCAACGTTCCCATTCATGAAATCCCTAATCGGATGGATGAAATTCCCAAAGAGAGATTCATTGCCGTTTTCTGTCCCGGACATCCAGGCAGGCGAAAATACGTATCGAATCAATCTGGCAGTTGCCCTGCCCGTCACGATTCTCACTGGATTTGGTTCCGGTATGGTTGGCGTGTCCGGGGGGTCGTTTCTCGTTCCTCTGATGGTTCTGGCCTGCGCAGTCCCCATGCACACAGCGGTGGGGACGGCATCGACATTGATTGCGGCAACGGCCTTGATGGGATTTTCAGGCCATGCGATAAAAGGTGATTTCGACCCATCATGGGCCGTCCCGTTGGCCTTGGTGACAATCCTCGGAGGGATCTTGGGGGGCACATTCGCCTTGAAAACGAAACCCAAGAAACTCAAAAAATTGTTTGCATACACAAATTGGCTCGCGGCCTTGTTTATGGTGTTCAACGCTCTCTATGCAGAAGGAATCCTGTACGACTGCTGAACGTCAACGTCCTCACGGTCCTGCTGGATATAGCCGATGTCATCGACCAGAACGACGTCGAAGCGGTCGAGCTTGCGCAGGGCCTCTTCGAGTTCTAGTTTGGCCACAAGTAGATGTTGGACCAGTTTGAAGGCCGGGGTAAACAGCACGGTGCGTCCACGTTCGATGAGTTCGCGGGCAATGGCGCACAGAAGATGTGTTTTGTCCCGGGACGCCAGGCGCGACTGTCGGCCGAGAGGAGGCTTGGGACCATGCGATACCTGCCATGACAGACCTGCCGCGACCGACTGGGACGTGGGGGCTGGACGGGAGTAGGGGTCTTACCTCTGCTCCTCGCAGGGCTCCTGCTCGGCCTCGCTCACCCTCTGGCGGAAGTAGAAATCGGTCCTGTCACGCATCCAGCGGTCCTCTGGAGATGAGCCTCCAGAGGGGCAAAGCACCCACGGGGCCGGACGGGGACAGACCCGGAGCGATGGCTACTTCTTCAAGGCCGCTGCGATGGTCTCCACCGGGAGGAACATCGGTGTCGGCTCTCCGTGGAGAGCGCCTTCCCTCACGCCTCCGAGGGGAACGAAGCCGTAGCGCTCGTAAAAGACCAGGGCGTCGGCCTTGGCGTCCGTCACTACGCCGACACAGCCGATCCGGTTCCTTTGGTCGAGCGCCAGACCGAGCGCGTGACCAAGCAGCGCGCGTCCGACGCCCAGGCCTTGGGCGCGGCTGTCCACACCGAGACGGGCGATCCGCAGGACCGGCAGGGGGTATCCGGGCAGACGGTGCCGCAGCCGAGCGGACGGGAGGCTCTTGCGCTCGATGCTCGACGCAGCAACCGTGGCGAAGCCGAGGATGTGTTCCTCAGCGATTGCCACGTAGGTCACCGCGAGGTGGAACTTGAACTGGTTCTGCCCGGCGTAGTGGTGGAAGAAACGATCAATGTCAGGCTGCCCGCAGGAGAAGCCGCTCCGATCGTCGTCCTTCTCGAGCGGACGGATCTCAAGCGCGGCGGCCACTCATCAGCTCCCGCAGTTCCTCGG
>CAZIJS010000167.1:0-10492 GCA_964539505.1 uncultured Myxococcales bacterium
GTTGCGATAGTGAAATATTTCAGGCGAACGAGCCACGGTGACCCGACCACTGAAACCAAGATGCTCAGCCGTCATCTCGGCACGGCGCCTCTTTTCTTCAAGCTGCTCCTCGTAGTCCAGGTGCATCCAGGGACAGCCGCCGCACCGATCCGACAGGCTGCATGGTGCCGTCACCCGCCCGGGACCAGGCTCCAGGATTTCGATGATGCTCCCCCATGCCACTGGTGCATGGGGGCTGACGTGTTCGACGACCACCCGCACGAGATCTCCCCTGGCACCGCGTGCCACGCGAATTTCGAGATCACCGAGCCGGCCCTGGGCTGTCCCGTCATCCCGGTACCCGGTGAGACGGACTTCTACGACATCCGCCTTCCTGATCCCTGGACCCGAGCCTTTGTTTTTCCCACGAACCCTGGCCAATGCGACACCTCGAATCTCTTTTTTACTCGAGTCGCTCCCAAGAGTCTACTGAGTCAATCTGCAAAATCCCGGCAACGAAAAACTCGAGGCGCCGATGCTCTCACCTCGCCTCCGCAAAGACTTCTCAATGGACCTTCCCCAGGCTTCGGATAAGATAGAGGCTGACTGGAAACGACAGGTCCCAGCCTCCCGGGATGAACTCCTGCGGGATGAAATCACCATGACCCACAAGGATCGACAGACCGGTTCCTCCCCGAACCCGACAGGAAGCGCCGCCATGGGCGATGGTCGGCATTCCGCAAGTGAGGACGACATCACCGACGCCAAGACCCTTCCCGCCGGTACGGCAGGAGACATGAGTTCCGAGGCGACCCTGCCGGCTCCATCCCAGGACGATCCAGCCCTCACACCAAACAACCTCGCCACGGAAGAAACCCTCCCCAGCGCCGTGGGACCAGGCCGATCTCAGACCAGCGATACGCAACATCCCCTTGCCCGCGGGCAACGACCGAAGAAAGTATCACGGCACAACGCCGGCGAGGCACCGCCTTCCGATCAGGCAGACGCAACATCGGGAACCATCACGGCCAAGGACGCTGCCCCTCCCACAGAGCAGGACCTCACGGAGGTGACCCCCGAATGCCCGGATCGCTACACGATTCTCTGGGAAGCAGGCCGCGGCGGCATCGGTCGCGTCGTCCTGGCAGAGGACCGGCACACGGGCAGACAAATCGCCATCAAGGAACTGTTGATCCAAAAGGCAGCCGACGCCTCCACTGGCTCTGTCACCGGTGCCACGGCCCGTTTTCTCCGGGAGGCACGGATCACCGCCCAACTGGAACATCCCGGCATCGTCCCACTGTATGAAATCGGCAAGCGCAGGGACGGCACCTTTTATTACACGATGAAGTTTATCCGAGGAAAGACCCTGCTCGATACCATCTCGGAGAGCCCCGACGTCTCCGATCGTCTTTCCTTGCTGCCCGCCTTTTCGAACCTGTGCAATGCCATTGCCTTCGCCCACAGCAAGGGCATCTTGCACCGGGACATCAAGCCGGGCAATGTCATGCTCGGACAGTTCGGAGAAACCCTGGTCATCGACTGGGGGCTGGCCAAGACCGCCGGGGGCCGGGACCGGGACAACAGTCTCTTCTCGCGGCGCGCCGAAGCGCTCCGGGACCTCGCAGCGGGACAGACCATCATGGGACAAGCCGTGGGAACCCCTGCCTACATGGCCCCGGAGCAGGCCCTCGGGAAACACGACGACGTGGATGAACTCTCCGACGTCTATGCCCTCGGAGCGGTGCTCTACCAGATTCTCACGGGCCGACCTCCCTTCACCGGAAAAAACGCCCAGGAAATTCTCCTCGATGTCATCGAGTATGCCGCCGGTGACAAGACGCTGCCAGTGCCCACAGACATCGACCCGGATGTTCCGCCGGAACTGTCTGCCGTGGCCATGAAGGCCCTGAACGCCGACAAGCGGGCCCGTTACGGCTCGGCCAAGGACTTGGTGCGCGACGTGGAAGCCTTCATGACCGGGACACGAGTCATCGCCTACCGCTACTCGAAGATCGAGCTGTTCACCCGGTTCATCCGGCGTCACAAGGCGGCGGCCACGGCCTCGATGGCCGTCCTGGTCGCGATTCTCTCCGCACTGGTGGTCACCAGCCTGTCGTATCGCAAAGAGTGGGCGGCCAGGCAAAGGGAACGCCGGGCCAGGATCATGGAACACGAACAGCGCCTCACGGCCCACTGGCAACTCGCCAGGGCCCACCTGCACAAGGCGCTCACCCTGGCTGCGGACCACCGACTGCTCGAAGCAGGACTCTTTGCCTCCAAGGGACTGCTGGAAGACCCCAGGCTGGCTGGATCGCCATACCACGATCCTGCATTTCGACCGCCCGAGACGCCGGATACAGACCTCATGGATCCTGAACTGGCCTCCATGATCTACCTGGCGAAAACCAGTGCGATCAGCGGCGTCACGAAGGCTCTGGCACTCCACGACGACCCCAAATCACTGGTTCTTTCTGCTCCCACGGGCAACCTCCTCATCTCATCGGACAGGGGCATCACCGCCTTGGGCATGGAACCAGGCCACAAGATACTCCGCCCGCCAAGAGGCATTGCTCTGGCTCTGTCGCCCGACGGTCAAAGCGTGGTCCTGCGCCGCATCAAGGGGAGGCTTGCCGTCTGGAGCGTTGCATCGAGACAAACCATCGAACTGTCGGCCAACGGCGCACTTGTCCGGGCAGCAGCTTTTCTGGCACCGAATCGAGTCGCACTGGGATTCAACGACGGGTCGGTGGAAATCTGGAATGTCACCTCGAACGAACGGCTCTGGCACAAGGCCCTTTTCCTGGACCCGGTGGACCACCTGGCCGGCTCGGGCGGCAACGTGGTGGCTGCCTCGTCTGGAAGACGCATCGCCCTGTTCGTCCCCGGGGCGAAGACCCAGGACCGCCACAGGACTCCTCTGCGCCAAAGCATCCAGCCCTTCGAGACCACCACACCGGCCCCGGTGACGGCCCTGTCCCTTTCGCCGAACGGCCGCTGGCTCGCGGTGGGCTCCGACGACGGAACCATCCTCCTGCGTGGCCTGGAAAAAGATGCTCTTCTGCGTCGTCTCTCGGCACATCGAGACCGGGTGACAGCCCTGCGGTTCTCCCCACGAGGAGACCTGCTCGCCTCGGGCTCCTGGGACGGCACCATGCGCCTGTGGAGCAGGACGGGACAGGCCATTGCCGCGGTGTCCGCCCACGAGCAGGGGGTCAGAGACCTGACATTTAGTCCCAACGCAGACCTCATCGTCACCGTGGGATCGGATCGGCGTGCCCTGGTCTGGCGGCTGGCCCGCCCCATGCCAGTCACCACGTTCCAGTCCGCAGTGGGACAGATCAAGGCAGCGGCCTTCTCCCCCGACGGGCGTTTCCTGGCCGCAGGAGGCAGCGAACGCGCCGCGGCAATCTGGTTGCGCAAGGCGCCCGACAGGCCCATTGCCCACCTCCTGGGGGAATCCGCGGTCCGGGCCCTGGCCTTCTCGGCGGATGCCCACACCTTGTTTTACGCTTTCGACGGCAGGGTCGTCTCGGTTCGCTGTCCCGCGGGAAGCATGCTGCGCAGCGTCCGGGCCCACGAAAACGTCATCCGGTCCATGCAGTCCTGTCCCAACGGCAAACTGCTGCTCACGGCCGGCATGGACGGCCACCTGAAAGGCTGGGATCCATCGACGGGAAGGTCTCTCTTCGACATCCACACGAAACATCGGATCCTCAGGAGCGCTCTCTCCCCGGATTGTCGCGAGGCAGCCACCGCTGCCATGGACGGCAGGGTCCAACTCTGGTCCCTCACAAACCTGCATGCGCCGTCGAGGCTTCTGCTTCGCCATGCCCACCTGGCCAGCGCCCTGGCCTATTCACCAGACGGAACCACCGTGGCATCCGCTGGGAAAGATGCCACGATCGTCGTCCAAGACCGCGCGTCCGGCCACATCCTGGCCAGACTGACGGCACACAGCCGATGGGTCAACCAGGTGGTCTTCTCACCCAACGGGAAGTTGTTGGCCTCTGGAGGAGACGACCGGAGAGTCTGGATCTGGGACAGGGCGACCTGGCACCCCCTGTTCTTCATTCCCACGCAAAAAGAAGTTTCGGCACTGACCTTCTCGCCCGACGGCAAATGGCTCGCCCTGGGCGATGCCGGACGGCTCTTGGTCTATCCCATGACGATTGGAGACCTCACGTCACACCCGGCCAAAACTCTCGACGACCTGAGACGTCGCATGGGACAACCCGCTGCCCCGCCCGACTCATCGGCGCGATGAAACAGGACCGGCCCGTGACAATGGACCCTCCGCTGGATTTGGACCGAACCGTGATCGAAAAACTCGTGGTTTTCTGTCACAAGGCTGCACCGAGTGAGATCTGGGCCCTCGTCTCACCTGCAGGCCGAATCGTTGTCCTCGACAGCCTGGCGCCGGATGCGACCTTCCAGGGTCTATCACCCCAAGCCCTGTTGCGCCTCGCCTGGGCTGAAGACCACTGGACCGATCGCGGGCCCTGGCTCCTGGCCCACTCCCACCCGGAAGGTCGGGCCGTGATGTCTGCGACAGACAGGTTGGCAGTCACCATGGGTAGCGGTCCGGCCTGGCCCTTCCCTCTCCTGATCGTGGGACTTGCGCCCGAGCCTGCGCTGGCCCGGTACGAATGGAATACTTCCTCTGGAACCCATCGCCTGGTACGCCGTCAGTCCCTATCTTGCTGCTCCGACGCAACCGTCAATCAGTCAGTTCCAGCGACTCGCCCGGCTTGAGCACCTTGGCCTCAGTGGCCGTCTCTCGCCCCACCCTGCCAGCCCATTCCACCGGATCCTGCTCAATGACATCGAAGGTGTCGTAATGCATGGGCACCACGAACCGGGCCTTGAGGAACTTGACCGCCTCCAGTGCGTCGTCGGGCCCCATGGTGAAGTTGTCTCCGATGGGCAGCATGGCAAGATCCAGCCCCCCTCTCCCGATGAGCTGCATGTCGGAAAACAGTCCCGTGTCTCCTGCATGGTAGATGCGCCGTCCGGCGATCTCCAGGAGCACACCGGCGGCCACCCCGCCGTAGGAGCCGTCCGGCAGCGCCGAGCCGTGTTGGGCCATGGTGAGCTTGACCCGTCCCCATTCGAAACTTTTGCCCCCACCGATGTGTAGTGGATGGAGTTTCTCCAGTCCGAGTTTTTCGAGGTACGTGATGATCTCGAAATTCGCAATCACGAGAGATCCCGACCGGCGGGCGATTTCCACCGTGTCCCCCAGATGATCGCCATGCCCATGGGTCACACAGATGACATCGGCCGCCATGTCAGACGGTGCCACCGGGGCCAATGAATTGCCCGAAAAGAACGGGTCGATCAATATGCGGACCATGGGCGTGGCCACGGCAGTAGCCGCATGCCCATACCAGGTCACCTGAACCGTCATCTTTCGTCACCTCCTTGCCCGAAACAGAGTTCTCGTCACATCACGCGTCCCGACCCCCACGAACCAGGAGAGCCCGGAGCGTGGTTGGAATGGTGCCAGCGAACCCACTGAAGGGCAAGGTCGAAGAGTTCCTGCATCCGGTTTTCCCGGATCGACGGCAGTTTTCCCGGCCAGATCTCCACAACCTTGAACCCGGCGACAAAACCTTTCATAGTAGGGCCTTGGGCTCAACGCCGGAACAATCGCCCCGTGGATCGGAACAAATCCGATGGTCATCCGGTTGGGAAGAGGACGTCGATGCCCGCGGGACCGAAGAATACGAACCGGCATGCCGGTCGGCGTGACGAAAGCCGCATGCAACCGTTTATAGGAGTCACCCATGCGTTATGTCTGCAGCCACTGCGGCACCGTGGTGGAAAGCGATGAACCGCCTGCCAAATGTCCCAACTGTCTGCGCAAGCACGGGATTATCCCGGAAGAAGAATCTTCTTCAAAGAAACGAAAAAACAAAAAGGCGGGAGCAACGGACCAGGGAAAAGAAAACCGCGCAATGCCTTGGAAAACGATTGCAATCGCCACGGCGGCGCTCCTTCTGCTCGGCGGCATGGGACTGTGGTGGTGGCATGGCCGTCGCAGCGCAGGACATCGAGCCAAGACCGCAGACCACCGGCTCGGACCACAGGATCCCAGGTCGCTCCAGGCCGCCATGGTCCAGGCCGGAGCCCCCAAGTTGCCCATCCCCTTTGCGCAAAACCAGAGGGTCGCAGAATGGGCCCGAAAGCACATCCAGGGAGGCGATCTGAAAGCCAAGGCCCACAGTCTCCAAAAGGCCCTCCACGACTTGGTGGACGGCAAGACCTGCAGACATCCCGGGCGTCGGATCACGCCCAACACCCTGCTCACGGCCCAAGGCATTCTCTCCCACGCAGGACCCGCCCGGCCCTGCCACAGCTTCGCACTCTCCGCGCTCGGGGTGGCAGCGGCCCGATCCGTCGGGATGAAAGCAGTGTTGGCTGAACTCTATGCAGCGGTCAAGGCAGACGGAACCCAGACCATTCCGCTGGATCCAACCGGGGGCCAAGGCCGATTCGGCGTTGCGATCCTGTCATCTGGGTACAAAGACGCCAAGCCTCTTGCTATCCTCGATCCCCTCTCTTCGAAGCCGTCCCAGACCGGCTCGTACCAGTTCCTCGATGACCTGACCGCCCTGGCTTCCTATCTCAACCTCAAGGCACAGGCCCTGGGAGAATCGGATCCTCCCACCGCGCGCATGCTCGCAGATGCAGCTTCCAAGCTGGGCCCTGGATCCGCCTCGGTGCAATGCGGCGTGGGCAAGGTGCTCATAGCGCTGGGCGGACTGTCTGAAGGGACCGATGCCGTGCTCAAGGCGGTCAATCTTAGAAACGACGCGCCCAGGCAACTCTGCCTGGCCTCCGCAAAGCTCTATGCCCGGGATGTGACCGGCGCCATGTCCGCCCTCAAGGCGGCCACGAAGAAGTGCGAATCCTATGCCTCCGCCTACCTGCTCCAGGCACGCATCATGCTGGCCATGGGCCAGCCTGCCAAGGCGTCGGAACTCCTGGACAGGGCCGAACAACACCGCCCGGGCATGCGCCCTGCCAAGGTCTTGCGGGCCATGCTCACGGCCATGCAAGGACAGATCGGGGAAGCCACGGCCAGCCTGGAGCAGATGCTCAAGGAACAGCCCGACGACGCCGATGCCTTCGGTGCGCTCTGGCAGATCTACGTCTCCACCGGCATGACGGATCAGGCCGACAAGCTGGCCAAGAAATTCGCATCGCACATGCCCGCCCAGGCCGCAGCCGAATTTCTCGCGAAGATGAAGGAACAGAGAAAGGCCATTGCCAAAATGCAACAGGCCGCAGCCGCCGGCCAGTCACCATCCCCGACGCCACCCGGCGGTGCAGCCGCCACCGCCCCAGACAAGTCCACCCCGACTTCCCCACTTCCCTCTCCGGGTCAGGGTCCCTTGAACGCCCCGCCGCCAAATCTGGATTTCAAGCTGAAGGCGCCCACGGGCAGCTCACCCAGCCCCCACAAGGGCCCCAAGCTGGACTTGAACATGTAGCCGCTGAGACATCTATGCTCACGGCCTGGCGGGAGATTTCGCTCCGACATTGCCAGATTTCGTGATTTCCGCCTTGGCGCGATGGAACTCCGATTCGGCGATGGGAACGAGTGTTTCAGTCATGAGCACACGAACCGTTCCGTCCGGAGATTTCATGGTCTTGTGCACCAGGAGCTTTCCCTCCACCAGAGCATCCTTGGATTCGACGATCATCTTGTTGGGCAACACTGACTCCGACCGCCAGGATGTCCATTTCCATGGCTCTCCCACGAGGGTTCCCTTGCCCGTAAATGCGCCGCCCGCCTCCTTCATGACGAAGCTGTTTCCCGTAACTTTCATGATCACGCGGTATTCTTCATATCCCTTCTTGCTGCGGCCACTGCTGGTGACCACATACTCTTCGATCTGCGACTGACCAGGGCTCACCGTCCGACGCACCACCATTTTCTCGCCACCAACGACCCGTCCTCCCGGAAGGGCCACCTTGGAAGAACCCTTGTAGTAAAAGACCGTCAGCGCTCGTTGCTGATCTGCTCTCTCCGATCCAGAGCCGGCAGGACGGGCGACGGGCGGCGAAACAGTGGAAGGCCTGGCCTTGTCAGCAGCGCCCGTTGCACCACCGCCTCCATGGGCACAGGCAAACAGACCGAGCGTTGCGGCCGCAGCAACTGCAACACGCAAACATGCACGAGTCTTCATGGAACACCTCCAGGGTTGACCGTTTGTGGTTTCAGAGCGTCTCACATGACGCCCGTCTCGTTTCACAGTCTCTCGTCACGGTTGGCAGTTTCCTGGTGCAGGAAGACCTGTCAACGCAAAAACAAACACCAGAATCTGACGCCGAAACACTGACTGCCAGCCGAACGTCAGTCATCGGACTGGGGATGGAGGATCTCGTAGTGACACCAGGCTGGACCGCCGTCTGGTGTCCGCCAAAGGTGCAGGGAATTGCCGCGACAAACCTGCCACTGAGGGCAATGCGAACAGGCACCCTGCTTGGTCCAGGACCTGTCTCGAAAAAGCGTGAACCCATCTTCCCAAACTTCCATGAAATCATCCTGCGCCACGTTTCCCTGGCCCATCCAGTCCGGCAGGTTCGGGCAAGCGGAAATGGTCCCGTCAGCAAGGATTCCGGCGATGTTGATCCCGGCCCGGCAAAAATAGGGCTGATCGCGAACCAGTCCCTCGTAGTCCCAGCCCAGATAGCCCTCCTCACTCAGGTTGACGAGCAACCCCTCCTCGGCGCCCCTCTTGCGGAATCGAGCCACCTTCGAGACCAAGGCTGCAATCTGCTTCCTGGTGAGAATCAACTCTGGATTCCCCTCTGCTCTCCCCGCTGGGAAAATATTGAAGATGCGCCAGCCATGGGCTCCCAGCGACTTGACGATCTCATAGGTCTCTTCGAGCAGATCCAGGCTGCGGGGCGTGGCACAGGTGATGGCCTCCACCGAAGGCATCCCCGCATCCACCAAGGCCCGGATGGCACGGCAGGCTTTCTCGAAGGCCCCCTGTCTGTTACGCAGCCAATCATGCGATTCCTTCGGTCCATCCAGGGATACCACCACGTTGGTCACCCCAACGGACAAGAGGCGCCGGGCCGCTTTTTCATTCAAGGAAATGCCATTGGTGACCATGCCCAGGTGAAAGTCCATGGCAGAAACCCGTTCCAGGATCTCGAAGAGGTCGGGCCTGACCAGGGGCTCGCCTCCCGTAACCACCAAGACGATGTCTTCCGGTCGCAAGACCGACGCGATGCGCTCCAAAACGGCAATCACCTGGTGGGCGGGCAGCCCGGGATGCCCGTCGCTGGTGCAGTCCGACCCACAGTGACGACAACGCAGGTTGCATTGCCTGGTCGCCTCCCAGAACAAGTAGAGCAGGTCGTGCACCTGGGCTTCGAGGCTCTGGTAGAGGCCCCACCGCACGGTTTTGAAAAACGACTGCAATGACGCAGACAAGAAACGATTCTCCAGCCTCTCTCGAAACGCACCGAGTAAAAAAGCGCTACTCGACCACCGGCACCATCTCGGCGTTCACCAGGGGGGGGCTGTCCTCGGTCACGGTAATCTCGGTTCGTTGAGTCTGGAACTCGCCCCCGTTGGCCGGTCCGTCCACGTCTTCGAAAGTCAGCCCAACGGTGGCCCCAGGCTGGGCCGTTGCCGAATCCTGACACAGGGAGACTTGATAGTACCCGTTGCCATCGGTCCGCACACAGCTCTGGTTTGGCTCGACACAAACCTGGATGCCGGGAATTCCCTGATGCTGGTACGTCACCCGCCCAGTCGCAACCGTCTTCTGGACACACTCATAGACCCCATAGCAGGCGGCAATGACCAGCGACGCCCCTCCACCCAATGCAGCCGCGGCCAACCTCTGAACCCACCGGACCTTGTTTTTCATGCCCCACCCTCCAATGCCCCTTCAATGATCTCGATGCATCGCAACGCCAGTTCCCCGGACATCAACATCGAACCATCAATCTCGAATGAGTGTATCTAAAACGCCCCGATCGTGGAACCTGAAAAACAAACCAGCGTGCGACCATCTCTGCCGCCCCATGCAATGCAGTGGTTTGGCCCACCAGCAAAAACGAGCCCTCTCTCGAATCATCCACCCAAACTTTTCCGACTGCACGACCAGCCGAACTCTCCACGACCTCAGGGCAGCAACACCTGCACCGGGCTGTGCTGTTCGGTGGTGGTCCCGTCCCCGAGTTCTCCATAATCGTTCCTGCCCCAACACCAGGCCGATCCGTCTCCCAACGCCGCACAAACTTGATATTCTCCCGAAGTGATAGAACTGACGTTTGTCAGATCCGACACCTGCACCGGAATGTTCGAGTTCTGCGTCGTCCCATCCCCAAGCTGGCCATCACTATTGTATCCCCAGCACCACACGTGTCCATCGAGAAGTGTCGCACAGGTATGGTACCATCCCGCAACAATAGAACTGACGTTTGTCAGATTCGACACCTGCACCGGGCTGTGCCGTTCGGTGGTCGTCCCATCCCCAAG
>CAZIJS010000168.1:0-10451 GCA_964539505.1 uncultured Myxococcales bacterium
TATTTTGCGACAGGGTCCATGGACCCCAAGAAACCAAGAGACCATCAAGGCCTCTTTGCGCTGGATCCAGACAGCGGCAAAACCAAGCTCGTCTATAAATTCCCCGGCAGGTCCTCGCGGCCCGATCGCTTCATGCTCACCCCCTTCGGCCGGATCAACGACGGAATCCTCTACCTGCTGACAGACGGCCTGAGACTGCGCGCCGTCAAGGTTGCCAAGTAACCTCGACTTTTCCAACGAGACCAGCAGATCCTGCAAGCGCCTTTCGACCCATTCAAAATCCGGCATCGATGCCGCGGCAATCCGCTTCCCTGTATCATCGGACAGATCGCAACACGTCTCACCAGCGATCAACGTGAGCAGAACCAATGCCCGGGAAACGTCCCAAATGGGCTCACAGAAATCCTTGACACAAGCGCCGTGGAAGAACCTCAGCGCAGGTAGTAGGGATAGGTGAATCGGACAGTGGACTGTTTGAAGCGGGGGAAGATGAGGTTTTGCACCTTGTCCAGGATGCACTTGCCCGTGGGGGTGCCGGAAAACTTTCCGAGCACCTTGGCAAGACTCACCGTGCCGTCGTTTTTGACCACCACTTTGATGCGGGCAAGTCCGGGAATCTGGTACGTGTCGTAACATTCCTGGATGGCAGGACCCGCTGCCTTCATGACTTTTCGGATGATCTCGGCCCCCAGGGTCTGGGGCGTGATTTTCCTGTTTGTCTGGGCAACCACCACGGGGGCCACTGGGCCCTTGCATGTCAGGTTATCCCGCACCGGCCCCTTGCCGGCCGAAGGTGGCACCGATGCCAATATTGCGCCGTTGCACTGATTGTAAAGCCGATAGCCCTTGAGCTGCACCACCAATCCGTCTGCCTTCAGCTTCCGGGACCAGCGCTTCCCACGAACCGAAACAACGAACTGGACACGCAGATTCGGTCGGACCGTCTTCTCCCATCGGTCCGTCTCGGATGGACCCACGGGCATGGTGACTGCCTTCTGCCCCCTTGCGAGGTGATCCGTGAGTTCAATCCCCTTCCATGTCACCTTCCCGCCCTTGACGGCAAACCGGCTCGGCTCCATCACGGTCACGTACCAGCGGTCATGTCCGCCGTAGAGCCCCCACTTAAGCTGTAGGGGAGCCTGACAGGTGAGACACCCAAGGACGTGAATGGGATAGTTGAGCTTGGTACCATTATATGCACCCACCTGGACCGCAGGCGCATCATACACGAATATCTCGTCTCGAACCCTCCGCTGCATCCTGCGCCGGATGGCCCGGCACTGGACCGCAGCCAGGCTCGAACCCTTACCACAGACCTGGAGAAACGGACTGAGGATCGGTTCCAGGTTCTCGACGGCCCGTGCCCTATCCAGGAGTGCTTCGAATGTGCCAGGCTTTGCACGGCTTCGAGTTGCAGCCCTCCTCTCGACGCCCGAGCGCGATGCTCGTCGCCCGGCTGATGCCCCGGCCCCATACGCCACCACCACAGCCAGGCCCATGGTCACTGCGCCAATCCGTTTCATCGATTCGACTCCTCTACGTTGCTGTATAAAATCCGGATTTTTTCCCATCCATCCCGGCTGGCGTCAATCCTCGTCATCATCCTCGCCTCGTTGGAGGATCACGAATTCCACGCGCCGATTCCGCGACCAGCAGGCCTCGTTGTGGCGATAGCAGACCGGCTTGGTCTCGCCATACCCCTTGGCCAACAGGCGGGCGGGAGCCACTCCGCGATTGATGAGATAGCGCCGAACCGAATTGGCTCGATCGTCCGACAGCCGCATGTTGTAGTCGTCGCTGCCCCGCTCATCGGTGTGGCCCTGGATCTCGATCTGCTTGATTTGCGGGTTCGCTTTCAACGTGGCCGCCACAGCATTCAAGATGTTGTAGGACACCGGCTTGATTATGGCCTTGTTGGTTTCGAAGTAGACCTTCTCCATGATAAGGATGCGGTCTTTCTGCACCACCACCTTGCCCTTGTCCGGGCAACCGTCCTCGTCTTGATATCCGTTGTAGGTCTCGGGTTCGTTGGGGCATTTGTCGAGCCCCTTGCACTTGTCCGACCAGGTATTCAAATGGCCCTGGATATCATTGTTGGGATCACAGATCCGGTCGTTGTCATTGTCTGGATCCGGACAGCCGTCCTCATCCTTGTAGCCATCCATGTCCTCTTTCGTCCGGACGAAACCATCGGCCTTGTCCTCGTCACTGCCTGGACATGCGTCGCTCTTGTCCGCGATCCCATCCTTGTCGTTGTCGGGATCTGGACAGCCGTCGCTGTCCTCGAACCCGTCATAGTCTTCCGGATCGTCTGGGCACTTGTCCAGGTTGTCGGGGATCTTGTCTCCATCCCGGTCGAGCAACTCGCGCACCGGACAGCCGTCCTTGGTACCGGGCGCCGGCTCGTTAGGGCACTTGTCCGTGACATCCGGAATGCCGTCCTTGTCGTTGTCGGGTTCAGGACAACCGTCGTCGTCCTCGAAATCGTCGAAGTCCTCGGGGTCGTCCGGGCACTTGTCCACGTCGTCCTTGAACCCGTCTCCGTCACGGTCTCCCACCAGGGGCTCGAACACGAACGACAGAACGCCGCGTGCATCAGGAGCCCCTGCTGCGTCCAGCGGCCCGATACCAGTGAGGCCGATGCCGCCTGCCAGTGCGAGAAACGAGTTCGTGGCAAGATAGACCTTGAGACCCGTGAGCAGTTCCACCGGGTAGTTGCGCTTCCAGTAGTTGGTGTTCTTCCCCGGCGTGGTGAGTTCATAACTGCCGTAGAGTTCCGTGATCCAATCCACCTTGCGCCGCACCAAATTCCAGGCCAGGCCGATGCTGAAGGTCGCCTCGTGCATGATGACCAGGTTTTTCACGTTGGCATTGTCCGCCTGGTCGTCGAATTGACAGGTCGTCTGGCCCACGCCGGGATTCTGTCTGCAGTTGTTCCACCCCGCATTCGGGACCAGCTCTCCCGTGGTTCCAAAACGAATCCTGGCCCCTGCGTTCATGGCCAGGGTCACGCGCCTTGCCTTGTCCAAGAAGACGTCGAACACGAGCCTCGGCCAGAGAGTATACCCCCCGTTTCCCATGAAATGCTCCGATCCCCCCTTCAACTTCGAAGAGGGAAAGGCCATGGAGAGTACCAGGCCGAGGCCGAACCTGGACCTGGTCGAGGGAATGAGCCTGGACTTGAGGTTGAGATAGATATCGCCCAGGCCCTGGAACCCGAAGTTTCCGTTGTACTCGTATCCCATGGGAGCCATGGTCTTGGAAGGCTCCCAGGTCTGGTTCCATGGATAGTCGTTGTTGTTTTCGTCGAGAATGTACGGTGTTGCACGGCCGGTGAGCACGGAAATCGGAATGCCGAATCCAATCTCCATCATGGGGACGCGCTTGACCCGAAAGAGCCCAATAGCAAACTGGATGTTGGCAGTCGACAGATGAGTGACCTGGAACACCCGATCGTCGTCGCCCTTCAAGACCAAGGGTTTGAAGGCATAATTCACGATGAGCCCCACCGAGAACATGCCAGGGCTGAGCACCTGTGTCGACTCGACCGACAAGATGCCCTTCGAATCCATGGCCGGACGGAACATCTGGATGTCCACCGGACCTCCCTGGGCTGAGGCAGAGCCGGCCCAACCCATCACCACAGCAGCAGCCACAAAGCATCCTGTCACGAAATGCGCACCACGTCGCATGAATCCACCTCCCTCGATTCTCCGCTCGCCGCCAACGGCTTGCGCGCCCCGGACACGGGAAAAGCCCCAGTCGCATCTCGACCCAATGTCACCTTCGACCTTGTTTTTCCATCGCCCGGTATTTCTTTAGGGAAATACACCAACAGGGCTTTTTCCGTCAAGCAAACACACACATTTTCCAATATTTACAGAACGGGATTATCCAAGGTAGACTTGCGTCTTCGACAGACGATGCAACCACCAGGGAACGCACCACCGTTCCCAGACAATGCGAAGCAGTTGCCCGACGAGGAGTCGCGATATCTTGTGCGCCCAGTGGAACGTCACGTTCGGATCGGACCATGGCCCACTGACATACACCATGGTCGAGCCCGAGGGCCGGGCCAGACTCGATGTGGTCCTCGTCTGCGCTGCTCACTGCACTCGACAAGACATGGACCGCATGGCTGCCATGCTCACGGCCCGAGGCATCCGCTGCTTTACGTCCACGTTGACGCCGGGACAAATCCCACGACCCACAAATCCCCTACTCCCCTGGGTGGCGTCGCAGGCGGCAACAGCAACAAAAGGCACGGACGACGCCACGCCCCAACAAGACCATGAAAAACCACTTCGGGACTTACTGTCTCGTATCATGGGCGAACAGAGCCATCAGAGCCTGGCTGTCCTACTCATCGGACAGACGCCTCTGTCCGCCTCGGACATCCTGGCTGGCGATCCGTCTCTCCAACGCATTCCAGGATCCAGGGCCAGACTGCAGATCGCATCCCTCACTGAGGCAACGGGAGAAGGCCGCACCGAGCAGTTCGAATTGCAAAATGGAAGGCTGCTCGTCACCACCACGAGACAATTGAATCCAGCCACCATTTTGAACTGGATCGATGCCAGGGTGTTGCCCTGGCTTTTCCATGAATCACGGGACGCAGGCGACCAGGATGCCGGTGACTGATCAACGTCGGACCCGGGGCTTGCATCGCGGCCTGGGACGCTTCGCGCCGACCACGGTGATGACCTGTGCAGTCCTGCTCGCCGGGACGCAATCGAGCCAGGCCGGAGATCCCCGGCTCAAATGGCGCACCATCACCACCAAGCATTTTTTCATCCATTACTACGAGAGAGAGCGGGTGGTGGCCCGACGCCTCGCCCTGGTGGCCGAAGGGGTCCACTCCGTGCTCAGGTCGGCCCTGCGATGGAAACCGCGGCGCAGGGTCCACGTCGTGGTCACCGATGACACAGACAGCGCCAACGGGTATTCCTCCGTGGTTCCCAGAAACGAAGTGCACATCTTTGCCACGGCGCCCGGCGCTTTCGAGACGCTCAACGACTTCGACGACTGGCTCACACTCCTTTTCACCCACGAATATACCCACACGCTGCACCTGAGCACGCACAGTGGCATTGCCAAGCTCATCAATTGGATCTTCGGTTTCGGACGCGGCAAACTCTATACACCAAACCTCGTCCAGCCCCGCTGGTTCATCGAGGGAATCGCGGTGCTCGACGAGACCATCCGCACATCTGCCGGCAGGATCCGTTCTGCCATTTTCAAAATGATGATCCGTGCGGCGACGCTGGACCGAAAATCCTTTTTTACCATCGATGAACTGAGTTCCTCCACACTCCGCTACCCCCATGGCAGGGCTGCTTACCTGTATGGCTCGTTCTTCATCCACTACCTCTTCCAGCGATTCGGCTGGAAGGCGTTGGTGGACCTGTCCCACGAATATGGAGGCCAGGCCATCCCCTTCGGTATCAACAAGGTTGCCCGTCACTTCTTTGGCGGAAAAAGCTACGTTCAACTCTACAACGAATGGGCTGCCAGCCTGAAAAGAGAAGCCCTGCTGAGCAAGGAACGTGTCCTCGAGCGAGGACTGCGCGAAGGAAAGCGCATCACCCACAGCGGCGAAACTACCTGCTGTCCAAGATTCGCTCCACGAGGAGAACGCATCGCGTTCGTGGAAGACGACGGCCGCAGCGAGCGGGCTCTCAAGGTCATCGATCCATCCAAGGGGACCATCCAGGTGATGACGAGGATCGAAGTGGGGGGCTCCGTCGCATGGAACCCGGACGGAAAAGGTTTCTACATCTCACAAATGGAAAACTACCGATCGGTCTATTCCTACGGCGACCTGTTTGCCTCGGAACCGGGAAAAAGGCGCATCCGCATGAGCCGGGGGCTTCGGGCCTCTGGAGTGGACGTCTCCCCAGACGGCAGGCTCCTGGCCTTCGTGCGCAACGAAAACGGCAGGCGATGTCTCTATACGGCCAGGCTCGTCGTGCCACACCGAATCGACCATCCCCGGCGGCGATGGTGCGGTCCCGGCCGTTTCGACCAGGCCTACGAACCGCGATTTTCCCCGGATGGCCGAAAACTCCTGTTTTCCGCCTGGCTGCGTGGCGGATACCGAGACATCTTCCTGCTCGACCTGGCCAAGAACGAGGCCCGCCGGCTCACCCGTGACCGGGCCATGGACACCAGCCCGGTTTTCTCTCCAGACGGCCGACTCATCTACTTCTCTTCGGACCGGACCGGTATCTTCAACATCTATGCCCTCGATCCAGCCACCAACAGACTCTTCCAGGTCACAAACGTAGTCACGGGAGCATTTCAGCCCGACGTCTCTCCCGATGGCAGGCGGCTCGTCTACGTGGGATTCACCTCCAAAGGATTCGATCTCTACCTCATGGACCTGCGTCGGTCTCGATGGCTCGCCGCCCTGCCCTTCGTCCGGGTCAGACCGGCGACGGGTCAGGTGGGCAGGGCAATCTCGGCAATGGGGAAACAGAAGGTGATCCTGTCGGACAAGGCCTACAATCCCCTTTGGACGTTGCCTCCGGAAACCTGGTGGGCATCCTGGGATGGAGCGAACCAGAATCTCACGTTACAGCTCAGCGGTCAAGACGCCGTGGGGTACCATTCCTGGGCCCTGGCGGCAGCCTATGCCTTTGCCACGGGCAACTGGTCTCTGGCTGCAGCCTACAACTACTCGCGGCTCTATACCCCCCTGCACATGGGGATTTCCCACAACGAATGGCAGGCTTCGAACTGGCAACAGGCCGGACAACCCCAATCCTACCGCGCCATGAACACAAAACTGAACCTGGGCATGGACCTGCCGGTCCTGCGGTCTTTTCGATACGGCAGCCTCACCTTCAAGCTTCGATACCAGTATCAACACCGTGGCTGCCAGGACTGCCCCGACGTCCTGGTCACCCCCCAAGATCCCCTGCCCATGCCGGCGACATTTCCACAATCCTCGGGTCTTGGAATCAGCCTCGAATATGTCAAGATCCGGGCCTACGCCTACTCGGTGAGCCCAGAGAAGGGCACCATCCTCGCTGTCACGGCCAAGGCAGCCACACCGGCCCTGGGAGCCGACTACAGCACATCGACCCTGACATGGCACTGGACCGAGTACCTTCCCATGCCCTGGCTCGAACACCATGTCCTGGTGGCCAGGTACACTGGCGGCATCGGCTGGGGCGATCCAGCACAGCGGACCCTGTTCGGCCTGGGAGGGTTCGGCACCCAGGACTACCTGGATGCCATCGTCAACGGCACGGTGGTCTCCGGATCATCCCTGCGAGGCTATGCGCCCAACGCCACGGTGGGCGACCACTACCATCTGCTCAACCTGGAATACCGGCTTCCCTTGTTTTGGATCAACCGAGGTCTCTGGACCATCCCGTTTCTGGCCAAACGGGTCTGGGGCACGGTCTTCACAGACTGGGGCCTGGCCTATTTCGGCAACCCGGGCTGGAAGATCCTGCGTGACTTCCGGCTGGGGGTCGGGGCCGAACTCCTCCTGGAACTGGTCCTGGGATACGAACTGCCCATGACCCTGCGCATCGGCTATGCCTATGGGGTCGACCAGGGCGGCGGGCATCGCTACTACATTTTCTTCGGTGCCCCACTCAACTAAAACGACTATCGTTCATCATCCGACATCAGCCCCCCCATCTTAGGTTCTCCGACAGTCTTTCCTGCACTGCGCGCCACATCCACAATCGCATCGAGCACTTCCCGAACTTCGGAATCGATCTGGTCTGCTGCCATCAAAGAGGCCAGGCGGTGGTAGTTTGTCTTGCGCATCTGGTTTGGAAGCCCAAGCTGAGCAAAAAACTCATCGAAGACCATATCCAGAAAATCATCACTTGCCTTGACATCGACCCACCAGCGGTCGGAAAAATCTTCGAGCGCGGCTGGCGGAACCCGGCGTGCCACACACTTCTCCATTGTTCGCTCGAACTTTCGCGCTATCACCGAGTCGAAAAGAGGGCCACCGGAACGATCGCGTGCGAGACTTCGCGCATACTCCCTGAGTACGTCTGGAAAGCACAGATAGTTTTCGATCTCCCGCCTTTTCCATTGAAACATGCGCAGTGAAGAATCACCTTGTTGTTCTGTCTCGAGACGATCGGTCAGCACAAAGCCAACGAGATCTTTCTTGGCCTCTCGCAGACCATAAAAATGCTCGCGGGCCCTGCGGACCTGGTTGCGAATATAGACCACAAATGCACAATCTAAAATATCCAATGCCTCGTGTCCAAGCTTCCCGGCGAATGCCAGGAGAATTTTCAGGTCGGTTGCTCCTTCGAGATACAGCACCCATCCGTTTCTCTGAGCCAAATAATAGTCTTCGAATCCGATGATCCTGAGCGCCTTAATGGCCTGAGCCCCCCTGTCATCGATTCGATGCGGCTTGCCGACGAACGCCACGACGATGTCTCGACTCGCCGCCTCACCCAGGATGACCTCAGAATGACTCGCAACGATTATCTGCGACCCGCTCTCCAGGGCTGCATCAGTCAACGCATTGTATACTTGGCGTTGGCGGAGTATTTCGAGATGAGCATCTGGTTCATCGAGCAAAAGAACCGTCTCCGGATTTCCCATGAGAAAGGCCATCAGGAGAATGGTCTGTTGCATCCCGCGGCCCGCTGACGAGATATCCAGGCGAATTCCTCTCCTATTCTCGAAGGTCATCGTCAACTCGCCCCGTTCGGGGACATACTCCGGCCGCAACAGCCGAACACCAAAAAGCGCGCGGACTCGCTCGGCAAGACGCAGCCAAGACTCCTCGTGCTCTTCGACCAAGGCATAGCATAGGTTGCGCAAGACCTCCGCGGTACGCCCTTCCCCGAGACGAACCTGGATCGCACCTGGGTCGAGACGTGCCTCGTTCGCAGACAGACCTGACATGGGAGACAGGTATGCTACACGCACATCGAGAGCCTCGCGAGGCAACGAGTCCTCGATGTGACCACGTCCCGCTCCCCAGCCCAAAGGGCGACAGTACAATGACTCACTGTTGGCATAGTCGAACTCGACGCCACAATGCCATTGCTTGCCCTGGGATGTGCCATGCACCTCGATGTCGATGCGAATATTTTGGGTTCGACGCCGTCCAGACTGATTCCTCCTGCGAACATGGAGATCACGCCACAACAGATTGGTCTCAGGAACCGGCAGCGCCAACAAATCCCGCCTGTTGATAGTGACCCCTGACCGCTTCTTGGCAGTGACCTTGGAGCCGCGTTTCTCATACCACCGCTTGACGCCGAGATCCCAAAGAGACAGTGCCTGCAAAACAGATGTCTTACCGGAATTGTTCGGTCCAATCAGGACCACTGCATCTCCCAGTTCGATGTCGACCTCATCGAAGAGCTTGAAGTTCCGAATGACAATCCTCTCAAGCATCCCAAAGCCTCCTGCCCAGCGTTCCACGAGAGCAGTCATGGATCGGTCGCACCATCTTCCTCCTGTCACAGAATCCAGGGAAATATCCCGGCCGATTCCGAACATTCCGATGGGCCTGATCACCAACAACCGGAAACACCGCCTGTTCCAGCCGCATCTCCCGAATTCATCCCCATTGTTACCATTTCGTGAAAGGTTGAAACACTTTTCCTCATGGCAACATCACAGGAGAAAAGCCCCCATACTTTTCCTGCAATGAAACACATGGGGAGACCGACGGGCGGCGAGTTCTCTCGTTCCGCCCGCCGGCTCGCGGACATCACTCTTCGTCGTGATCCAGTTCTGCCAGACGCTTCTTCAAAAGATCCAACTCAGCCTCCATGGACTTGACCTGGTTTTCCACGATGCGTCGTTCCATGGTCGGATCCAGGCCATAGGGCCGGGCTGCTGGAGCAACGGGGTATCCGCCGTACGCCGCGCCACCCCAGCCGGCACCCCAGCCGAAACCACGGCCCATGCCACGACTGCGGCCCCAACCACGACCGTAGCCATAACCCGGATTGCTGTAGCCAGGCCGACCATAGCCAGCGCAATAGCCCATGCCCCGACCCGTCATGGGTCCAAATCCTCTCGGTCCAGTTCCATCACCCCACGGCATGATGCACCTCCTTGTGTCTCTCCTGCCCGCCGGAAGGACCAATCGAATCTTCCAGCCGCAGTCGTTTCCATCCTCGTTGCACCGTCATCCCGTCAGCCCATCCTCGGACCGACAGGTCATTCACTGACCACCCACAGCTCATTCCCTCACCATGGCTGCCCCGCACTTGGGACAGACCTCATCCTGGCAAGGAACCCCGGGCCGGTGCGGGGCCCGATAGCCACATTGCGAGCAGACACAGCCGCCGTCCGGCCCCATGCCAAGACCTCCCTGTGCTGCTCCGCGACGTCCCGGTCCACCGGCGCCCCGGCCGGCACCCCGGCCGGCACCGCGACCACCGCCCATACCTCCTCCGCCCATGCCTCCGCCGCCCATGCCTCCCCCGGCACCCCGGCCGGCC
>CAZIJS010000169.1:0-10419 GCA_964539505.1 uncultured Myxococcales bacterium
GGTCCGTCGGGACAGGCGTCCTCGTTGGAGTGATTCCCGTCGTCGCAGCCCTCGTGGCCGCTCCAAACGAACCCATCGCCGCAAGCGGCCGGTTGGCAGGTGCCGCCCGGCCCGTCGGGACAGCCGTCCTCGTTCGACCGGTTCCCGTCGTCACAGCCCTCCCCCTGGTCGACCGCTCCATTGCCACAAAGCAATGATGTCTGGCATCCGCTGGTATCCAGAAGACAATCTGTGTTGCAGACGAGACTGCCACCAGCAAAACCAAGATCTTTGCAGGATTGACGCCTCAAATCGACCCCATCACACTGCTCGTCGCCCTCTGCCATGCCGTTTCCGCAGACAGCGTCTGCCTGGCCCACATGCGCCAGGGGATCGAAAACGCAGTGGGCGACGAGAATCAAAGGAGCCGCTGACAAAAGCCACAATAGAAAAAAACGATGCATCCACACCCGACCTATCCCCCCCCGAATCACGACCTGACACAGTTTCGACCGGCGTGCTTGGCTTCGTACAATTTGTCGTCCACGGTCTGGATGAAGGCACTCAGTCCCACGTCTTCGCCCTCGACCGTGGCCACTCCGGCACTGATGGTCACCTTGATTTCGATGCCCTCGAACACGAAGGGATCCTGCTCCACGATACGACGTGCCCGCTCTGCGAACTCCCGCGCCCCTTTCTTGTCAGCCTCCGGCAGAACCACGCAAAACTCCTCTCCTCCGTACCGAGCAAGGAGTTCATCGCGACGAACAGTGCTGCGAACCCTGCGACAAAGCTCTTTGAGAATGAAATCTCCGGTCAGATGCCCATAGGTGTCGTTGATCGCCTTGAAATGGTCGATGTCGAACATGACGAGAGAGAGGGGTCTGCCCGTCCGGGCGCACCGGGCCAGTTCACGCTCCAGGAATTCTTCGAAATAGCGCTTGTTGTACGCCCCGGTCAGTCCATCGACGATGGTCAGGCGATAGATTTCTTCGTAGTAGGCAGCCTCCACGTTTCCACCGCTCAAGAATTTGTAGATGGCATTACCCACCTTCAAAAAATCGCCATCCCGGAGAACCCCGTGACTGATGGCCACATCGTTGAGATACGTACCGTTCGTGCTGTTGAGGTCCTCGACGAAATACTGGTTTTCTTTGCGGATGATCCGCGCATGCTTCCGGCTCACCGAGTCGCGTTCGATGATCAGGTCCGCCTCTGATCCGCGTCCGATCACGGTCACCGCCTTGACGAGTTCCATTCGCTTGCCCATCTGGGGTCCGGGGGGATAGATAAGTACCAGAAAAGCTCTCCTGGGCCCGGAAGAGGCGACGGAGGGAGCATTGACCTGCGTGACCTGGGTCACAGAATCATCCATCGTGGACTCCCCTGTCACGATTCGGGGGCCAGTGCCGTCCTGATCACGCTTCATGAGCTGACGCTCCCAGTTTACACCATCTCGACACTCAACAAGGACATCTCGTCAGGGCGTCTTGTACGTCTCCGAAACACTACCGTAATGACGATGCCCTTGCAAGTCTCGGCAACAAGCGTATCATGCAATCGAATTTTCGGGCCGTATGGCCGGGGAGAATGGTCTGCCATGAAGTATTCCGTGCTGGCATCCGGCTCCCGAGGCAACTGCACCATCGTGGAGACCAGCGACCGTTGCCTTCTGGTAGACCTGGGCCTGGGCCCTCGGGTTCTGGCCCGACAACTCGCCAGACTGGGCCGAACCACGGACCTGGTCACCGACGTCTTCATAACCCATGAACACTCAGATCACATTTCCGGGCTCGAACACTTTTGCAAGCGCAATGTGGAAGCCAACATCTTTGCCACAAAGGGAACCTGTCTCAGTCTTCCCGATACGGTCCGCAACCGAGTCACCATAATCTCCGGAGGGAAACCGGTTCGTCTGGGCCACACAGCGGTCCTTCCCATGGCCGTCTCCCACGACGCAGCGCAACCAGTGGGATACCGGATTCACGACAATGAAGGAGACCTGGCCCTGGTCACGGACCTGGGGCGTTTCGACGACCGGCTCCTGGGCGCCCTCACGGGGATATCCGCCCTCGTGGTGGAGGCAAACCATGACGTGGACATGCTGGCCCGAGGGCCCTATCCCAAACATCTCAAGTCGCGGATTTTTGGTCCCCTGGGCCATCTGAGCAATCATCAATGTGCCGACATGGTCTCCCGACTCGTTGTCACGTCGGGAAAACTCGACATCACCTTGGCTCATATCAGTGAGACGAACAACTCGAAAGACCACCTCGTCCACCTGGCCAATCGACTGCAGGCATGGGGAGTTCAGAGCGTCAGATTGGCCCCGCGTCGCTCGGTCACGGGCTTTGTGGACCTGGCAAAGTCTGCCTTTACCCGAGGGAACAGGACGTAACGACTCATCGAATGAAGGGATGTTCAAAGGAGGTTGGGTCATGACAAAAGCAGTCGGCTGGAAGGATTTCGATACCCTGGAAAGTCACATAGCCAAGGAGCAGACCCTCCATCCGGAAAGCCGCGGCGTCTTTTCGAACCTGCTGCGGCGCATCGGTCTGGCCACCAAGATCATCGCCTCCAAGGTGCAACGAGGCGGTCTCATCGATGTCCTGGGCGCCCAGGGAGTGACGAACGTCCAGGGGGAAGAACAGATGAAGCTGGACGTCATCGCCAACGAGGCGGTCAAGGCGACCCTTTGCTGGATGCCCCCGGTTGGTGGATTTGGAACAGAGGAGGAAGAAAAAGTCACCACGTTGGATCGCCCGCCGGGTGATGGGCAGTACATCGTGCTCTTCGATCCTCTGGACGGCAGTTCCAACATCGATGCCAATGTCTCGGTGGGGACCATCTTCTCGATCCACAGGCGCATCACCACAGGGCCCAAGGCCACCATGGAAGACTTCCTCCAGCCAGGGCACGAGCAGGTGGCTGCAGGCTACGTTATTTATGGTTCGGCGACCATGTTTGTCTACACGACTGGACACGGTGTCCACGGATTCACCCTGGACCCGGAAATCGGCGAATATGTCTTGACGCATGAAAACATGCAGATTCCAGACCGCTGCAAGGTGTTTTCCGCAAACATGTCCAACTTCGTCAAATGGGATGAAGCCACGCAAAAATTCGTAAATCACATCCTCCAATCAAAAGAAGGTCGGTACGAAAAAACCACCACGCGCTACATCGGCTCCCTGGTGTCGGATTTTCACAGAAACCTCCTCTATGGCGGCATCTTTTTGTATCCGGCCAACGCCAAGACGGGCAAAGGCAAGCTGCGCTTGTTGTATGAACTGGCTCCCATGGCCATGCTCGCCGAACAAGCAGGCGGCAGCGCAACCACGGGAAAAACGAAGATCCTGGATATCCAGCCCACTCAGCTCCACCAGCGCGAAGCCGTGGTCATCGGAAACAAGCAGGAAGTCGAACTCTACGAAGAGTATGTGAAAAGATACTCCTGACTTGTGCCTGAGCCAGGATGCGGTACCATGGCGAATGGGTGAAGGGGACCAAGGCCCCCACCCTTTGACGTCACATTTCGTTGAATCCACGGCGGTCCGGATCGACGAGGCGCCGGCTTGCGAAGTCCTTCGTCGGACGAATCTGCGGGCGCCTCCAGCCGCCGTATCGAGGAATGCCATGGGCCTTTCAGCATCCATGACGAAATACAGAGCATCGCGAACCCGCTCCCGGCGAAACATCCAGCTCGCGGCCATCCTCACAGCCACGCTCTCGGGCATGCTCGTCGCAGGTTGCACCAAAGACCCACCCCAAGAAGGGTGGCCACCAAGGGATGCCGAAGTGCGGGACGCCGACGGCGCAACGCAGAATGCCTTTCGTATCAGACAAGTGGAGCCCAATCATGGAGGATTCGCCGGCGGAGACATGGTGACCATCCGTGGCAGGGGCCTTCTGGAGAACTCCCAGGTCTTTTTTGGAGAGGTGATGGCCGATCCGTCCACCATGCTCTTTCCAGACGAATCGCGCATCCTCTGCATCACCCCGGGGGGCCAGGTGGGCCCGGTGGATGTCCGCGTGGTGCGCCCCGACGGGGTCGAGTCCACCCTTCCCGCAGGGTACGTCTACGACCAGGTCTCTCTGGATCCGAACACAGGCACCACGTCTGGGGGCACATTCGTGCGGGTCATGGGGTTCGATACGAACTTCGGCCCGGACAGCACCGTAACCATTGCGGGCAGGCCGCTCGTTGACTTGCGCGTCGTGGGCCCCACGGTGATCACGGGGAAGACTCCGCCCGGAACCGAAGGACAGGCCGTGGTGGTGGTGGATTCCGGCGATGCAAGCACCATCACGGTAGAAGATGGCTTCGAGTACTATTCAGGGGTGGACCCGGTAAACGGGGGGTTGGGCGGAGGTCCGATTCAGGGAGAGCTGACCATCCATCTTCTCGATTCCTACAGTCTCGATCCGATCCAAGGCGCATACGTCATGCTGGGCGTGGACCCGGAGACGCCCTATCAAGGGACGACCGGTGCCGACGGCTCCATTACGTTCTCGGACCCCTACCTGACAGGGCCCCAGATGTTCACGGCAGTCGCACCCGAGTATGAACGAGTCTCCTTCGTGGCCTTCGATGCCAGGGAGGTCACGGCGTTCATGACCCCGTATGTTCCTCCCAAGCCGGGAACCTTCCCCGGTTCGTCCTACTCGGGAGCCTTCGGCACCATCCGGTTTGGAGGCATCGAACAGGGCGGTGATCCTTGTGACTGGGATCGCTTCATGCCCCCCGCCCCAGAGGGTAGCATCCGCATGATCAAGGTCTACCAGAGTCAAGGTTCGTACAACTACCCTCCCCTGGAACCCGGCAACGATGGAACCATCACCGAAGAGGAATCGTGCGACCAGGGGTATTCCTACTTCGTTTACCTCAGACCCGGCACTGCGGCCCTCTATGCCTTGGCCGGCTTCATGGACGAAGAGACACAAAAATTCACCCCGCTGCTCGCTGGTGTGACCAGGGGCGTCACGGTCTCTCCCGGAGACACGGTGTCGGCCGACATCTGGCTCGACACACCGCTCGACGAATCCATGACAGTCCGCCTGAAGGACCCTCCTCCGCTGGACCCCACCAGCGGCCCGGTCCTCTACCGAGTAGCGACCTACATGAACCTCGGCGGCGATGGCTACATCGTGCGCAAGGACCTCGTCCAGGAAACCACGGACGCGACCAGCGACATCTCTTTCGAACACCTCTTTCCCCTGTCGGGCGCATTGGCCGACGGAACGTACACCCTGGTGGTGGAAGCATACAACTACGGCACCTATCCCTATTCACGTCTGCGCATGACCGACCTTACGCCGGGAGGCACCGTGGATGCCAGTGGATTTCTCGGGATCCCCGAAGCCGTCGATCCCGCCGCCGGATCCGTGCCGTCGGCAGGCAGACTGATCTGGCAAGAATCAGGACGAGTTCCCTCGATTCATCTCCTCTTGATCCGGACCTACCCGGAAGGCGACCCGTTCTGGCGCATCTACCTGCCTGGAACACAGACACAGCTCTCTTTGCCGGACCTGACCGGTGCCGACGATCCGCCCGGCTATCCCGCCGGCCCCATGCTCTGGCACATCTATTCGGCCATCATCCCGGGATTGAATTTCGACGAATTCTCCTATCGGTACATGAGCCAGCGCTACTGGAGAGCGTCAGCGGCTGCGGTCTCCCAGTTCCAGTTCGCACCATGATGGGCCACGGCCAGAGAGGACCGACGGCATCCAAGGGATGCCGGCAACCAGGAAACATCGATTATCCGTGACCCAATCGGACCGACATCATCACCGGCCCACGAACGGTCCCTTCGTGACATTATGGCTGGGCCTGCTTGTGACTGTCAGTCTCTCCGACCGGACTGCCGTGGCGGCAAACCGCTGCGCTCGCTACCAGGGACTCATGGTCCGTTCCCTTCGTTTCAAAGGCATGAAACGCACCAGTGCAGCCCGCCTGTCCCAGGTCTTCGACACCAAGGAAGGGGCGAGATTCGACTGTGAAACGTTTGTGGAAGACATGCGACGGCTCCGCAACCTGGAACTGTTCCAGAATATCCGGGTGCGATTCAGCCCTGGCCGAGACGGACTGGCCATCACCGTCCATGTCGAGGATAAATGGTCCCTGCTGCCCTACTTCAACTTCATTCGCGGGGGAGGCAGCTACGAAATCGTGGCAGGTCTCTTCGATGTCAACGTCCTGGGCAGACTCTTCACCCTGGATGCCATGTTCATCTTGTTCGACGGCAAGCCAGCAGGCACAGTCTACTTCACTCTTCCAAGACTGGCGGGCCTTCCAGTAACCCTGGCAGCAAACGGCGGGCTGTCTCGGGCCATCCGCACCACCTACGGACAACGACGCGCCATCCGCCGGATTTATGGAATCACCTCCGAATGGGGCGAGTTCCTGGTGCGTTGGGAACCAGTGGTCTGGGCCAGGATCGGAATGGCCTACAGGTTTCAGCACCGGACATTCGAGTTCATGAAAGGCAGTCCCAACAAGGACGTGCTCCCGTCCAACGGACGTCTCTCGAGAGCATCCGTCCTCCTCTCCCTCGGAAAAGTCTCCTACAGGCACTATTTCATGCAGGGTCTCATGCTCAATGTCTGGCTCTCCACGAGTCGACCTTGGCTCGGGTCCACCGAGTCGTTCTGGAAAGTCGCCTGGGACGCCAGGGGCTATTGGAATATGGGCAGAAACGTGGGCAACCTGGCCGGTTGGCTGCAAGGCGGCATCTTGTCGGGTCGAAGCACCTTCCTGGACGAATTTCAACTGGGCAGCTTCACCGGCCTGCGGGGCTTTCGCTATGCCCAATTTCTCGGAAAGAACTATGTGGCTGCGGTGGGGGAATATCGCTCCCCGCTCTGGGCCACGGAATTCCCCATCATGGGCCGAATCCACTGGGTTTTCCGTGGCAAGTCCCTCCTGGTCCAAGGGGTTGCGTTCGGCGCATTGGGCGCAGTGTCTGGATCCGAAAACCAGGCCACCGAGGAATCCGGTCGTCTCCTGTCTTCGGTGGGCGCAGGCGCACGATTCATTCTCCTGCCTTTCTATCGGGCAATCCTCCGCATCGATGCCGCAGTGACCCTCAGCCCTTACGTCACCTGGGACATCATGGTGGCGACCCAGCAGGCATTTTGAACCACTGCTTCTCGATGCCCCTGGGTTCGTCCATCCATTCCCCTGCCCGGAAAGACTCTGTGCCGTCTCTATGATGCTGTCTCGCCGGTGGACTGTCGACGAGACTCGATGCAGATGCAGCCTCGACGCACATATGACATCTCCCAAAAGCCTTTCCTGTCATGTGCCATGCACCTGCTGTTTTCACGACAGCAATGTCATACTATGGTGCAGATGCATCCCCTGACCTGACGTTTTCCTGGGCATGACTGGATGTGGTACGCTGCTTGCTAGGTCTTTTCGCCGATACAAAAAAAACTGGCTGGACGAATCACCAGGCCAAACGAAAAACCAGAAGGAGGTCGGTCATGCAAACGCTCAAAGGAACAATCCATAAACAGACCCGGAGCGGTCTCCCTCTCCTCTGCTTGTCGGTCTTGTCCTTTCTCACAGCACCGGGCTGCAAACTCGGACTGCTCGACGGCATGGGCGTGGCCACGGCATCCAGTGACCAGGGCAAGGCGGCCTCTGAAATCAAAGACGACGACATCGCAGACAAGCACCCTGTCTACGACGAAGACATTACCGTAGATGAAGTCTTTGGATCCTGCACCGTAACCCTCAACAAGAGCGGGTCTGTGACGAAGCTGGATATCGTCCCCTTTGGGAAGGATGAAAAAAGCCTCGACGGCGTCATCTTCCCCACCAAGGAACCCGCCATCGCCGCGGCCCAGGACCAGATCGCCGGCAACCAGGAAGCAGGACGCGACCTCCAGGCCTCCATGGAGACCATCAACGGTGCGGTCAAGGTGATCAACGACGGCATGTACGCGGCCCTGGAGATGAGACTGCAGGATGGGATCTCCCAGACCCGGCCGGGAAAACGGCAGTTTCTCAAGGACCTGGCGCAAGCCCTGTCAGACGCCTCGGCGTCTGAAAGCGGTGCAGTCCAGAAAGCCCTGAAACAGGGTCTCTCCCACGTTGTGGCCGGTCTTCTGGCCGGCGGCAACGATCCAGCATCCATGGGGCTCAACCTGGATCAAGACACCCTGGATGCCGCCCGGCAGCAGATCGACAAGTTCGACGAGGTCCCCCTCTTTTCGAAACCCGCGGGGTTTTACACATGGAACGACACTCTCGAGGAGGTCTTTCGCCAGGATCGGTTCTTTCACAACAGTCTTTCGAACGATGATAGATGGACCACCGAATTTCCACGGTATGCTGCGATTGCTGCAGTGCTCAACGAAAATCAAGATCTCCTCGATGCCTACCAGACGTTTCTGACCGCTGCCGCGGGCCTGGACACCAAGTTCGCGAGCCATCCGGTCACAGACATCCTGCCCTACGTGCCCAGCCGCGCCAGCCTGGCCAATCTAGACGGCATCCAAAGTCAGTTCAGAGAAGAAAATCCGCCCCTGTCGCCCTGCGATGGTCCCTACGTGGCATTCTTTCCCGCCTCACTGGCCAAGGACACCGAGTATGTCTCCTCGACATATTGCAATCAAAGTCTGCCCGCAGGAACGACCATCTTCGACGTCATCGTCTCGGCCATCCGCAACGGCGATCTGGACCTGACCCCCGACCAGGACTCGGGCTGGTACGACTACCAGCTCTATGCCCTCGAAACCCTCCTGGTCCCGGAAAAGGGAATCGAAAAGGATCACCTCTTTTTGACGGCAAAGTACAAAAAGAAGCTCATCGAATCGTTCAAGACCATGATCACCCAGATCCGGGAGACCCATTACAAGGGCCTGGATCTGGGCGGCGTTGGAACGGCTGCCCCCATGCCCAAATATGAAGTCTACCCGAAACTTCCCATCGAGCCGTTTCCCACCTATTACCTGCGGACCGCCAGGGCATACCGTTTCCTGGCCACCATGCTCCAGGCCCTGCTGGGAGACCAGGTCCTGGCGGACACCAAAGCCCTGGGCCCGGACGGCAGCGACAGTGACGTTTCGGTGCAAAGCAAACTCAAGGACGTCACCAGGCTCATGTATGGCTTCTACGTAGTGGCCGCCAGGTCCCTGGGCATGGATCCGCAAGCCTACCTCTTGGACGGAGAGGACGAGGAATATCCCCTGGCAGACTGCGAGCAAGCGGCCCGAGACTGGATTGCTTCCTGGACGCAGGACGAAAACGTGCTCACCGACGGCCGAGTCGTGGTCCCAGTCTCCTACGACGCCACCACCGATGAATTCGTCTATTGGGCCGTGGTGGGGGTAAAGATCGTGGAGTCTCGCGCCTCGTTCTACGAGGGATTCGAACCCAAGGTCATCCAGGCAGTCACCACAGACGACCGAGACTGCGAATTCGAGGGCTTTACGGACCGCGCCTATTACCTGCTCATGGAACCCACGGTGGAATTCAGACGCCCGGCGGCCGCGGATCCATTGACTCGAGATGAACTGCGCAGCATCTGCGATGCTCACGACTCCCTCGACGACATCAAGAAAGCCCTGGAGGATGCCCAATGAGAAGGTTCACCGCCATGTCACGACTGCCAATCACCACGGTCCTGTTTGCAACGAGCCTCCTTGGCTCTGCCTGCGGCGTGACTCAGTTCCAGACAGCCAGGACCGTCCCCCCCGGCGCAGGTCAAGTATCGGTGGGGGCCGGGTATCTTTACAACAAGCTTTTGTCTCAACGAAAGCATTCCGTGGCCAACTTTCCCGTGGAGGCCCATACGAGATGGGGACTCATCCCCAAGCTCGATCTCGGTGTCTCGGTCTTCGATCTTGCCGGCGGCCAGTTCGACCTCAAGTACAACTTCCTCCCCGAGGGCAGCCCTGCCGCTCTGGCCCTGTCCGCCGGATTCGCAGGAGCCTGGGACTGGTCACATGCGGGCTTTCTGAAACTGCCGGTCACGTTGCACTTCAGCTACGACGTACCCGACATCATCACCCCGTATCTGGCCCTGGGCTGGCAGGCCATCTGGGTCCTGGGATACGAAGGAGCCGACGACCCCGACGCTCCGGGACTGGATGAACCCACCGGAAGGCCCACCTACGGCGACCACATGCTCACCGCCACCGCCGGCCTCGCCATCGCCCTGGACCGTGACGTCCGACTGCTCCTGGAATACGACTACTCCCATCAACTCATAGACGACCCGGCAGACGGCCACCGGTTCGTGGACAGCCACCTGTTCGCAGTGGGCGTAATGATCAACTTCAGCTTCCGAAAACGGCCCGAAACCGGTCCACCGACACAGAGCCCTCCGGGCAGCATCATCCCACCGGCTGCGGATACCGCCAAACCGAGCGTCTCGTCTCCCAGACATGCATCGAGCCCACAGCAGAATTCGGGGTCTGCTGCGGCCG
>CAZIJS010000170.1:0-10365 GCA_964539505.1 uncultured Myxococcales bacterium
CCATGCCTCCACCGGCACCCCGGCCGGCACCGCGACCCCCACCCATACCTCCACCGCCCATGCCTCCACCGGCACCCCGGCCGGCACCGCGACCCCCACCCATACCTCCACCAAAAGCCATCCTGCGCCCCATACCTCGGCCAAATCCTCTCTCGTTTGTCATGACTCCCACCTCCTGCCAGGGCCCGGCCCACCGACGGCCTTTGCCGCGGCCGCCACACCCAGGCATTCTAAAGGAGGGCTGGACCAGTTCACCCCTGGCCCAAGCCTCGATCACCTCGTTCGTGGTCCCTGATACAAAGGCGACCACATGGATTCCAAAGGCAGCCAGGAGCGCTTCCATGGCCCGGGACACCGCGCCGCAGACCAGAACGTCCACCCCCTGCTCCGCCAGGAACGCTGCCCGCAGCTCCTGCGGCCCGCAAGGAAGATCCAAATCCTCCACCAAGGGTTCTGGCTCCATGGTGACAATCCGCACCCTGCGCGCCACGTCGTATACCGGAGCGATGCGATCGTTCCATGTGACAAAAGCGGCTTTCATGAACCTTGCTCCTTTCGCTGCCTCACCCCAACGATCAAGCAGGGACTGTGCCAGCCACCATCGAATCAGCCCACATACCAGCAAAGCCTCATTGCCCTAGGTTTTTCACGCATGAGCAACCAGCGACGAAACGAATCGAGAGTCGCAACGCCGCAACACTCATGATTTCTGACAATTCGAAGAGTGCAGTCCTGCGACCTTCCCGGCATCCGATTCCATCCTGGGTGCAGGAGCACATCCCCTCCTTCCACACACTTCGGTCTTGCGCTCAGGTGTCACGACCCCTGGGCACCCGACTCGCCCCTTCCCCTACTTCTGCTCGGCCTTGTTCCTGCTCCTGGCAGTGGGTGCCTCGATGCCCAAACGCTTCATTTTGCGAAACAACGTTGCCTTGTGGATGCCCAACAACTCGGCCGCCTTGGCCCGGTTGTATCCTGCCTGTTCCAGCGCATTGAGGATGGCAGCCGCCTCGGTCCGATCCGTGACACGTCGCAACCCCGTTTCTCCATCGGAAACCAACGAACTCTCCCCGGTGACACCCGGGAAATCCAGCCCGACAGGGGATGCGCCCGACAACTCCTCGGGAAGATGCTCCCTGTCGATGATCTCCTCTGGACAGACAGCGAAAGCCCTTTCCACCACGTTTTCCAACTCCCGCACGTTTCCCGGCCAGTCATGGGCCATCAAGGCCTCCAGTGCCTCCCTGGTGACGCCCAGGACCTTGCGGCCATACAAGCGATTGAACCGGTCCACGAACTCCTCGACCAACAGGGGAATATCCTCTCTGCGTTCCCGAAGCGGTGGCACATGGAGACGAACCACGTTGAGCCGATAATAGAGGTCTTCGCGGAAGTGACCTGCCTGCACCTCGGCAGCGAGATCTTTGTTCGTGGCTGCCACGATCCGTGCATCCAGGGCCTCTTCGCGATTCGAGCCAAGGGGCTGGAAGGTCCGCTCCTGGATCACCCGCAAGAGCCGCACCTGGAGGGCCTCGCTCATTTCTCCGACTTCATCCAAAAAAAGAGTGCCGCCCCTGGCCGCCGCGAAACGACCCGGTCTGTCACGGACCGCGCCGGTGAAGGCACCAGCCTTGGCACCAAAGAGTTCCGCCTCCAGGAGCGTGTCGGGCAGGGCGCCGCAGTTGACAGCCACGAAGGGTCCGGCAGCCCTTGGACTGAGTTCGTGGAGGGACCGGGCAACGAGTTCCTTGCCCGTCCCAGTCTCCCCCTCGATGAGCACAGTCGCCCGAGAAGCCGCAACCCTGGGGAGCATCTCGAAAATGTGTCTCATGGTGGCACTTCGGCTCACGAGACGGCCGAGCCTCTTCGACCCCGACAATTCCGACCTGAGGGCTTCCAGTTCACTCACATCCCGGATGGTCTCCACCGCGCCCAGGACCTGGCCCTGAGCATCCCTGAGCAGGGAAGCCGACAAACGGACGGCGATCCGATTCCCCTGGCCGTCGACGAGAAAGGCCCTGCGATCCAACACCGGTTCTTCCGATTCCATGGTCTCGGCCACGGGACAACCTTCCTCGCAGAGGCTCGATCGGAGCACTTCGAAACAAGGCCGGCCCACCCCTTCTTTCCGAGGAGTCCCAGTGATCTCCTCTGCCGCCCGGTTCATGAACGTGATCACGAAATCCCGGTCCAAAGTAACGACGCCTTCGGAAATACTTTCGAGGATTGCTTCCGTCCAACGAACATCGCCAAAGGGACTCTTTCGTCCCGAATCGCTCACCTTCCCGCCCCCGGCAGATATTGCTGGATGAATGCCGGAACCCGCTCCATGTACTCGGCACGGCGCCGGCTGCCCTCGTCGCCTGGAACATCCACATGGGTTGCCCCTCCAACGAGCCACAGTTCCTTGGGATCCAAGGCCTTTTCGTAGAGTTCCTTTCCGTACTCCACCCAGACGTAGTCGTCCCTGGTGCCGTGCATCACGAACAGGGGTACATCGATCTTGTCGATCTTGGCGTAGTTGTCGAACTTCAACGTGGTGACGAATCTGGATGCCAGACTGAAAGTGGCCCCATCCTGCACCAGGTCCGAAACCGATCGGAAACCGGACTCGATCACGAGCGCAAAGGGTCCGATGCCGTCGGGTCTGGGGTCCTGGGCGAGCCGCTTGGCCATCTCCACGCACACCGCCACCCCGAGAGAATAGCCATAGAACACAATCTTGTCAGGATTCACTTCCGGAATGGTGAGCAGATGGTCGAAGGCTGCCTCGGCGTCCATGTAAAGGCCTTGCTCGGTCGGGGTCCCCTCACTGTGGCCGAAGCCTCGGTAGTCGAAAATCAAGGTCTGGTATCCCATTTTATAAAAAAGCTCCACCCGCGGCCAATAGTGCATGAGGCTGTCGCGATTCCCGTGGCAATAGAAAACCGTGACGTCCGCCCTCTCGGGATACTGGCCGGAGGATTGTACGAAATACAACTGGATCCTGGTCCCGTCCTCCGACTGGATGAAGGTGCCCTCGGGATCGAACTTGTCTGGAGGAATTATCGTCTTTGAAAAGTCATAGGGCTCGTCGTGATGCGTGGCGTTAAACATCCATGAATCCATGGTGCATCCAGCGCCTCCCCAGACTGCGCCCCAGCTTCCCACCAGTGCAAGCCACCCCACCAAGACGGCTCTCTGAATGCCGCTCCGTCTCACCTCACGAGTCCGTTTGGAAAAGCCTCCCCTTCTCATGGCTGCACCCTCCAACCCTGTATGTTGATGTGGAACCCGAGCTGCACAAAGATCATACCTCGGTTCCAGGGCGCCACGTAATCGACGGTCTGTGGGTACGTATCCAGGTTGGGCGAGACCCACCTGACCGCCAGACCCAGGGCGTAGCGCTTCGCAAATCGCAGGTCACAGCCAACAACCGGCCCCCAATGCACCCTCACATGATGATCCCTGTGCCAGAAGAAATCATACAGCGTATGCATTCCAACATAGAGGAGCCAGCGTCTCCCCAGCAGCCAGGACGCATAGGCCTCCAGTTCCGGGAAAATCCGGTAGGCACCGGTATCGAACATCTGGGAAAGACGCAACGTCGCGGTAAGCTCGGGAATCCCACCACGCTGTTTCACAATCCGGCCCGTCACGCCCAGGTCGATCCCAACAGTCTTGTAGAAGGCCGGCAACACATGAAAGGATCCCGACAGATCGAGAACATCCAGGATCCCGTACTGGGCGCCCACCACACCAGCAGGAAGGGGGAGCGGCGGCCCGAGGTTCGAGACCAACGGACCACCGAAGGAAGCGTGAAGCGCCGTATGACCCTTGCCAACCGTACGCACCGTGTAGGGGGCCGCACAACCAGCCCAGCAAAGAAAGGCCCCTGTCACCGCCAACGAGACAACAGCAGCCGGTGTCTTGGAGAAGAACGTTTTTCCCGTTGTCCACATGCCACGTTTTTAGCACCGCCAAGACACATGGGCAACGAAGGGCTCAACAACCCTACCGGATGAGCCGGCCGATACAACCCAGCGCATCAACACCCGAATGCCGCTCTGCGCAGGTCTTGATGATGCTCGTCGGATCGACCTGTGCCCTACCGGCCAAGACGACGCAGCGTCTCTGATTGTCTCCTAGGAAAGCATCGTCGCATGCCTTGATCGCTGGAGTCATGTCGAAGTCCTTGTAACGAACCGAACGCACACAGGTCAGGGTCCTCTCTGCTCCCAGAAAAGCATCATCGCACGCCTTGATGGCATTGCTGGGATCCACCACAGATGTTCCAGCGTATCGTATGCAACTGAGTGTTTGCCGGGAACCCAAGAACGCTTGGTCACAGGCCTTGATGGCTCGGGCCGGATTGTATGCGGCCGCCTTGACCGCCACCAAGCAGGCATCCTCGTCCTCGGAAGACAGGAAAGCGCTGTCGCAGGCTCTTTGCACCTGACGGACTCCGGCCCAGTTCATATTCGCACCGAAGGAGCTACCCCCGGAATCATCCCTGCCACCAAAATCGCCATTCGATCCCGAGTCCGAATTGGTATCTTGGTTGGTCGATTGATCGTCGCTGCTCACAGCCCCGTCGTGATTCGAATCGGAGTCGGAATCTTCACTGTTGGATGACTCGTCCGAACTTTCTTCTTCAGCGGCCTGACGTTCCGCTGAAGCCCGCTTCTCCGCGTCGACTTGCATGGCATACTCTAGATCTGCTTGCGCTCCAGGCACATTCTTGGGTCGCTCTACGGTCACTATGTCTATCATGTCACTGCCCAGAATACGCACTTTCCAGTCTCGAAGCCAGGTCGCCGCCCCGCTGTGCCAGCGAATCATGAGATCATTGGGAGTCACGTAACCCCTGGTCCGATCCGCGTCGTTGAGCGAATAGTTCAACTGGACAGGGCATTGCCCCAACCTAGTTCCGTCGCGCCTGTATACCTCCGCGTATTGAGGGACAGACCTTATTTCCACCCTGGCCACCTTCTGGGCACAACCTCCCAACAAATAGAAGCCTCCCAACAAAACCAGACACAGAGGAGCCAGTTTACACGATCCAAGCGATTCCATGACAGAACCACACCGCAAGCCCACTTGTGGCGTTTTCATTGCTTTTCCTCCTATGCATCAAATGCATCAAATCCCATGTATCAGGCCGACTTTCTGACGAAAAGAAGCAATCAGCTCGTCCCTGTCGACATTGATCGACAATCCATGGTTGACAACAGAATCGTAGCCGTCAACAGTAAATAGTTGATATGGACATCCAGGCATGCACATCATGGAAAAACCAGTCTCACATCCCGCGGCCGCTCAGTTGCGAAAAATGGATATCGTGGTATCTATCGCTTCTGAAAGGGGTTGGCGCCAAGGAAACATGAGACGCTTCCTGGTACAGACGCTCGGCATGTTGGTCCTCGTGGGAGGGCCGACGTACCCCTATATCCATCTGGCCGAGGTTCCCCACCGTTATTGTCCCATCCATGGGACCTTCGAAAAGATCCCATACCACTACGACGAAAGTGGCCGACAGGTCCCGGATCGCCCCCTTGGAGGCGACAAGGACGACGAACACGAAAAGTGCTTCATCGCGGCCTTGACCTTGAGCGCGGTACACACCGGGCCAACAGACCATCTTGGAATCGCGGCGCACAGCGTCATTGCCGATGCCCCGCTCCTGCAAGTCGCGGTACTGCCGTGGTTCGATGTTTTGCGCCTTGCCCCAAAAGCATCTCCCCCTGCCGCCGGCTGAGATTCTGACAAAGAGCAGTGGTATCAGCCTTTCTCGCGATCTCCGATCTCGAAGGAAGACTGCAATCAAACCATAGAGAAACTGCCGATATCGTGCATCCGTCCCGGGCCGGAAACGTCAGCCAGACAAGCCAGGCCTGCGAGCAGCCATGCACCCGACGACCGGCAGAGGAGCATCCATCATGCGACGAGCATTGATTTCATTTCTGACGCTCACGCTCATGTCCCCAGCCCTGTGGGCGGCAACGCCGCGGGGCACACAGATCCGGAAAACGAACGAGAAAACGAATCGTACCTCAAACGGAAAACCAACCAGAGCCGGGGCAGCAGCAGCCAGAAGTGGCAATTCCGCGGCCAAAACCATGGCGAACAGCCGGACCTCTGGAGCAGCCGGAGTTGCAACCAACAATGCCCCTCCCCAGAGCAGCCGTCTCGAATCGCTGCAGCGCCAGGTGGAGGCCCTCAAAAAGAAGGTCAACCACCTGGAAGAAACCCAGGGGAACAACGAGGTGAAGCAGATCATCCTGGAAAGCAAGGTGGAATCCCTGACACCTGCCAAAGAAAGCTTTCGACTCAAGACATTCACCGGACACGCCAGGTCTCTCCAGGGCCTCAATCCCGAGATTTCCGTGACCGGCGATCTGGGAGGCACGTTCCTTTGGTCCCACGGCAAAGAGTACAGCGGAGACCAGCGCTCGGGATTCTGGTTCCGAGGCCTGGGCTTCCACTTCCAAAGCGCCCTCGACCCCTTCTCCTTCATGAAGGCAGCGGTATCCGTGTCCCCGGAAGGGGTGGAATTCGGGGAAGCCTACGTGGTCTGGACAGACGTGGGCAACGTCATGAACATCATGGCAGGCAAGTTTCGACAGCAGCTCGGGGTGGTCAACCGCTGGCACAAACATGCCCTGGACCAGTACGACTTTCCCCTCATGCTGCGCGAACCTTTCGGCGAAGGTGGTCTGAATCAGATCGGTCTGTCTTTCGAATTTCTCATCCCCCACTTCATCGCCGACGCAAACCAGATCATCGTGCAGGTGACCAATGGCATGAACGCCAAGGCTTTCTCCGGCAAGTACTTTTCTTTGCCCACCACCTTGGTACATTTCAAAAACTACTGGGACCTGAACCGGAACACATACCTGGAACTGGGGATGACCGGCATCGTGGGATTCAACAATCGCCGCGGCTTCTTCACCAGCGGCCCACTCTTCTCGGATGCCGACGCCACCAATCCCTTCGCAGTCTACGATGACCAGGGCAACCAGGTGCCGATGCCCTTTGCCCCACAGGTGGGCCCCACAGACGAAGGCATCCGTCTCACGGCTTTCGGCGGTGCGGATCTCACCTTTCAATGGGAACCAGTAAACCAGGCCAAGTACAAGAATTTTATCTGGCGAACGGAGTTTCTGTATGGCTACAAGGACAACGGGCTTCGGACCAACTCGGGAGACAAAAAGCCAATCAACTGGTTGGGCGGCTACAGCTACGTCCAGGCCAAGATGAGCCGGCAGATTGAAATCGGCGTTCGGGGCGACCTGGTCCAGCCCTTCACCGAAGAGAACAAGGGCCACTACATCTACCAGGTTTCTCCCTACGTAACTTGGTTCGAGAGCCCCTGGGTCAAGTTGCGGTTCGAGTACGAATACATGGACGGCGATCTCATAGAAGGAATCCATCGCGGGATCGTCCAAGCAGTGTTCGCAGCCGGACCGCACAAGCACGACCGCTACTGAGCAGAAATAAGGAGTCGTATCATGAAGACATCGAGAAAAAACGTTCAGCAGAGGCTCTGTATGACTTTCGCCTTGGCCCTGGTCCTCTGGAGCCCGGCGGCCCTGGCCAAGAGGATTTACGTGGTGGCATCGAATCCCACCTATGCCGACATCGCCAAGCAGGTGGCGGGAAGCCTCATCAAAGTGGACTATATCACCAAGGGAGACGAAGACCCCCACTTCGTGCGCCCCAAACCGAGCTTTGCCGTCCGGCTCTCTCGGGCGGCTGCCTTCATCGTCACCGGCCTCGATCTGGAACTCTGGGCGCCCTCGCTCATCGACCGCTCCATGAATCCAAAGATCCGCCAGGGCCAACCAGGCTACATTGCAGTCTACGACGGGGTCAAGCTCCTCGAGATCCCAACGGCCCGCACCAGGGCCGAGGGTGGGGTGCACATGTTCGGCAACCCACATATCTACACGAGCCCCATGAATGTCAAAGTCATTGCGCGCAACATCGCCATCGGGCTTTGCAAGGTCGATTCGACTCATTGCAGCGACTACAAGGCAGGCATGAAGCGATTCAACCACAAAATCGATCTCAAGATGTTCGGGCCCAAGCTCCTTCGGCTCTTCGGATCGGGGACCCTTACCAGGCTCGCCGTGTCGGGCCGTCTCATCCCCTTCCTGAGGGGTCACAAGTTCCGGGGCCAGCCCATGACGACCCTGCTGGGTGGTTGGGCGGCCAAGGCCCTGCCCCTCTGGGGACTGGATCTGGTCACCTACCACAAAAACTGGGTTTATTTCACCAGGACCTTCGGCCTGAAAGTGATCAAGGAAGTCGAACCCAAGCCAGCCATCCCGCCATCTCCCAGGAGCGTCAGGGCACTCATCAACCTCATGGAGCGAAAAAAGATCCACGTGATCCTGGCTGCAAATTTCTATAACGAAGCCAAGGTGCGCCGCATCTGCCGAACCGTGGGAGCCGTACCGGCAATCGTTGCCTTTTCCGTCAAGGGCAAGCCGGCGATCAACAACTACTTCCAACTCGTAGACCAATGGATCGACACCCTCCTGTGGGCTTACCGTAAGGCTGGAGTAATCAAGTGATGCTTGGACACATGACGACAGCGATGACCGGACTGCTGGGCCTGATGGGCAGCATGCCTCTGCTCGCAAATGTCAGCCCACTGCGTTTCATGGCGCTGCCCTTTGCAGAATGTCTCATTCTGGTGGGCATTCATTCCTATCTGGGGATCCATGTCATCCGGCGCAAGGTGATCTTCGTAGACCTGAGCCTCGCGCAAATCGCCGCCCTCGGCACCACGGTGGGGTTTCTTTTCGGCATCCATCCCCACAGCGTGGGCGCCTTTCTCTTCTCGCTCTCCTTCACGTTTCTGGGCGCCGCCATCTTTGCTGTCACGAGGACGGATGAACGACGTGTGCCCCAGGAGGCGATCATCGGGATCGTCTATGCCCTGGCGGCCGCCTTGGTGATCCTGGTCATCGACCGGGCCCCCCACGGAGCCGAGCACATCAAAGAGACTTTGACCGGAGCCATTCTCTGGGTCAAACCCAAGGAGGTCTGGCACGCGGCGGTGGCCTATTCCCTCGTCGGTGTGATCCATTACGTGTTCCGTGACAAGTTCCTGGCCATCACCCACAATCACGAAAAAGCGGCCAAGTCTGGAATCAACGTCCGGCTCTGGGACCTGGTCTTCTACATGACCTTCGGTTTCGTGATCACCTTCTCGGTGGGCACGGCAGGCGTGCTGCTCGTGTTCGTGTTTCTCGTGGTCCCAGCAGTGATCGCAGTGTCGATCACAGACAATCTCAAGTACCAGCTCATCATCGGCTGGACCATGGGAACGGTGGTCTCCATGCTGGGCCTGGCCATCAGCTACTGGCTGGACCTGCCCAGCGGCCCTGCCGTGGTGGCTTTCTATGGCCTGGTCTTGCTGATCATGGCCCTCTTTCTCTATGTCCAGCGGTCGAACGATCCCCTCCAAGCCATTGGTCACATTCTCGTGGGTGTCCTTGTGCTCGGCTTGGTCATAGGCTATTTTTCCGGCCTCACCAGGCTGGTCAACCATTTCCCTTCCTGGAAGCACGGTGAGTTCTCGGCGCCCCATCGACACCATGCTCATGGACCCCATCACCATCACCAGACAGCCCTGCAGCGTTTCGACTCCATGGACATCGAGGCCAAGACCAAGGCCCTCGCCCACATGCAAGACACCAAGACCCTGGAAACCTGGTATGGACAGGCCACGACCCACGAAGGCAAACTCAAGGTGGCCGAGCGGATGGCGGTCCTACGGCCGAAACGAGGGGCGGCCATGCTCCTAGAAGTCATCGAGTCCAAGGCGCCGCCTTTTTTCAAGATCACAGCCGCAGACAAGCTCTCGGAGATCTGTCACGCCAAATTCGGCTACGATCCCCTGGGAGATGCCACCAAAGCCGCCGCCATGGTGGCTCGCATGAAATCCTGTGTCTCGAAATTGGGCGCAGTCCCAGACAGTCGACCCAACGCCGATGTTCGCCCCGCTGCCAGGGATGTGGTCCCCAGGACGGGTTCTCCAGAAAGCGGCCCCACCGACAACAGCCCCGCCGACAGCAGGCCCGATGGAAGGGCTGCAACGACCCCACGGTAGGAGTCTTACGCATCAACCCCACTGTTCGACGATCCATTGAACCGACGGCCCCCGGGACGATCCGCTTTAGGGACAACTCAAGATATCACCGCTGTATCCGTCCTGGCCGGGATCCGCTCCGGTTCCTCCAAAGCCCGGTGGTCCGGCATTGACCTGGAGGTTGGTGGGGCCCGGTACCAAGGAAGACGTCGAATCCATCAAGACCCCGACGGAAGGTCCCACACCACCCCCCCCCCCGCCCCCCACCCTCGCCCCCCGGCCCC
>CAZIJS010000171.1:0-10323 GCA_964539505.1 uncultured Myxococcales bacterium
CAGCCTGAGACATTGCCGCTCTCTGAAAGTGAGAGGGGATGTGCGATTCGGGGCAAACGTGGTGGTTCAGGGCCGCGTCACGGTCGAGGCTGCCTCGGGCGAGACCCTGGAAATTCCGGATGGAACGGTCTTGACAGGGGATTGAACCATTCGCGACTCTAGCGCCCTCTAGCGCCCCCCATTCCGGCCGTCTTGGTACCACTCCAAAGAAACGCAACGATGGTCCTGGCACTCCACGGACACGTCATTGCAGGAGGGACAGGGCATCTCAGGACAATTAGTGGGCGCACAGCTGGCCGGCGGAGGCACGCCGGGATCCACGAGGCAGGGATCGTGGGACTTCATGGACAGAGGCCATGGTGCAGGACAGGGACAGCAGGACCTGGTGTCCACCAGGACCGCGCAGTCGTATCGATTGTCGCACTCGGGCACGAACCGGCACATCTTTCCCCCCTCGTCGTCCTGGCAAGCCACGGCACGTGACCATGGCTCGATGGGAGCACAGTCTACCATTTCACACATAGGATCCCATTGGTCATAACAGGACTGGGGGATCTGGATGTATTGAATCGGCCAGTAAGTCAGGCACTGGTCCTCATGGATGTCGTTCTTGGTCACGGGCATCGCCGCGGTGCAGCAGTTGTCGGTGCGGATCCCAAGCACGCAGTCTTCGTCTCTGCCGCAATGTCCCTCGAACCATTCGCAGCGCCCCTCTCGACAGGTGACAGTCTTGCCCTCATCGAGACATTGCTCGCAAGGCATGGCGGGACAGATCACTTGGCATTCCTCGGGAATGTCCTCGGTTCCCACGGGCAACAGACAGGGGTCAGCGTCCATGTCTTCCTGGCTGGCCGGTCTGGGACAGGCACAGCAGTCGTCGTACTTGATAGCCAGACTGCAGTCGTCTGCGCTCCTGCATTCGCCCTGGTTGTTCGAATTGCTGTTCGAATTGACGTTTGAATTCCCATTCGAATTTCCGTTCGAATTCGTGTTCGCATTGTTGTTGGCGTTGTTCTGGAGGCCCGGGGCACTGCGGTCCAGGCATCCGCCGGCAGATCCTGCCACGAACAGAACCAATGAAATGAGCACATGTTTGATTTTCATCGCGGTCCTCCTATCCTCGTCACAACTCGTCGCCCAGAGGAATGATGCAGCATCCATGCCACGAAAGAGACCCGGATCCCCGCATGGTTCGTCCCCCGCATGGCCATCGAGTCGCCACCCCATCAAAAAATCATCCATTCCGCCCGCGGCCCGTCAGTTTTTTGAAAGAGCGCGGTGGAGTAAAGTCACCAAATCGATGACCTCGATGTTCGGATCTCCCTGTTTGAGCGTGCGCACACAGGTGGCACAGGCAGTGACCACGGTTTGCCCCCCCGACTCCTTCGGCTCTTCGAGACGCCTGGCAGCGATTGCCTTTGCAGTGTCCGGCGCGGTCTCCGTGACCAGTCCTCCCCCCCCACAGCAATAACTTTTCTCCCGGTTGTCGGAAAACTCCACCAGCTCGGAAAGAACGCGTCCCGCGAGCCGCCTGGGTGGCTCGAAGACCCCCAGGTTTCTGCCAAGATAGCAGGGGTCGTGATAGTACGCCGATCCGCGACGCTCCGGAATATCGAACCGATGGGCCACCGTGTCGAGGAACTCGGTCACGTGCTGGATCTCTGCTGTCACGGCCACGCCCATTTCAGGATAGACTTGCTTGAAGAGATAGACGCATGACGGGCAGGCCGACACTACTTTGCGATAGGAATTGAGACGCTCGGCCATTTCTTCGGCCACGTGGCGAAACTCCGCCAGGTGGCCCGAAGCCCAGAGCGGATATCCGCCACAGACCAGGTCACTCTCCATGATCGCCACGTAATCGACCCCGGCCGCAGCAAACAGGTCGAGCGTCTGGCCCACCACCTCCGGAGTATGGTCCACCAGGTCACAGCCCGGCATGTAGGCAACCTGCGCGTCTTCGACGAAGTAATGCTCGTCTACGAGCTGGTGGAGCTTGCGCACCAACCTCTCGTTCCTGCGGTAGAAGCGATCCACGAACCCATCCAATGCCTTGGGCTGGGCCCCTTGGTCGCAGGCCTCCGCCCTGGCCCGATACAGCGCGCGAAACACTGGGATGTCATGCTCGCAGTATTCCGTGCAGAGTCCACAACCGTTGCAGGCATAAAACAGGGAGGCATACTCGGAATTCATGGGCAAAATCGATTCACGCATCATGTGGGCCGCGGCCATCTTGGCGCCTGGGATCACGGATTCGCGGCGCTCGGCGTTGGCCACGGGACAGGCGTGTCGACAAAGCTTGGGGCAGTAGGCACAGTAGGCGAACTCCCGGGCATATTCATCGAGCATCTGCGTCCTCCAAACCATTGGCTGTGACCGATTCCCAGAGCCATGGGTTCATGATCCCATTGGGATCGAGACGCTGTTTGACCTGGGCTGCCATCCAGACGTCGCCAGGGGCAAACCGGCGCATGAACTCTGCCCTGAGCCGCCCCACGCCTCGATGGTGAAAGGGCATGGCCCCCGAGCCAACTGCTGCTTCCACAACAAGACTCCAAAGTCTCGCCCTGCGCGAATCCAATCGCTGATACTCCTCGACTGTGGAGAACGCCCCTCCTTGGCCGTCGCCCACTATCTGCTCCAATCCAGAATGCTCCCAGGAGACAAGCAGGCAGAGTCCAGGGCCACTGGGCATCCCCAGTTCGACCCGGCAATGGGCTCCGGCCTCGACCAAGGCAGACTGTACTGCTTGGGCAGCATCGCCGGCCCTGTCCCAGGACACCGCAAAGTCCAACTCGTCCACGAAGATCTCTTTCGCACGGCGTTCCAGATCGTCGAAGGGCTTGCTCCAGCGCCAGGCCTTCCAACGCGCAACCATCCCCTGGTCCAGGAGACGCCCTCGAGCGTCCCGGACTGCATCGAGCGCCTCGTCAGCCTCGGCTCCGGCAAGCAGCCCTCCGAAAGAACAGAGCAGAGACCAGTTCTCATCTCCACCAAAAGCCTGAGACTGGTCTGGATCGACCACAGCAAGTTCCAAGGGCCGAAGTCCGGAAAGGATCATGGCCGATGCCGCAGACAAGGCCTGATGCAGATCTGGAAAGCCGGCAGCCATCGATTTCCTCGGGCCGGTCTCCCTGGTCAGGCGAAGCCGGGCGGACGTCACGATCCCAAAGAGCCCCTCACTCCCCAGGAAGAGATGCATGAAATCGGGACCCGTGGCCTTTCTGGGAGCCGGCCTGGTATGGATGATGCCACCGTCTGGAAGCACGGCGGAAAGAGACAGGCACAGGTCATCGATGCGGCCATGTCGGCCCATGGCAAGACCCGCCCCATGCGTGGCCAACCAGCCACCCAACGTGGAAAAAGACAGGGACGTGGGCAGATGCCCCAGACTCAAACGCCTGGCCGCAAGGGTGCGAACCAGATCGGCTCCCAGGATGCCCGCCTGCACATGCGCCACCAGGGACGTTTCGTCCAGTTCCAAAACAGCGTCCATGCGCTTGAGATCCACCACCACCACCGGACGGTCGTCTCCCAACTGGATGGACCCCGAAAGATTCGTTCCCCCACCGTAGGGCACGAGGGCCAGGCCTTCGGAAGAGGCCGTCTGAACCACTCGGGCCACTTCTGCGGCAGCACTGGGCCACACCACCCAGGAAGGGGCCCTGCGTTTCAGCACGCGTCCATACATTGTTGCATGGAGTCGCCCTGGTTCGGCATCAAGGCCGTTGAACAGCATCTCCACCGGCCTGACGCTCACGTTGGCCGGCCCCACGCAACCAGCGAGTTTCTGCGTGATGCGCTCGACGTCCATCACGCCACCTCCCCTGGTCCAACCCCAAGCCCCATCTTGCCTGGGTTGAGCACTCCGTCTGGATCCAGCACCCCCTTGAGACTGCGGTAGAGACTCATGACGTCGCCATGCTCCTCGACCATGAAATCCTGCTTGCTGCGGCCCACACCGTGATGGTGGCTGATGGTGGCACCCACTCTGGTCACTGCGGCCAGAGCTTCTTTCCAGACCCGATCGTAGAGATCGAGGGCGTCTTCGGGCGTCTCGGCCCTGGAAGCAAACGTAAAGTAGATACTGCAGCCCTCCGCATATGCATGGCTCAAGTGGGCCATGACAAAGGCCATGGAGCCCACGGCATGCTTGACCGCCTCATAGAGGTCCATGATGCGATCCCAGGTCGTGGCCACTTCCATGGTGTCTACGAAACCACCGGCTACGAAAATGGGACTCTGCTTGAAACTGACGCTGTATCGATGATCACGCCAATGTTCGCCGGGACCCGGACCAAGGTCTGAACCACCGGCACGCTCCACCTCTTCCCGGACTGCCCTGTCCTCTGCCTCGGCCAACCGAGCCGTCCCCTCACAGCCAATTACCAGGAGACAGCCGGCGTTGGAAAACCGTGCCAGCACCCCATCGACCAGGCGATTCATCAACTCGGGTCGGGAAAGCGCCGCACGCACGGCTTGTGTCTTGACCCAGGGAAGAATCCGCCCGCCAAGGCGCCCGACCCCACCGACGAGTTCGCGGATCATCCGGTCCGCGTCGCTGCCCCGCTCGGACCCGGAGAGCGCAACGACCGTGTCGAATTCGTCGTAGAGGCGCACCACGGCGGGGCGAAGACCCCGCTGCAGGATCCGACGGATGGCCTCGGCTCCATCCGCCACCGTGGGAAATTGAAAGCCCCTGTAGACCGCCCTTTCCGGCATTTTTTTCACCAACAACGTGGCCTCTGTGATGATGCCCAGAGTGCCTTCACTGCCCACGAAAACTTGGGTCCAGAAAGGACCGGCCGCCCCTCCGCATGCCATGCCCGTGTGCAGGACTCGGCCCGTTCCCGTGACCACCTGCAACGAGGTGACCATGTCCTCGATTTTTCCGTATCTCGTCGATGCCTGGCCGGCGCTCCTTGCAGCCAGCCACCCTCCCACCGTGGAACAGAAAATCGACGAAGGAAAATGCCCCAACGTCAAGCCCTGTTCGTTGAGGTTCCGCTCGAAATGCCATCCCACGACACCTGGCTGCGTCCTGACCAGGTGACCGCCACCTTCGACTCCCAGGATGCGATCCATCCTTTTCATGTCCACAACGACCTGGCCCCTGTCGGGCATGGCACCACCGCAGACCCCAGACCCCCCTCCGTAGGGGACCAGGCCCACGGACCGCTCACGCGCCCACCCCACCAACGCCGTCACGTCTTCCACCGACTCGGGCCAGACCACGGCTCGGGGAGGCCGAACCGCAGGCCTTCCGTCCGACAGTTCCAGAAGGCCCCTGGGCCAGAGGTCTCGGGAATAGAAAAGGCGATCGCTCCTGGCTTGAGATACTTTGCCGGAACCAAGCAACGCGGACAGTTCGTCCAGCATAGCCGCCCCCCGCTCCCTACCGGAAGGCATCGCTTTGGACATCGTCTCGCGGGTTGTCATGAAAACTCGCTCTTGCAGGACAGGGGCAAATGATACCGGATCGGCATCGCCAGGCACGACATCTATCTATGAATAGTCACGATCACGCCGCCACCGCCGGGAGCAATCATGGGAGTCGCCGTCACCGACTGAGACTCGCCTTCTTTCGCCGGGGCATTGTGCCACCGGGTAAACACCGCCAAAATCACCGCAGTGACTGCCATGCCCGCCGTAGCCCCCCACAAAATATTGGTGGTCTTGACGAGATTGATCCCCTTGTTGCGCAACGATGCATCAGTGGGATCGTCCTGGTAGTCGTCGTAGGCTCTTTTTGCCATGACACCAGTGGCGACGGCACCAGCGGCAAGCCCCAGAGTCAATGCTGCAGCCGTGGTGAAATAGGCCCAATGGAGGCGCTGATAGGACTTTGCATGCCTGGGCCCCTCGGCCCTACCCTCGCCGCGCCCCTGCGACCCGCCTCCAGCCCGGCCAACGGCCACTACCTTTCCTTTCACGCCCATGGCCTCTCCTGGCTCGCTGATCGACGAAAATTCGTAGACTGTCTCCCGACCCGGCATGACCAGGAGTTCTTTGTGTGCCACCACGCGGTTCTCGAGGCGCACCTCCACCACGACCCTTCCTGGGTCTACGACCTTTTCCGCATGTCTCTTGCCCACCTCCCTACCGTTGACGAAAATGACTCCCTCGGCATTTGCCACCGACACCACCACCACCCCAACCTTGGCCTGGGCTTTCTTGAGCACGTCGGGCAATGGTGGTGGGCTCTTCTCTTGACGCAAGAACTCCCGCAGATAGGTCACGGCCAGCTTGTCGTGCCCGAGCATGGCATGGGTTACCGCCAAATTGTAGGCAATGGCCTTGTGCTTGTGGAGCTGGTAGGCATCTTCGAATGCATTGGCGGCTGCACGATACTTACCCTGGGAAAAAAACGCCTTACCGCGGCCAAACAGCACCCTGGCACGCCGGATATCGTCCTGGGAAGGCGTCTTTGCCGCAGCGGATGCGTCCTTTCCCGCCCAGGAGACTCCCGGCTGCACCCAGTTCCAAAAGACCACGAACAACACCACAAAAGACCCCGCAGCCAGTCTGCGCTTCATACTCTTATTCTCCTTCCTCATTCCCGCAGCTACCAGTCCATCAAACCAGGTTTCCTGGGTCTGGCGCGAGCCCTGGATCGCGATCGACTTCGGGGACGGCCCCGCGGACGTTTTCTCGCCGGGCGTCGTCCCCGGGGCCTTCTCGTAAGCGCCCTTGCTCCAGAACGAGTGGACCGGGCACTCCTGTCCCGTTGCCCATGCCTCGGCTCGGACAAAACCCTCAAAGGAACCGTCAAGGTCTGATCACGATCCGGAATCACCAAAGCCACGACACGCTCATGGCCTGGTGCCGTGACGATGACCTGCTCGGCATTGGAACTTCGTTTCGTCTGGAGTCTCACCACCGAACCTGAGAAGCGCTCCCCGTGAAAGACAATCTCAGCTTTGTTCGTTGGTGGGGTCACCCGAACCTCGATGGTCACTGTCTTTCTCCGCCTGACAACAGGGGTTCCCCTCGATGCAACATCGCGATGGCCCGGAGAATTCGTCATGGATGGCAGAGTGTTCCGTCTGGAGCGATCATGCCATCCCCACCAAGCAAGCCCCCCCAGGACCAGGATCAGGGGCAGGGCCAGTCCGCCCCACAAACGCCACAATCGTCTCTTGGAGCGCCTATTTCTGACGATATCCGCGTCCTCCAGGCTGGTGGAAGTACTCTCCACCATCCCCACTCCCTTCGCGGCCGTATTCAAAGTGCTATGCTGCGCGGACTTGATCTGCTCTTCCTTGATTTTTCGCCGATCGTAGAAAAAGCTGTCCATCAGGGCAGACAACTCACTCCTGCCGGCTCGTTCCTGGGCATCCGACAGAATCGCATCGATTTCGTCCGCCAACTCCTGGGCCGTCTGATACCGTTCATCACGGTCCCTGGCCAGAGCCTTCATCACCACTCGTTCCAACGCCACGGGAATCTGCACACCGATCTTTCGCAGACTAGGGACCTCTCCTTCACGAACAGCCATCAAGGTCGCAGCCTCGTTGGCCCGTTTGAACAGGCGCCTCTTGGCCAAAGACTCCCAGAGCACGACGCCGAGAGAAAACACGTCCGACCGGCGGTCTACCTGCGATCCCCCCGCCTGCTCGGGAGACATGTAGGCGAGTTTTCCCTTGAGTGTCCCGGTGACCGTCTCGGAGAGACGCTCGGAGGCATAGGCCACCCCAAAATCGACTACTTTGACCGTCCCGGTGTAGCTGATCAAAATATTTTGCGGAGAAACGTCGCGATGCACCACGCCCAGCGGAGTTCCGTCTGCGGAGCGCAGTTCGTGGGCCGCGTGGAGACCGGACGCCGCATCTGACACGATACGACAGGCAAGATGCCAGGGGAAATCATCGGGGCGCTTGACTGCGGTCTTCAGAATGTCGGTGAGTGTCTGGCCGTGGACGTACTCCATGGCGATGAAATAGCGCCCCGAGATTTCGCCCAGATCAAAGATCGTCACCACGTTGGGATGGTCGATGAGCGCTGCGATCCTGGCCTCGTCCAGGAACATGTTCAAAAAATCCTGGTTTCTGGCCAGGTGATCGTGGATGGTCTTGATTGCCACCAACTTCTGGAATTTTTCCGGCCCACGAATCCGAGCGAGGTACAGGGTGGCCATGCCTCCCTGGCCCATTTCGATGAGCAACTCGAAGCGACCAAAGACGCGCCCCAACGGCCCGGTCCCCTGGATAGGGCGAGTCACCGACCCGCTCACTCCATCCTTGACCTGGCGCAGGGTCGGCACAGCAGTCGTCTCGTCACCATCCGACAAGATCTCCGCCCCTGCTTCCAGCAATACGTCTTCTTCTCTATGCTGCTCCATCCAGGGACCCCGATGACTCTCTGACCACCCGACGCTTTCGTTGAAATCCTCTGGTCACCAATATCGCTTCATTGAACACGATCAGTCAGATTTTCGCAACAAATGCAAACCGGCGGCCGGCGGACCGGCGGACCATCGCCCTTGTGCCGCACCAATGGACACCCACCACCCGGCACCGTTCACGGAAACTATCGGAGGTGGGTCTCGCAGTCACAGACATCTCGGACGGCAGGGATTCCTCGATTCTCGATGAAAGTCCGAGAAAAACCTGCAACGTCCATCCTTCGTCTATTCGTAGTCTTCCTCGAAATCCTCCTCCATGTCGCTGTCGGCGCGCAGATAATCCATGATATCATTGAGTTCGTGGAACCAATCGGCCTCTACGATGAAAGTGAAAAGCACCCCCCTGGTAAAATATGAAAATCCCAGGGATGCCAGTTCCCCGTCCCTGCCCTCCAGCACGTCGAGTCGTTCGCTGAGGTCTCGGTGCTCGTCCTCCTCCAGGCCCGCTTCCTGGAGGAGTATCCTGGCGTCTTCGGCATCCTGTCCATCGAAATACTCCGTCTCTTCGATGAGCACCCCGATGTTCTCTGCCTTGGCGGCTGCCACGAACTGTTTGAGTTCTTCGGTGGCCTCCGGCTCGTCGGCACCACTGTCCCACAAGGCCACGGCCATGTGTCCGAGGTCCACCAAATCCCCTCGAAACAGGGTCATCCCCTGCGCTTCCACGACCTTCTCCATTTCCAACCGCAGTTCGTCCAAGTCCGTCGCCATGGTGCTCCTCCCAGGGTGCCGGCCGGCTCTTCCATGACCTGCCGGCCCTTGTTTCGGCCCACAGTCTCCAGTGGAGTTTTCCGGCCCTTCGACCAGGAGACGCAAGCCTTTTCTCTTAGAAAAAAGGGACCAGTCTCCGACTTGCTTGTCAAGAAAGAATCGACGCGCCACATCACGATGATGTGATCCGCAAACAGGCTCTGGAAATGAACAAAAGGCCGTGGTATGCCCACCGGGCTCAATACATCGAGATTCAACCCGCAACAAAGCCTCAACGTTTCGGGCAACGACTCTGGGAGTATTCATCCATGAAAACAGTCAGCCTCTCAGTCTTGACGTTGTGTGTCACCTGGCAACTTTCCTGCGATAGCAAGGGCCCCCCCGTACCAGCCTGGGCAATCGGACCGGTTCCCCACGTCCCCGTACCCCAACATCCAGGCCTTGCTCCCAACGGCACCAACAACATGCACAACGATGCCTACATGACCGACACCTACGAATGGTCGGGACCACTCGACAGGGATCCGGAAGTCACCCTCAAAAGCTACGCAGATGCGGTGAACACCTGCGTGACCGTGGTCTTCGACAGCAAGGGCAGACTCCTGACCACCAATGCCCAAACTCTAAACTTTAGTATTCTCCTCCTCGACCCCGATTCCCTGGATGTCCTGGCGTCCTATGATCTCCCCCCAAGGGACCTCTCCGATCCCCTGTTTCCTTACAACGACACATCCGGGGCCACCTATTTCGTCCTGGACGCCCAGGATCGGATCATCCTCACCGACACCACGAACGCCATCCAAATCATCGAGTACGACGATGCCGGGGGCGCTTTCCGACAGGTGGATGTCATCGACCTGTCCAACCACACCGCGTCGGTGACCCCACCCACCATCGACCATGTCCAAATGGCCATTCCCGATTGGAACCAGCCTTACCTGTGGTTCACGACGCGTTACGGAATCGTGGGTGTCGTGAACATCAATTCCCACGCGGTCCACACGATGGACCTGGACGGCGAAGAATTGGAAAACTCCTTTGCCGTGGCTTCAGATGGCGCCTACATCATCTCGGATCACGCCATGTACCGATTCAGCATCGACGACCAGGGCAACATCACCCAGGACTGGAGAACGCTGTACGACCGGGGCAGCCGAATCAAGCCAAGCAACTTCAACCAGGGCTCGGGCACCACGCCGCAGGTTTTC
>CAZIJS010000172.1:0-10241 GCA_964539505.1 uncultured Myxococcales bacterium
CGGGCCGGCTCGAGGGACCCAAGGCAGCCGAGATGTATCTGCGCGCCGCCGACATTCGCCTCCAGAAAATCGGTGACGAGGAGGGCGGGATCGCGGACCTGATGGAAGCGATGAGGTCCGATCCCGGCCAGCGTCGGGTATCGGTGCAACTCAAGAAGCGTCTCAAGGAGGCGGGTCGGTGGGATGACTATCTGGAAACCCTGGAACTGGAACTCCAGGTCCTGTCCAAGGATGCCGGCAGGCAGAGGCGGGTGTCCGCATTGCATCTGGAAGTGGGGACATTGCTCGAGGAGCACTTCGGCCAGCAGGACAAGGCCATGTACCATTATCAGCAGGCGGTGCGGGCCGACAGCCAAAACACCGATGCCCTGTCAGCGGCCCGGCGTCTCTACCAGGCAATGGGCGAATGGAACATGGTGGCCAGGCTCCTGACTGCGGAAATTCGCGTCACCACGCATCCGGCGCGTCGCACCGAACTTCTTTTCGAACTCGGTCAAGTGCTGGCTCGAAGGCTCCACAAATTGGAGGATGCCGCCAAAGCACTCCAGGATGTCCTGGCTGCAAAACCTGGTCACGGCAAGGCCATGGAGGTTCTGGCCGAGGTCTATTCGAGCCCTGATTGGCGGGAACCAGGCGGCCTCGAGCAGGCGGCCCGGATGTATTACCAGGTGGCCAGACGGTATCTCGGAGAAGGCGAGCAGGAAGAAGCCGCCACGTATCTCAAGCGGGCCCTTGCTGCGGATCCCTCCCATTCCGAGTCTTTTCGGGCCTTGGTGGATGCCTATGAACAGCTTGGAAAATACGAAGAACTCGATGCGTTGCTCGAACAGCAGGTGCAGAGGACCAAGCCGCCGGAACGTATCGACCTGCTCTTGAGGAGAGCCCAGGTGCTCGACGAGTACCTGGGAGACAAGGCTGCGGCCCGGGTCTGTTACGAGGAAGTGGCGGATTATGAGGGCCCCAGCGGCGCTGCGGCTGAATTCCTGCGGGACGCCTACATCGAAGAGGGAGACTACGACAAGCTGGCCGATCTGCTCGAACGAGAACTGGAGGGAATTTCCGATCCCCAGGCCCGAGTCGATAAGATGATGGAACTGGCGGTCATCTGTCGGGATCATCTCAGAGACCAGGACAGGGCGGCGGTGTTTCTCCACGGCGTGCTCGAAATCGAGCCGAACAATCCCGTGGCACTCGAGTATTATCAGGAGCATTTTCGCGAGAAGGGAGACTTTCGCGGTCTGGCAGACCTCCTGGCCTTTGCCGTGGATACGGCACTCGAGTCGGGAGATGCTTCGGCCGAGGTCATGGACAAGCTCGTGGAGTTGGCCGAGATCGCGGAGCGTCGGTTGGGTGATCCCCAATGGGCCATGGATGCCTGGCAGCAGGTGCTCGACATCGATCCCGCCAACCAGCAGGCCGACGAACAGGTTCGCCGTTTGGACCGAAAAATCAGGATGTGGGAATCACTCAGGGCCAAGCTGGAAAGAGACCTTCACGCGGCCCAAACTCCAGCAGACCGAGTGGCTGCGCTCTTGCGTATGGCTCATGCCTATTGGGACAAACGCATGGATCCCGTCCACAACATCGAGATCATCAACGAAGTCCTGTCGTACGATCCCTCGAACCTCGATGCCCTGCGGATGCTCACCGAACTCTATCGTCAGGAAGCGGACTTCGAAGGCCTGGCCAATACCATCAAGCTGCAGCTCGATTATGTGGACAACAAGGTGGAGCGGGTCAACCTGCTCAGGGAGCTGGCCGATGTTTCCTACCGGGAACTCAAGAGTCATCGAGACGTGGGTTGGGCTTGTACGCAGATTCTCGAAGAGGTGCCTGGAGACCCAGAGGCGATCCGTCTTCTGAGCACCGTGCTCGAAGAGATGGAGGATTGGCCGCGACTCGTCAAGACCTTGCGCTATCATGCCAAGGCTGCCGGGTCCGACGCCGAGCGTCTCGATATCTTACGGCGCATGGCCAGGATCGCCGGAGAGAAACTCGATGACGATGTTCTCGCCGCCGAGGCATGGGAACGCATCATGGAGGTGGAGCCGGAAGACTCCGATGCGCTCTCTGCCTTGACGTCTCTGTACGAGAAGCTGGGGCGCTGGGCCGAGCTGGCCGACGTTCTCGAACGACGTGCGCGGGTCCTTGCCGGTGACGACGAGGAGGCATACGAAGCCTTCATGCGCAGGCTGGCGCGCATTGCAGACCGACGGCTCGGGGATCCGGACCGCGCCCTGGAGGCCTGGCAGGCGGTGGCCGAGTTGATTCCAGACGATAGGGAAGCGCTCGGGGCACTGGCCAAGATATATTACGAGGAGGAAGATTGGGAGGGGTTGTGCGACGTGATCCGTCGCCAGATCCCCTTGACCGAAGACCGACGTAAGTCCGTAGGCTTGTCACTTCGACTGGCCGACATCTTGGACGAGCAGTTGGACAGGCCGGGCGATGCTGTCGAGGTGCTCGAAGAGATGCTGGAGAAGAGAGCCGTCGACGATCCCGATATCATGGCAAGGTTGCGCAAGCTCTATGTGGTCGTTGGCGATCCGGCCAAGTCCGTGCAGATTGCCGAGCGGGAACTGGATCTCGTAGAAGAAGGGCCAGAACGGGTGCGCCTGGGCCTCGATGTGGCTGCCGCCTGGAGAGACGAGGTCGGAGATGACGTGCAGGCCATCGATGCCTACGAGCGCGTGCTGCACGAAGATCCCACCTGCCGTGAGGCGCTTTCGGCATTGGTGGTCCTCTACACGAGAACGGGCCAGTGGGAAAAGCTCATCGAGACGAACCAACTCCTCTTTGACTTTGCAGACAACGATCGCGAGCGGCTCAGGCTTCTCTATCAGATCGCGGAGGTCTACGAGGAGCGGTTGAATCAGCCGGAAGAGGCCTTCCAGTGGTACCGTCGGGCTTTCGAGTTGTTCCCTGATGACCGGGGGACGCTGACCAGTCTGGAACGTGCGGCTGCAGAGCACGAGCTGTGGGACCGACTCATCGAAGTGTACGAACAGGTGCGCGCCGGGGCACAGCACCCCTCGCAGCATCTGGAGGCTGCTTCCAAGATTGCCCAGATCTACGAGCAGGAACTCGGGGATGGGGCCAGGGCGTTCGAAGTGCTTCGCGGCGCCCTGGTGGTGGATTTGACGGGAGACGAGTTTCTGCCGGAACTCGAGCGACTCGGCGCAGACTTGGAGCGATGGGACGACCTGGTCGAGATTTATGAGAAAGTCATGCGCCACCAGCGCACCATCGAAGCCAAGGTGCAGCTTCTGCACAAGTGCGCGACGGTCCTGGAAGACGAACTGGAAGACAAGAAAGGAGCCCTGGACAGGTTGCGCCGTGCCTTCGACCTGGACGACAGTGACGTGACCACGTTGGACCGGCTCCTGGCCCTCGGGGAAGAACTGGAATCCTGGGACGATGTCCTTGCGGTGTACGGTTCTCAGTATTCACTGTCTCCCAGCCTGGAAGAGCGTTTCGACCTGGTCAAAAAGAGCGCTGGAATCATGGAGGGTCGGGTCGGAGACAAGGTCAAGGCGTTCAGGGCTTACCTGCACGGGTTTCTCATCGATCCCGAAGACGACGACGTCCTCAGGGAACTGTGGCGGCTGGCCAGGGAAATCGGGCAGTATCCTCCCGAGGTGGTCGAGAGAGACAGGAAGGCCATGGAGGATTCCCAGAAAGCCCGCAAGCGCAGTCGAGAGCAGAGGGTCAAGCCCAGATTGAGGCCTTCCTCTCTGGCGTCCGGGGCGGTGGCCATGGATGGCGGTCGCATGATGGGCGGCCCAAGCCGGATGGACGTCACCCAGGAACTCGACATCACCGATCTGGAGTTCGTCGACGAGGACGCGGGGGGATCCAGCGATGCGTTCCGCATAGATCCCACGCAGCAGGTTGGGCTCAGTGCCGCTCTGGAAATCCATTCGGTCAAGACGGGCGAGGTGCCCATGATCGAGATGGACAGGGAATTTCAGCTTCTCGAGAAGGTGGCCGGTGCGCAGGATGCGGCCAGAGAGTATCTTGATGGAGAGCGCATTGCAGGCCACGAGATGGTCTCCTATGTGGGACCGGATCTGCCCCCAGCCAGCAGTGCCTGGGAGGAGTTCGCCCGTGCCTATGCCCTCTTGCCGGCTCCCGATGAAGACACCAAGAGGGAGCGGTGCCACCGCATCGCCGAAATCTGGCGTGACGGCGCCGGGGAACTCGAAAAGGCGTTCGAGGCGCTGCATTGGGCTCTCGGGATGGATGTCACCGACGAGGGGACCAGGCAGGCCATCGAGGACGTGGCCAGGGAAGCGGGGATGATTGAAGACCTGGCAGAAGTGTATGTCAATATCCTGGCTGAGAGTCACGGGGTGGACCGACTCGTGTTTCTCCATTCGGAGATTGCACGATTGTTCGAAGAGGTTGGTTTGACGGATCGGGCAGAGCATCATTACCGGGCCATTTTATCCATCAAGCCTGACTGGAAACCGGCGTTCGATCGTCTGTGCGAGATCTACCGTGGAGAGGAGCGCTGGCAGGATCTGGCGGCCCTCGAAGAGCGCCAGATGGAGGACCTCCTGGACCAGCTTCCCGTGGGGCCGGAACGGGAGGAAAAACTCCGGGAGCTGGCCAGGTTGTATGATGAGAAGCTGGATCAGCCCTACGAGGCCATGGAAGCATGGAACAAGTTGCTGGGGATGGTCTCCGACGACTTGGAAGCCTATCGAGCCTTGGCGAGGATTTCCGCCAAGACCGGGTCTTGGTCCAAAGCCGTCGACGCCCTGGCCAGGATCCAGGAACTGACCGACGACGAGGACGAGGCCATGGACGTACGGCGGCAGATGGCGCGCATCTATTACCGCGAATTGGAACTGCCCGACCGTGCCATCGAATCGTACCGTGCGATCCTGAACGTTCAGCCCGAGGACGACGAGGCTCTCATTTCGTTGGATAGCTTGTTCGAGACACATGAATCCTGGGATGAACTCGACGAGATTTTACAGGTGCGGGCCAACTTGGCGCAGGACGAAGAGGAACGTTCCGAGTTCATGGTGCGGCGAGCCAAGCTCCTCGAAGAGCATCTCGGGGATATGCACGCTGCGGCCGAGTGCTATCAACGGCTTCGCGAGGCCAGTCCGGAGGTGACGGAATATTGGGATGAGTCGGTCCGGCTCCTTCGGGATTCGGGGAGGAGTGAGGAGGCCTTCGATGTGCTTCAGGAACGGCTGGATATGGCCCGATCCCGTGGCCTTCCTTCAGGAGATCTTGCGGCTTTGCTGGTCCGACAGGCGTCTTTGGCCGCCAGGGAACTTGGGGAATTGGAACGGGCGAGGGACCTTCTGGAAGAAGCCCTGGAACTCGTCCCCGACTATCCCTCGGCAATCGCCGAGTTGGCCAGGCTCCATCGAGACGAAGAGGACTGGCCCGCATACGCGCAGGCCCGCATGAAAGAGGCAGAGGTGGCCGAGGATACGGAGACTGCCGTTGCGGCCATGGTGGAAGCCGGGCGTGTGTTTCAGGAAAAACTGGGTGACAGCGCCAGGGCAGCCGACTGTTTCGCGGCGGCTCTCGACAAGGCTCCCGACAGCCTCGATGCGTTGCGCGCTGCAGCGGACCTGGCCAGGCTCAGGGAGGATTGGCCCGAGCTGCGGCGTCTGCTCGACAGGCAAATCGAATTCCTGGATGACCCGGATGACAAGGCCGCCGTCTTCACCGAGCTGTCGTCCGTGGTGCGCAGGAGCGGTGGGGATTTGGAGGAGGCCAAGTCTTTGCTGCACCAGGCGCTCGACATACAGCCGGACCACGTCCAGGCAGTCATCGCTCTGGCGGATATTTTTTACGAGGAAGGAGGGTCGAGCGAGGCCAAGGACCTGCTCGAAGAAGCCCTGCGCCGTCTCGAAGGCGAGCCGAAACTGGCAGCCCGTCTGGGCTACCGGTTGGCGCAGCTCTACGTGGAGCTTGGCGAAGACGAGGGGGTCTATAAATTTTTGCGTGAAATCGATCGGAAGAATCCCAACCAGCTCCTGTTGAAACTGGCCCTTGGAGAGAATCGCTACCGGGCGAGACGTTGGCGTGAAGTCTCCAAGCTGCTTTCGGCCTTGCCGGATCATGCCGATGCCTTCGAGTATGCCCAGGAAGTGGCCAGGGCTTGCTGCCTGGCAGCGCAGGCCGAGATCAACCTCAGAAGGCCGGCCAAAGCGTACCCGCTCTACGAGACGGCACTCAAGTTCGTCCCGGACCATCTCGAGGCCATCAACGCCCTGGTGAAGTACCACACGGATCGCGGGGCCATCGACGACGCCGCCAGGTACCTGAGGGCCCAGGCGGAGGCCATGAGCGAGCCTGCGGCCAAGGTGACGCTGTGGGATTCTCTCGGAGATCTCTATCGTGACCAGCTCGAAGACGACGAGTCTGCCTTGGAGTGCTATCTGGCTGCCCTGGATGCCGCCGAGCCCATCGAGCGCAACCATGTCCCCATCCTCGAGAAGGTGTTTCCTCTCTGTCGCGCCCTGGGGCGTGACGAGGATGCAGCCCGGATCATTGGATTCGTTCTGGCCTTCACCGAGGATCCGGAACGACGCACTCCAAGGTTGGTGCAGGCAGCAGACGCGGCAGTGGCACTCGACGACATGGATCGGGCGGTCGAGTATCTTCGTGAAGCCCTTCAGTTCGATCCGCTCAACGAGGCTGCTCTGCTTGGTTTGGTGGATGTCTACGAGCAACTGGGCCGGTTCAAGGATGCGGCAGACCTCTTGTCTGGTTTTCTGGATCGGATCCAGGACGAAGATATCGAGGATTCCGAGGAGTGGTCCCGGCAGGCGGCTCTCTACGAGCGGCTGGCCAACATATATAAAGAAGGACTCGAAGATCCGCATCGGGCCATCGAGGTTTTCGAGCAGGCCCTGGAACTGGATCCGACCCGCCTGTCTTGCCGGGAGAAGCTCGCCGAGCTCTACGGGGACAATCCGGAGTACGAAGAAAGGGCCTTCTACACGCACCAGGCCCTGCTGGCAGATGACGTGCGCAGACACGAATCCCTCGTGCGCATGGCCGGTATTTTGCGCCGACGCAATGAAGTTGACAAGGCGCTTTGCGTGATCCGCGCCCTGGAGGTGGAGGGACGAGCGGAACTCGACGACCTCGGCTATTTGGCGCAGCATGCACCCAAACCGTTGGAGGTTTCGGAACGCTGGCCCGGCGGCCTGGAAGAAGAAGACCACTTCCAGCTCGTGGCACATCCAAACACAAAGGTGATGGGCGAGATTTTTGCGACGATCTGGGAAGGTGCACCGGCCCTGTTCGGAGGGGGATTGGAACGCCTGGGGCTGTCAGCCAAGGATCGCATCTCTCCCGTGGCAGACCTGGACATTGCCAAGGTCTATAGCGCCACCGCCCGTGCCCTGGGGAACCGTCTCACCGGCCTGTATGGATCCTGGACCGGAGAATACCACGGCATCACGATTGCGTGCCATGCGCCGCCGGTGGTGGTCGCGGGCTCAGAGGTGGAGGAGATGCCCGTTGCCGAGTTGCGGTTCCGACTGGGGCGAGCCCTGGAATTGACCAGGGCGGAATACATCTTGTCTGCGGGCCTGGAACCAGAAGAGTTTACCGGCCTGTTTGCCGCAGTGCTCAGAGCTTTTCATCCCCGTCATGCCAGGAGAAAACTGGAAGAATCCGATCCCATTTCGATCAGGGCTCTTCAGCTCAAAAAGGACCTGCCTTATCGAGTGAGTCGCAAGTTGGTGTCGCTGTTCCAGTCCAAGGCCCACGTGGAGTTCAATTCCGCCGAATGGCGCAAGGCGGTGCAGATGACCGGCAACCGTGCCGGGCTGCTCGTCTGTGCGGATCTCAAGACCGCGGTGTCGCTGATCCTGGAAGAAGACCTGGGGCTCGATCCGCAGACGGCCTGGATTCCAGAAAGTTTCGACGAGTATCTGGAGCAAAGTGACCTTCTACGGGACCTGATGGCCTATGCGGTCTCCGAGGAGTATTTTCAGGCTCGCAAGAGGCTGGGACAGTCGGTGGTCACCGAGGAGGTCTCCTGACCAGTCGATGGTCGCCTGTTTGGGGCACATCGGGTCTTGGTCGTCGAGGAGAGACGTTGTCTATGCAAGAGATCACTGCTGCAGTTCTTGGGCTCTTGCTCTTTGTCACGGGAGCAGCGGCCCGATCGTCTCTGTCATTGCGCCTTGCTGTGCTGCCCGCGGCATTGCTGGCAGGTGCTGCACTGCTCCGGCAGCCTCTGTGGCCCGTGCCCGCATTGATCCTCTTGTTGGGCGGAGGGGTCCTGTGGAGCCTTGCCGGAAAGCTGGAGCGTCCTCTGCTCGGGTTGGACCGGGATCCAGGGATGGAGGAGGAACCCACCACCAAGCCCTTGGAACGTGCTCTGAAAATGGTTCCCGATACGGATCCACCGCTGCTGGTGCTCGTGACGCAGGTTCTCGTGGCGGGGGTCGTCCTGGCTTGTCACCAGTGGTTGGGGGGGGGGCTGCTGGGCGCCGGCTGCCTCGGTGCCCTGGCATTGGGGTTTGTGGTGTCCCTGCTGCTCGTCAGGCGTCCTGTCTCCACCTGGGCGGTGGCCGTGGCCCTCGCCTGGACTGCCTGGACGGTGCGGGCCGGATTGAAAGGGGATCCGGTGTTGCTCTTGTCCGGACTGGGTTTGTTCGGCGCGTTGGTTCTTGCGTCTGTCCGGGAGTCGCTCGGAATCGTGGCGGTCATGCTCGCCCTGGTGGCGGCGAGCAGCGCGGTGCAACCTGCCGGCGGATTGGTGTCATGGTTCGCCGGTTGGTCACTGCTCATCGGCCTCGTGCTTCTCTATCTTTTGGTGGGACTGGGCTTTATGACGAAACAGCCAACGCTGCGGGAGTGAGAAAATCATGTACTCCTGGAGTTGTCGTCTTGCCATCCTGGGTGTCCTTGTCGGGCTGGGAGGGACTGGTGGGTGCAGGTTCGACCCCGTTGCCAGGGTGGGCTCGCTGGATGCTGCGGATGCGAACCTGGTTCGCGACGCCCACATGTTCCAGGATGCTGCCGGGGGGACCGATGCGCTCCATGACACAGGGACCCTGGACTCGGGTTTGGATGCAAGGCATGACGCGAGTCTTTCAGACGGGGGGCCGTTGTTCGTGATCTGGGTTTCTGAGACCCGAGGCGACGACGACAGTGGGGATGGGTCTCTGGCCAGTCCCTATCGCAGCATCGACAGGGGCATTGCCGCCGCTGCTCCTGGATCCGGTGAGGTCCGTATCATCGAGGGGACGTACCGGGAGGAAGTCTCTCTTGCAGAGGGAGTGCGCCTGGTGGGAGGCTACCACGAGGACGGGACGTTTGTTCAAGATGCCGCCATCACCGTGATCGAGTCCAACAGTGGGAAGGGCCTCGTTGCCCAGGGGCTTCATTCCGGCTCACTGTCCTACCTGTCCTTCGACGTGTCGGGCCACCAAGGCCGCAGTGCCTATGGTGTCTTCGTCGTATCCAGCAGCGGCATCGACATCTCCCATGTCAGAATTGCCGTCACTGGCGGCCTTCCAGGCAGCCATGGCCAGAGCCCATCTCCCGGCGATTCAGGTGGATCGGGTGCAGTGGGCGACAATGGCTGTAACGAGCCAAGTTGCAGTCGTCCCCAGGGAGGGGCGGGAGGAGCATCGCCATGCGGAGCGATTGGGGGAGCAGGGGGCCAGGGTGGCAGGCCGCACGAGGATGAGATCGACGGCGATCCCGGGGCCAATGGGGCGGGGGGCCCCACGCCCCCGAACGGGGCTGGTGGGGCTGGTGGCGGAGGGGGAGACGATGGTCATCACGATGGCCATGACGGGCAAGCGGGAAAGGCAGGCGACCAGGGCGCAGACGGCACTGGTGGAGGCCAGGTCGGTTCCTGCAGCGCTGCTGGATACCTTCCGGCGGACGGAACCGACGGAGCAAACGGAGGCCATGGCGGCGGCGGCGGCGGTGGTGGTGGTGGATGGGCCAAGGATGCCTTTTTTGGCGGCAATGACGACGACTATTTCGGCGCGGGTGGCGGCGGCGGCGGCGGTGGCGGCTGCGGCGGCATGGGGGCCGGAGGCGGAAAAGGCGGGGGCGCCTCAGTGGGGATCTACCTCTTTGCCAGCCAGGTGGCCCTCCAGAACTGCTTCGTCGTGACCGGGTCTGGCGGGTCTGGCGGGGATGCAGACCTGGTTGGTGGGGATGGTGGATTCGGAGGTCCAGGCGGCGCCGGGGGTGCTGGAAACCATGGCGGCGGCGGCGGGAAGGGAGGGGAG
>CAZIJS010000173.1:0-10204 GCA_964539505.1 uncultured Myxococcales bacterium
AGCACATGGTCTTGACGGACTACAAGACCGGTGGGGCTGTCTTGAAGTCGGCAGGCCCCAGAAAGGAGACCCAGTTGAAGGCCGCAAGGGCTGGACGATTCGTGCAGGTGGCGGCTTATACCGGGAGTAGACCTGGCGAGACATGCGGTCGTTATCTCTTCGTGGTGCCGGGATTCAATGGGAACCGTATCCAGGTGCTCGGGTGCCATGATCAATCCTCTTCCGGAAAGGGGAAGAACCCTGTTCTTTCCATGGATGCCGAAGTCCTCGATGAAACCGAGGCCACTGTGCGTCTTTGCATGGAGACCTGGGAGGCAGGCTGGGCCATGCCCAATCTCTTGAAGGGTGAAGCCCATTGTGCCCATTGCGACTATCGACGTGCCTGCGCAAGGTCCATTGCAGGGGGGCGAAGGCGGATGGAGTCCTGGTACGAACAGCAGCAAGACAGCCGGCCGCCCGCCGAGTTCCTGTCGGTGGTGTGGATGGGCCGGGATCCTGATGAGCAGGCCCGTGACCCGGAGTCGGGAAGGGGGCGGTCATGACCAGGCCGGGGGATTTCGAGGTGAGGCTGCAGGTTCAGACGGCCTTCGACAGGGTGCTCGTGGTGGAGGCCGGCGCCGGCACGGGAAAGACATCTGTGCTCACTGCGCGCATTCTCTATTGGATGCTGGGCCCGGGATGGGACCTGGCTGTTGACAGACAGCCCGGTGTCGGGGACGGCCGGGAGCACGACATTGCCACCGACGTGGTGTCCCGGGTCATGGCCTTGACTTTCACCGAAGCCGCTGCGGCCGAGATGCGCCTTCGGATCCTCGAAGGCCTCAGGCTCGTGGCATCCAAGCAGGATCCCGGTCCCTCGCTGTTGGTCGCTGCGGATTTTCTCGGGACGGACCGGAACGAGTATGCGGATCGTGCCCAGGCGTTGATAGCGGCTTCCCACCGGCTCGTGGCCACTACGATCCACTCCTTTTGCAACCGCTTGCTCCTGGCCCATCCCCTGGAGGCGGGGCTGCATCCTCTGCCCAGGGTGGATGCCGACGAGGAGGAGATCGAGGAACAGGTGGCACGGCTCGTGGCAGAGGAATTCGTGCCTCTGTACGAGTCGCAGGATCCAGTCGTCAGGGAGACGGTCCTCGGGCTGGCGGCAAGGGGCATCGGTCCCTCCCTGGTGGCAAAATTCCTCACCCAGATGGCGCGCCACGCAGTTTCCCCGGATCTGCTGGCCCGCCGTGTCGACGAACCGCGTTTTTTCGACATGGATTGGATTCGGAGAATCATCGGTCCCCTGGCCGAATCCCTTGGAAACATCGCCGAGCAGGCCAAGGACTCGGTGTCAAAGAAAGCAACCGCCACGATCCGTGCTTTGGAGGGAATCGAGAAGCTTGCAGTGCACCTGGCAGGGAGTGCCTCTGCGCTGGATGCCCTGGAGGTTCTCGATGGCCTCTGGAATGATGAGCGTCTCAAGGAATGGTTCCAGAAAAAGAAACTAAGCAAGACAGACCAGAACCTGTTCGAGGCATTTCCAGAATTGCCCAGCCGGCTCTCCGAACTGGTCCGTGTGCGGAATCATCTGGTCCTGGGCCCGTTCAAGGAGACGATTTTTCCCCTGGCAAGGCGTCTCGATGACAGCCTCTCCAGGCTTGGGCTGCTCACCTACGATGCCTTGCTCCGCCGGGCGGCGGACCTCCTCGGGAGCCATCCGGAGGTGGCCCGGTCCCTGCGGCGGGACATGGATCTGCTCGTGATCGATGAGTTCCAGGACACAGACCAGGTGCAGTGTGACATCGTGGCGAGATTGGCCCTGGAAGGAGAAAACAGGCCGAGTCTCATGCTCGTGGGTGATCCCAAGCAATCCATCTATGGGTTCAGGAGTGCCGACCTGGAAGCCTATGATGATTTCGTTGCTCGGGTAATCGACAACGGCGGTGAGCGCCTGGTGCTCCAGGCTAATTTCCGATCCCACGAGGCCGTCTTGCGGGAAGTGGACCGGCTCGTGGCCCGTGAGATGAAACAGAAACCAGGGATTCAGCCCGGATTCCAACGGCTCGATGCCGCCGCACGGGCTGCACCGGTGCCGGGGCGAAGAAGGCGTCCGGTGGAGTATTGGGTGTTTCCCGTGGAAGCTTCGGGCAAGGGCAGGGGGCGAAAGAAGGTCATCGAAGGCCCTCTGCCCGACATGGAACAGCGACATCCGGCAGAGCAGGCAATGGTGGAGGCCGAGGCCATCGCAGCGGACGTGGCGGCGCTCCACGCCGAGGGCGTTCCTTGGAGCGACATGGCCTTGTTGCTGCGATCCCGGACACACTCGGATGTCTTTCTGCGGGCACTGGACCGACATTTCGTTCCCTACGTGACCTCATCGAGTAAGGGATACTACCAGCGTGAAGAAGTGGTTTTGGCCGTTTCCCTGGTTCAGGCGATCCTGGACTGGGATGATCACCTGTCCCTGGTGGCCGTCCTGCGTTCCCTGCTGTCGGGGCTGCCGGATGCAGCCATCGCACGTCTGTGGGGTTCGGGTCGTCTCGCTGCCAGACTCGCCGAGTTGGCCGAGCTGAGGGAAGCCTTGGAGGAACAGTCACTGGGATGCCGGGGGAAGGACGGGCTGGAAGTCGGGAGACGCGCCCAGGTAACGGAGGAACGGCAGAGGGATCGATGGGAAGACCTCGTGTCTTTTGTGAATGCCACTGCTCGAAATGTCGCTGGGTTGCCGGGCATGGATCGCATCGAAGGATGGGAGAAGAGCTTCCTTCATTTTCTCGATGCCCTGACCCGTCTCCGGGTGTCGTTTCGGCGCCGGGCCACGGACAGGTTCCTGGATGAACTGCGAGACCTCTGTGCCATCGAGGTCATGAATGCCGCCTTCATGGATGGGCCCAGGAGGCTGGCAAATCTCCAGGCTCTGTTCGATGACATCCAAGAGGCCATGGAAGACGCCTCGGATCCGAGGGCAGTGACCAGGACGTTGCGTGGTTGGCTCGAAGACGTGGCCCAGGGAGAAGTGGACCGGCCCGACACTGTGGCCGATGCTCTGTCGGTGCTCACGATCCACGGGGCCAAGGGATTGGGGTTCGGACATCTGTACCTGGCGAATCTGGGGGCCCAGCATTCCAAAAAAGGAAACAATGCGCCCGTTGCATTTTTGACTCAGGGGGATTCCTGGGAGTTTCGCGTGGGAAATTGCGAGACGGATGGATGGGCAGATGCCCTGAAAACGCGCGCCGAGAAGGAAGATGCCGAGATTTTGCGACTCTTCTACGTGGCCGCGACCAGAGCCAAGTCCCGGGTCGTGTTCGTGGGGGCCTGGCCCTTGCCACCAGACGTTGCCCAGGACAAGAAAAGCCGCGATGTGCGGAGACTCACGTCCTACGTGGACCTTTTGGGTTGCAGGCCCCTGTCGGAGGTCGATGGGGTGGAAAACAATCAGACCTTGCGGTCCTGGGTTGTATCCCTTTTGTTGGAAGAGGCCGGGCGCATCGAGAAAGGAAAGTGGGATCCGGACAAGCCGGTCTTGGTGGACAAGACTCTGGAGGAAGACGACCAGGTCCGTTGTGTGGTGTTTTCCCCCGCCTTCGAGGCTCTTTCGAGACTCGATGGATGGCCCGGCGCTGACGCATCGCGCTCATCGAGCCCTGGGGGAGAAGGATCCCGAGATGACCTGGAAGCGCGCGTGGCCGAGCTGGCAGCAAGGACCAGGTCCTTGGGGCGAAAGAGACAGGCCGCGATGCAGCACATGGCAAGGCCCCTGTCTGCCGGACCGTCGCAGTTCACGGGCGGGGTCGACCGGCGGTCCGAGGCTTTTGTCGAAGAGGAAGAAGACCCGATCGAGATGGGCGGAGAAACCCTGCAACCAGGGCTTCTGGGGCTGGACGCCCAGGATGGACCGGAGATATTCGAGCGGCGGATTGCCGGTTTGCTGGTGCACCGGGCGCTCGAAACCTGGGATGTGACCCGCGATCCAAGCGAGGAACTGGCCCGGGTCAGCCGCGACCTGGACCGTCGTGCTCGTTTCTTCTCAGGAGAGGGAATGCGCGGCGACCTGGCGGCGGATCTGGCCCGAAGGCTCCTTGGCCTGTTCGCCGGGCCGGGCGGGCTGGTGGAGAGGCTGCGTCGCATCGCACCCACTGTCCTGGGTCGGGAAGTTCCCATCCTGCTTGCCGTGGATGCCACTCTGGACGAACGTCTCGGAGACCTGGCCGGAGTGGCATATTTCGAGCGGCCGGTGAGCCATTGGACGGGGCGAGTGGATCTGCTCTACGAAGACTTCAATGCCGGATGCCTGGTGGTGGCAGACTACAAGACCGAGCCCGTTTCCGGCGCTTCCCGAGAAGAACTGCTGGCTGCGGCCCGCTCGTTCGAACCTCAGCTCGGTCTCTACGCGGCTGCAGTGAGGCGTGCGCTGCACCGCCCCCTGCGGGCCGAGGTCTGGTTCATCGAGGCATCCCGGGTGGTGGACCTCTTCCATTGGGAGGGTGATGGGGCGCTGTGATGCTGGTGATGTTTTGGGTTGCCACCTGGTCCAAGCCGGGTCAAAAATGCCATCCATGCATCGCTCGAACCGTGAAAGTTTCTTTTCGTCTCCCGGCGGGATGGCAGCCCTGGTGGGACTGGCGGCGATTGCTGTGGCCGGACCAGGATTTCGCTGCCACTGCTCCTCGGATTCCGGCCGTATCCTGGACGCTCATCTGGCCGCCAAGGTGGACTGGGAACGCCATGTCGTGGAGGGTCGGGCCAGTGAGTTCAGCCCCCTGGTGCGTCGATTCGTGCTCGTGGTTTCTTACCGGGACATGGCCCCGGATTCCGAACTGCACGTCAAATGGCGGTTCTTGGGGGGCAAGGAGCCGAAAGTCTTTCGCAGGGATCTAAGGATCCTGGAAGGGTCGGGAACGGTGCTTTGCGGCGCCAGGAAGGACCAGGGTATTTGGCCTCCTGGTCCCTACGAGGTGGTCGTGGAACTCCAGGGAAAGAGGGTTGCAAAGGTGCCGTTTTCCGTGTCCTCCAAGACGTCGTACCGGTTCGTGGCGGTTGGCATGGACCAGCGCCCCGGGAAGGGACCATCGAGGCCCCGGCTTGAGATCCCCGGGGGAGGTTCGAAGCTCTGGTTGAATCTCGAAGCCCTCAATCCCAAGCCACAAACTCGGTGTCGGGTGATTTGGAAGCGCCGGGATGCAAAGGGCGACTTCACATTTTACGAAGAGTCCGAGTCTGTGCCCATCCGGTCCAGTGGGCTGATTGCCTTCGAATTGCCCAGGCCCAGGGGGGGCTATTGCACCGGGATCTATCGTGCCGAGGCTCGCATCGAAGGCCGGAAAGTGGCTTCGCTGGATTTCGAACTGCAGGGCGCCGGACGGCCCAGGCCTGTCGTCAGAAAAGTCGTGGGTCTGCGAAGTCCAGGTGAACCAGGACCAAGAGGGGCCGGCTCCCCGGCACAGGCGCAGTCAGGCGCAACTCATTGACGCTCCTTGCCCGGCACAAAAGCTTCCTGGCCGAGAGGCGGCCGACTGCGACAGCAACGGAGGAACGCCTGCCTGGGTGGAAGTGGGCCAGGAGAAAACGACGCACCAGAGCAGGACCCCGGGGCAGGCGGACTGTGGGGATGTTGCCTGCATGGGCTGGCCTGGCCCCCGAGCCCTGGTGGCGTGACTGCCCCAGTTTTTTTGCCGCCCGGACCAGGGCGAGACGATAGGATCGCAGGCTCTGTGTTTTTTTCTGGAGCCGACGCAGGGCCCGGGTCAACGCATCGGCTCGAGCATTTTCTTTTCTTGCCAGGGCGATTTTCCCTCGTTGCTGCAGGAAGAATGCATAGCCCTTCCGGTAGACGGGGTCGTTCGGGCTGGCCGCGATGGCTGCCAGGAAGTGATCCCGGGCTTCGGTGATGCGCTTGCGGTGCACCAATGCCAATGCGACACCGTAGTGGGCTGGGGCGAAGTCCGGCATCCGGGCGAGGGCATAGCGAAACATCTTTTCCGCCCTGGCCAGGCTGCCTTGGTCCCAGAGGAGCTTGCCGAGCCTGGACAAGGTGACCGGATCGGTGGGATTGGCTCGCACCGACGTTTCCAACGCTGCGACAGCCTTGGCTTTCTGGCCCGTTTCCATAGCCAGGGCCGCATCGAGAGCAAGACCCTGTGGATCCGACGGCCTCTGTGCAAGGAGCCTGCGGAGGGATTGTTTTGCTGCCTTGTGCCAACCGGCTTGGTATTGGGCCCTTGCGAGGACGAAGAGGGCCTCTGGCTGTGCATGCCGCAAGGCCAGGGTGCGGCGGGCCAGTTCCTCGGCCTGCCGAAGATGTCCCGCCATCATGTGGAGATGAGCCATGGTGACCAGGAGGCTGGGTTGATCCGGATAATCCTTGAGTGCCGTCGAGACGAGTTCCAGCAGGCCTGAGATGCGGTCGGGGTAGAGTCTTGGATCCAGGATGTCCCAGGTGACCCTGGTGAGTTCTTCGAGGGCTCGACGCGCGGTTTTGGGCCGCGATGCCCGGCAGGCCAGCCCTTCGGCGAGGAGCACCTTGGCGGACCTGGGTGCCAGACTGGCCGCCGCCCCGAGGATGCGACAGGCCTTGGCGGGGTTTGTGCAGAGAAACAGTCGAGCCGTCCAGTAGTGGATGGCAGCATCCGTGCCCTTGGTTCTGGCGAGTCTTTCGAGTTTTTCGAGATTGTACGCCGTTGGCTGGCTCAAGTAGAGCGCTGCGCGCAGCGGCGTGGATTCCTGGAGGGCGAGGGACCGGCGAAGATATCCGGCTGCGCCGTCAAAGTCGCCCCCGGCGGCCCGTGCCGCTCCGCGCAGCGCCTCGGCCCATGCCTTGGCCCGGGCTGTGGGACGGGCTCGAGCCTGGGGAGAAAAGCAGACACAACAGAGCATCACCGTGACCGGCGGGATTCCGGGTGACACCAAGTGCCGGGATGGAAAGCTCGATTGTCCGTCCAGGACAGGGGCGACTTCCGTGACGGATCTGGTCGGGCTGTTTGTGTGGCCTGTCATGGCAGACTCCTAGTAGTTTTTTCCGAGATAAAACAGGACCCGAACCGCGTTGGCCTCGAATCCATAGGCCAGGTCCACACCCAGCAAGGGCATGGCAACGGCCTTGGCGTACATGCGCAGGCCCGTTCCCAGGGATTGGAGGAACGAGGCACGGTCCTTCGGTCCTGGTTCGAAGGCCAGGTGATAGCGTCTTATCCCATCGTGCTCTGTGTAAGACGGCCTGTTTTTTCCTCCGCCTCGAAAGAAAATCCAGGCAAATTTGTAGTAGACGACCTGGCGAAAATAGAGCCACCAGACGTGGAACAGAGGCACGGTGTAGGCCAATCGAGCCGCCGTGTTGGTGTCTCCCACCGCCTGGCGATAGACAAATCCCGGGAGACTGGAGCCTCCCATGAAATTTTCACGGTGGAAGGGGGCGCCGTAGGACTCTTCGTGTTTTCCCGAAATTTCGAGCACATGTGCCTTAAAGAAGCGAAAGGCTTTGTAGCCGTAAATTTGAAACCGCACATAGGAGAATTCGGAACCCAGGTGGCGATCCGACAGGTCGAATCTGGCATCGACTTTCCAGCCCTGCTTGACGCCGAAAAGATCCAAGGTGGCGTCGTATCCGACATGGAAGCGCAGGATACTCTCTCGTTTCCAGTTCCAGAATTTTGGCCCCCCGTATGTGGAGCCCTTCCAGGTGCCGTCGCGCTGTTTGAATGCGATGGGGCTCGAATAGGCTCCTGTGAATTCGTCCCAGGGGGCGGCACAGCGGTCGTTGGGTTCGTCGGCATCGATTCGTTGGCCGGCGCAGCGCGGATGGTAGAGGGCCACCATGCCGAATCGGTACTCCAGACCGGTTTGGAGGCGCCCGAGCCATTTGTAGCCCAGCCCGAGAGAGGAAAAGAGTTGGTTGCTCCAGATGGTTCTCACCGGGGAGGCCTGCCGCATCACCGGCCCGAGGATCCGGGCATATTCTTTGAGGAGCTTGCGCTCGAATCCAAGCCCTGCCTTGAGCACCAGGTGCGTCCCGAACATGCCTGGGTCCTGGTAGCCCACCGCCAGAGCCTGGGAGTCGGTGAGCCACCTGGCCACCACACCGATTCTTTTTCCCAGGCCCAAGAGATTGCCTTCTCCATAGGCAACGGCACCTCCCCAATGGCCTTTTTGGTACATGAACATGGGAGCGATAAACCAGGACCAGCGATCCTTGCAGTTGAGATACAGATAGGCCCAGCCCGGCTTGGACGATTCCTCCCAGAGGACCTCTACCTTCTTGAAGAGCTTGGTGTTTATCAGGCGCTTGCGGACCCGGTCGATGTACTCGGCGGTGATCACATCTCCTTTGTGGACTTCTGCGAAGGCAATGATGGTCTCGTCCGAGGTTTTCTTGTTCCCCATGACCGTGACTTTGAGCAGGCGCATGGGCTTGGTGGGCGCAGCCGATGATCCAGCGGTCGTTTGAGTGACTGCAAGAGGGCCAGGCCTTTCCTTGCCGGCCCGAGACATCGATTTCGGAGCAGCCGGTGGGGTGGAAGCGCCCAGCGTGTTTTTTTCCGCACCTCGATGCCCTCTGGCGGCTAGTGGCCGGGACCTGCGTCGGGTCGAGGGCCGGCGACGTGATGGAGCGGCTGTCGCATTTGCGCCCGCCTTGGCCAGTCCCGGCCTGGGTTCTTCGGCCCCCTTCCCTTTCCTGGATCCGCTCGTGTCGCGGGATGGTCTGGTCGTTTCAGTGGTCCTGTGGTCTGGTTGCTTGTTTGTGTCCGCTGTATGGTTTGTTGTTCCTGGCTTTTCCTTGTTGCCGGTTGGTCCTGCTCGTCGGCCTTTGGCTCTGGCCTTGCTTTCTTTAGACTTGTCGCTGTCTCGTCTGCCTTTGCGCGGGGTGGGTCTCGGTTTTCTGGGCTGCGCCCAGCGTGAATACACGATTTGGGAGTAGGCCTGGCCTTCGAGTCCCAGGATCAGGATTGTTGCAGCGAGGAGGGCAAAGAGCGGATATCTGTTCACGGATGCATTCCTCCACCAATGTCTCCAGCCGGCAGGACCGGGCCCAGCACGCCGATGCGTTGCCTCTGCCACCAGCGTGACGTTGGACGGACGGGTCCTGCAATCCGAGCCTTTTTGGGCTTGGACGGATAGTCGGGCAGCAGGTTTTCGACGAGCAGATCCTTGGTGAGATTCTTCGTGCCTCGCAGCAGGGTCAATTCCACGGTTTGTCCCACCTCGTGGGTGAGGATGCGTCGTGCAGCATCCGATGCGTCCTGGGGTGACTGTCCATCCACTGCTGTCACGACGTCGCCTGGTCGCACGTCCTTTTCGGATGCATCCGTTTCCGGATAGACTGACGCCACTTCCACGCCCTGCGGTCCGTCTTGGAGAGCGAGTCCCACGAACACGAATTCATCTGGATCCAAATGGCTGTCGCTGCGATAGCGTGCCAAAAAAAGCTTTTTGTTTCGTTGGTCGAGGGCAAAAGCAAAGGAACGCAAGAAGGTTTCTCCCACCAGCGCCTGGACGTCGGCCCCTGTCTCTGCCTGCAGGCCCTGAAACAATGGCTGCGAATCGACGACGAGACAGGCCACCGAATCGAGCCGTGCCTCGCCGCTGGCCACCGAAGATGCCCTGGTCATCCATCCGGACGTCTGGCCATCCACCGTGGTGACAGACAGGCCGGAGAGGACCGGTCTGTTCGGGTCGGATGCAAGCAGGTCTGCGGCCAGGTCGGCAGAGAGGACCAGGGAGGATGCGCCGGTGTCCAGGACTGCCACCAGGACTTTGCCTTCCACCACGAGGGGCAGCAAGACCCTGGTGGCAGGTACTTCGATTTTCGAATCGTCCGACAAATGCAAGATCCCCCCGCCTGCCAGGGCCACATCGAGGGATGTCCAGGGCATCGTGGGAGAAGGCGGGGCGGGTGGCTGCGAGCAGTCATCGAACAGGGCCGCTTTGTGCGCCTGGTAGTCCAGGGCGAGGCAAAACCGCGACAAGATGTCTGCGCCCACGATACCTTGGATGTCCATGCTGGACGCAAGGAGATTGCCGGCAATGACGGGAGGATTTTCCAGCAGAAGGCCCATGATGCTGATTTTGCATGGGAAAGGGCCTGTGAGCCCATCGGTTGCAGCTTCGCTGCCTGGATTGAGGACCGTGATCGGGGAGCCGGTGTCCAGGAGGGCTTGGCCTTCCGTGTCTGCGATGCTCGAGGCTCCTATCCATTCGGCATGCACCAGGGGCGCCGGCACCCAGG
>CAZIJS010000174.1:0-10187 GCA_964539505.1 uncultured Myxococcales bacterium
CCGCTCCTCCCCCGGCCGCAAGCCCAAATACCCGCTGCGCCGTGCCGGACATCTGTGACCTCCAAGCCCCCCGGACATCATCCTGCATTTGCGCCAGGACGGCCGTGACCCGCGCTCGCCTGGCTCGTCGGCGCAGCGCCAGGCCGCCGGTTACGACCGGGGGGGGGGACGGCAAAGAACAGACTCAAGACGAAAACGATCATTGTACACCTGCGTTGCCATGGCATCTGCCGGTTCGTCCCAGGGTCTGACGGCGAGCCCTCGGTCCATCGCGTCGCCGGCATCCGCACGGCGACCTCGATGCCGCTTCAAAACCCACACCAACTGTTCCTCGTGTGTTGTCTCCAAAAAAGAGGCTATCATGTTTCCGAAGTTTCTGTCAATGGACAGGTTTTTCTGACCCAGACTATCCTATATCGCCATCGGCCGACAAATCCTGCGACTCTTCGACTCTTCGCTGTCTATCCGCCCACTCGAAAACTCGTCCGTTCTTCCCTCATACCTCCGGTCCTCCGCTTGTTCGATTGGATTGACTCTTCTCACCCTCCTCCCAAGCTTTCCATCTCCCACCTTCGACGGAAAAAATCTGATCAACGGTCAGGCCAATGAACTGTTGCAAAGCTGCCTGGAGTCGACAAAAATTGCCTCGAGGATTTCTGTGAATATCAGCGGATCGAGGAGGAAGCCCCATGAAAATAAGAGCAACCACCCTCGCCTTTGCTTCGGCCATCCTTTCATTGTGGACATTGTCAGGATCCTGCGGTGACGACAGCTCGGGCTCGAACCCAACGCAAGCCTGCGAGGGCGTCACCTGTTCGGGCCATGGAACCTGTGCCCTGCTGCCAGACGAAAGCACCATCTGCGTCTGTGATCCCGGGTTTCATTCCGCCCAAATGGACTGTGTCCAGGATCAACCGGGCGAGGAATGCTCGGGCGTGAATTGCTCGGGCCATGGAACCTGCATCGTGGCCCAATCCGATACGCCCTATCCCGTCTGCATCTGCGATGAAGGGTATCACGCCGAGGCAGCCACCAACTGCGTTTCAGATCAAGGGGGCGGGGCCTCCTGCGGCCCCGGGACTCACGAAGAATCCGGGGTCTGCATTCCCGACGGCCAAACGCCGGAGAACTTCTGCATGCCGACCATGCTGGACGATCCGGGCATGGTGGTCCTGGATTCGGCTCGCGCTATATCCTGGGTCCACATAGCGAAGACCGGCGATCATTTCATCGTCTTCTACAAGACGATGAATGCGTACCTGGTGCGAACCCTGGCCATGGATGGCACAGTGGGCCCAACCACAAACCTCGACGACGGATTGAGTCCCGTATGGAACCCTGCCGTGACCCAGGGCACTTTGGCTGCCATATTGCTCAAAGACGCCGACCAAGGAAAACAAGTCGCCATCCTGGACGACAGCGCCCAGCTCGTCACCACGGCGACCCTGCCAGACGACACCCTACACCTCATCGCCTACAAAAACGGCTTTGCCGCGCTGCACGCAGACTCGTTGCTGCCCGTTGGGCCCGACGGAAGTCTGGGCCAGGACATCCGGCTGGCAGACAATTCGGGAACGCTTCGGGCGGCGCAATACGATGCAAGCAATGATCGACTGGCCTATGCCTATACCTGGATGGAGGGCAGTGTTCCCGATCATCTCCTCTTCGCCCTGGCAGACGCCTCGGACTGGACAGTCCTTCAAACCCACGAGGAACTCGACTCTGTCCAGAACCAAAACCTCGGGTTCAGCAATCCTGAAATCGCATGGTCCGGAGAAAGCTACCTGCTCAAGTATGACGCCATGATCTACGCCGAAGGACAGTTGACTCCCGCGGGCGGGGACACGATGCTCCACGCCTTTGGTTCCGACGGCACCGAAACAGCAGGGGCTCTCACCCTGGGTGCAAACATGATGTTCATGAATCAACTCATCTTCCCTGGGCGATTCGCCCTGCTCATCCCAGTCTTGCTCTCCCGCGAGCCGGGATATTACTGGGTCCTGGACGCCAATGGAGCGAGGCACCCCACCGGCATCGAAGCCGGGCCCATCAAACTGTCGGGAGAGGGGGCGGCAATGGCAGGAGTCGCCTATTCGGACAAAGGGGCTGCCCTGGTCCTGGCACGCATAGACGACATCGCCGACGTCAAGTTGGTGTTCGCCCGGATCGAGTGCCAGTAGTCCTGATCCATCGCCCCTCTCTGCGCGATATGCTCGCCATCTGCACCCTGCTCATCGCGTCGTCCGACCGATTCAATCCGTTTGACAGATCACAAGAGTTGAATGAAAACTTCGCCAGGCAGACTAGGCCCTTGGGCGCGTCCGTCTGCCTCCTGTATCCCGGCGACTGGAATCGGTCGGTTCTCACTCGTTCGAACAAGGTCCTTGGCTCATGACCCCAAAGCACCCTTCCCACGTTCTCGATTCGCAGACCATGATGGACCTGTTGCTCACCGCGGCAGAGGCCTCTCGCGAGCCGATCATCCTTCCCCGGGTGTTTGGCACTGGTGCTCGATGGAGCTACGAAGAACTCCTCACCAAAGCCTTGGGCCTGCTCGACGGCGTCCAGCACCTGGCCGGCAGAAAAATCGACCACCTGGTCCTGGCTGCCTCGGACCCTTCGGCGTTCCTGCCCGCTTTCTGGGCCTGCCAGCTCGGCGGCATCACCGCCGTGCCCACCGCTCCCATCCAGGCGGAAAGCGACCCGAACCGCGAGCGGCTGGCAGGAGTGGTGCAGGCTCTCGGCGACCCGTTGGTCCTGTGCGAAGACCGGTTTGCCGACATCACGTCACAGGCACTGGAAAAAGCCGGACGACAGTGCCAGACCCAGGGAATCTTCGGCCTCCAGACCAGCTCCGAAGGCATCGTTCGTCCCCCCAGAAAAGATGCGCCTGCCTGGATCCAGTTTTCCTCCGGCACCACGGGTTCGCCCAAGGGCCTGGTGATCACGCACCAGGCCGCCATCACGAACCTGGCCCAGATGCTCATGCGCTCGCGGTTCGGGGCCCAGGACGTCGAGCTTGGATGGATGCCCCTGTTCCACGACATGGGGCTGGTGGGATGCCACCTGCTGGCCCTGGCCGCGGGAGCCAAGCAGGTGCGCCTGGCGCCGGAAGACTTCCTGCGCCGCCCCGCCATCTGGATGGACCTGGCCACCACCCACAAGGCCACCCTGCTCACGGGCACCAACACTGCGGCCGAACTCTTCCTGCGCCGGGTGCGCAGCCCGGTCCCGAGCCACTGGGACCTCACCTCGGTACGGCTGCTCATGATCGGAGCAGAGCCCGTATCCATGACGACCCTGCGCGCCTTGGCCGACAGGCTCGAGCCGGCGGGGTTGCGCCGAGAGGCGCTGCACGTGCCCTACGGACTCGCCGAAGCAACCGTGGGCGTGAGTTTCTCCGGCCCAGACGAGGCCATCGAGCCGGTCACGGTGTCTCGCAAGGCACTGGCCCAGGGCCAAGCCGTGATCGTGCCCTCCAGCCTGGCGGACGGAATCGAGATCCCAGACGTGGGCCGTCCCCTCGATGGCCTGGAGCTGCGCATCACCGATCCAGATGGGGTGCAGCTCGAAACGGATCAGGTGGGAGAAATCCAGATTTCAGGCCCGAACGTCTCTGGAACCATCCTGCTGCCAGACGGCAAAAAAGAGCGCCTGGGCGACTGGCTCCGCACCGGAGACTTGGGCTTTTTCCACGACGATCGACTCTATGTCTGCGGCCGGATCAAGGAAGTCCTCATTCAAAACGGCCGCAACATCATGGCGCAGGATGCCGAGGCCGCGGCCCAGATCGAAGGCGTTCGTCGGGCCCTGGTCTGTACCATTGGGCAGGCTTCCGAAGAAGAAATCGCACTCTTCATCGTGCCCCAGGATTCGTCGTGGAAACAGGTCGATCCCAGGCCGGACCATCCCGTCTGGCAAGAACTCGCCCAGACGGCTATCCGAGCCAGGGCTGCCCTGGCAGCACAGACCGGCCTGCAGGCCACCAGGACGGTGGTGATCGCAGGCCGCGAGATCCCAAGGACATCCTCGGGCAAGGTGCGCAGACTCCTGCTGGGGCGATGGCTCGCAGAGGGCCGGTTCGCAGACACAGAGCGTCTCCTCGCCCGAGCCGGGGCCGGGGCCTCGCGGGAGCCGGGCCGGGAAGGGCGATCTTCCACGGGATCGACGACAGACCAGGAGACAGGACAGGAGACAGATCAAGAGACAGGAAACGACGACGGGAACCATTCCAGCAGTGGCACTGCCGCCCGCATAGCCCAACCAGGCGATGTCCTGAATCTCGTCCGGCAGACCTGGGCAGAGGTGCTCGGCCGCCCAGCGGACAGCATCTCGGCACAGCAGACCTTTTCTTCCCTGGGTGGCACGTCGGTCAAGGCCCAGGAAATCCTGGGACTCCTGGAAGATGCCCTGGGACTGGACCTGTCCGCTCGGATCATGGCCGGGGACGTGACCCTGGAGCGGCTCTCCCGGGACATCGAGGGACTGCTCTCCCCACGGCCGTCCGACATCATTCCCATGCCCCTCCCGGACAACCCATCGAAGCATGCAGGCGGCGCCATTGCCGTGGTGGGCTTGGCAAGCCGCCTGGGGCCCACTGAAAACGCCGAGGATTTCTTCCAGGCCCTGCTGGATGGACGCGATCTCACGGCCCCCCTGCCCCATCGATGGAATGGGGCCCTCACGGAAGGTTTGCTCTGCAGAGCGGGATCATTCCTGCCCGATCCCTACGGGTTCGACCCATCCTATTTCCACAGTGACGAAGAAGAATGGATCGTCACCGATCCCCAGCAGCGTCTCTTCCTCGAATTGAGCCTCACGGCGTTGGAAACCGCGGGGTTCGGTGAACCGGGTCGAAGGGGCCTGGTCACCGGGGTCTTTGCCGGCGCGAGCCAGGTGGGACACGGGGAACTGGCAGCGGCACCGCCCAAGGCCGATGCCCTGCTGCACGACATGGAGGAATCAGGGCTCCTGGAACAGGTCTCGGAGTTGGACCCGGACCTTGCCCAATCCATCCAGGAGAGCATCCGCTCGTTTCTCGCCGGAGGCGTCCAGCCCACCCACCGGCTGCATCCGGCAACCCTGGCCGGCAACCTGCTCAACATGATAGCCGCCAGGACTGCCCACGAGCTGGGCCTGACCGGCCCGGCCCTGACCCTGGACAGCGCCTGCTCGTCCACGGCAGTGGCCCTGCACCTGGCCTGCGAGAGTCTCAGAAACGAGGAATGCGACCTGGCCCTGGCAGGGGGAGTGAACCTGAACCTCACGCCCACGGTCTACCGTTTCTTCGAGGCCGCCGGCACCCTCTCCCCCTCGGGACGCTGTCGTCCCTTCACGGACCTGGCAGACGGCTTCGTGCCGGGCGAAGGGGGCGCGGTCTTCCTGCTGACGCGACTGGGCGATGCCCTGGCCCGCCGAGACCGCATCCTGGCCGTGATCGAGGGGTCGGCGGTCAACAACGACGGATCGGCCCTGAGCGTCATGGCCCCAAACCCAGAAGGGCAACGCCGGGTGATCCTCCGGGCCTGGGAGCTGGCGGGAAAAGACATGGCCCAGGCGGCCTTCATCGAGGCCCACGGCACCGGGACTGCCATCGGCGACCCGGTGGAGGCCCGGGTCCTCGACCGCCTCTTTCCCGAGAGCGGGCAGCGTGCCCTGGGGTCGGTGAAAGCCAACCTCGGTCACCTGCTGGGAGCCTCGGCCGCAGCCGGACTGGTCAAGGCGATCCTGGCCATTGCCCAAGGGACCTTGCCTCCTGCGATCCTGGAAGGTCGGGTCAATCCCAACCTGGGCCTGTCCCCCAAGTGGGTCCTGCCGTCCCAGCCCATATCCCTGGGACCAGGGCCCATCCTGGCCGGTGTTTCTTCCTTTGGATTTGGAGGCACCAACTGCCACATGGTACTCGGGTCCCCGCCAAGAAGCGACCATCGAGCTGCGCCGTTGGCACGGGAGATTCTGCGGCTCTCCGGCCCCACACCGCAACACATCCAGGAGCAGGCGGCCGTTTTGTCTGGTCAGACCAAGGGGCAGAGGGCCTGCGATGTGGCTGCGGACCTGGCCCAGGGGCGCAGCTCCTTTCACCACAGGGCCTTTGCCCTGCTGGACCCATCCCACGATCCCTCCGAGCTGTTTGCCGAACTCGCCCGCCAGGGGACCGAGGCGCAGCGATGGCACAGGTCCGAGGCTCCCAGGCCGCTGCGCCTCGCCTTTCTCTATCCGGGCCAGGGCAGCCAACGGCCCTTCCAGGCCCTGGGCCTCTACCAGCGCCTGCCGCGGTTCCGCACCGAGCTCGAAACCCTCACGGCCCTGGTGCCCGACCAGTCCCTGCTGTCGGCCTGCTACGGGGCCCAGGCGAGCCAGGAGGTCCTGGCTCCTTCCAACCGGGCCCAACCCCTCCTGGTGGCGTTCCAAATCGCCATGACAAAAGTGCTGCGGGCCGCGGGCATCCAGCCTGCGGCGGTCTGCGGCCACAGCGTGGGGGAACTGGCCGCTGCCTGGGCCGCGGGCATGCTGGATCAGGACGATGCCGTCCGCTGGGCTGCCAAGAGAGGCGCCCTCATGCAGTCCGTGGAACAGACCGGCACCATGGCGGCGGCAGCGGCGCCCGCCGGGCAGGTGCAGGCCCTGCTGGATCCCCAGGGACTCGTGGTGGTGGCGGCCACCAACGGTCCGGGCCAGACCGTGCTGTCGGGACCCACAGCCGACATCGACGACACTTGTCGTCGACTGGAACAGGCCGGGATCCCCACCAGGCCCATCCCGGTGGGTCATGCATTCCACAGCCCGCTCATGGAACCGGTGGCAAGGCGCCTCGAAGAACACCTGGAAGAACTGCCCACCCGCAGTCCCCTGCTGCCCTTCGCCAGCACGCTGCTGGGCAAGGTCCTGGTTTCGGACAAGCCGCCGGAAAACTACTGGATCGATCACCTGCTCCAGCCGGTGCGCTTCGACGAGGCCTTTGCCGCGCTGTCCGAACTGCCCATCGACGGGTTCGTGGAAATCGGACCAGCCGGGGTCCTGGCGTCCCTGGCTTCGCGCATGCTTCCCAGAGGCGACTCGCGTCTCGTGCTGGCACTGACGCGCAGCGACCCCGAACCGGATCCCGACCAGGACCTGGCCCTGTTCCAGGAGAGCCTGGCCAGGCTCTGGGCTGCCGGCGCCCCAGTGGACAGCGAGGCCCTCTGGGACAGGGGACGAGGCCCCAGGACCACCGCCGGGCCGGTGATGCTGCGCAGGGACCTGCGCATCCCGGCGGCAACGACGCCGGGACCTGTCCGGAAACGAACCTGGCGAGCCCTGCGCCCCTTGCGCAGCCGCATCCAGGGAACCTGGCTCTTCTTGTCTCCCTGGGCAGAAAGCAGCCCTTCCGACCAGGCGGCCTCCATCGCCGAGGCCATGGTCCAGGCGGGCGGGCGGGTGGTCTGGGCCCAGGCCGCCCGGGGATTGCATCGCACCGCTGAATCCAGAATCGAGTTCGACCCATTCGACCCGCAGCAAGTCGAGTGGGCCCTGCGCATGGTGGGACGCGACCTGCAGGGACTGGTCCTGGTCAACGGGCAAGACCCCACTGTCGAGTCCGACCCTGCGGATCTTGCTGCAGCCACAGCAGCGTCCAGACAACTGCATCCCAGGAAGGCAAAAATCCCGGGACTGGGATCGGACCTGGACATCCTCCAACGAACCGAGCGATTCTCCACCCTGCTCGGGCGCCTGGCCAACCTGTCTGCGAGCCTCTCCAAAGGACTGGCTGCAGCGGACCTGTCCCATCTGCAGGTCACCTGGGTCACGACCCAGGCCACCGATGCCCAGGCAGCGCCCGATCCCTTCGCCGCAGCGGCCCGCAGCGCCGCCCTCTCAGCCCTTGAAGAACGACTCGACAGCCCCATCGACTGGCTCGACCTGGATGGGGACGTTTCGCCAGGCACGGCGGCGGCCGTCATCGCAGCCGGCATGTCGGCCAGCGTGACGAGCCGGGGCGCCCTGCGCCCCCTGCTCGAACCCATGGACGCATCCCAGCCGCCTGCGCTGCAGGGCCCAGCCGTCATCCTCGGCTCTGGAGGCCTGGCCTCCCTCCTGGCCCCGGCTGTTTCCCGCATGGGCTGTCGTCCATTGATCATCGCCTCGCGTTCCCCTCGGCGCGCTTCGCTCCTGGCAAAATCCCTGCGAGACCAGGGTCACGAAGCAGATTTTCTGGCCATGGACCTGGCCAGGCCGGAAACAGTCTCAGCCGGCCTGCAGGCGGTCGAGAGCCGCTACGGCCGGATCGGCCTGGTCCTGCATGCCGCCACGGGCCTGGCCCTGGGGTCCCTCCAGAGCCGGACGAACGAGGAACTGGCTTCTGTCCTGGGGCCCAAGATAACGGGAAGCCTGGCCCTGGCCCGAGCCCTGGAGGACATGCCCCAGACCAGGGTGGTCCTGCTCTCGTCCCTCGCCGGCTCCCTGCCTGCCCTGGGCGGGGCCATGGTGGACTATGCCGCGGCCAATGCCTTCCAGGATGCCCTGGCCCAGGCCCAAAGACAGCGGGGAAGACCCTGGCAGGCCCTGGTGCTGGGGCCGGTCCGCAATCACGGCGTCGCGTCGGGCCGGGGCCCGACCTTGGCCAGGGCCATCGATCCCGACCTGGTGGCCGAGCAGATAAAACAGCTCCCGGCCATGGATCAGGCCGTCTGTTTTCTCGTCCATCCCAAGGATGCCCGCGACTATGGACGCCCAGCGCCAGCCTCTCGAAAGACAGGACGACCCCGAGCGGGATCCCCGTCCCAGGGACCGGCACCCCACCCCCTACCAGGATCTCCCAGCCCAGACGGGGTTGCAGACAAACCCGCCCCGGCTTTCGATCCCCGGGCGCATCGTGACGAGCCTGCCCCCACTCGTAAACCCGGGCCACACAGAGACGAGCCTGCTCCGACTCCGGGCCCCCGGGAGGAGAGACCCGACGCCATGCCGCCGGCGTCGGGCCGACCAGGCCGGCAGGAAGAACGATCCCGCCTCGTGCAGCCATCGCATCGAGAGCCCTTGGAAAGCCCGACCCAACCAGGCCCACCCGACGACCTGGAAAGGTTCCTGGCGGAGCGACTGGCCAAGACGCTCAGAAAAGACATCGAGGAGTTGGACCCCCATCAACCCTTCCAGCGCATGGGCCTCGACTCGCTCACCGCCCTGGACCTGGTCAAGGAAATCGAGGCCGACCTGGGCCTGGAGCTGCCCACCACGCTCCTGTTCGAGGCAAATAGCCTGAGTAAGCTCACCGAGGCCATCCAACGCCGCCTGGCAGAGCAAGACGGCACGCAAGGGCCGGGGCAAGCGTCGTCCCATGGGTCCTTGGAAAGCCGACTGGGAGCATGGTCTTGGGAGCGACAGACTACCGCTGGGTCCGCCCACCCAACCTCCGACAAGAAACCCTTTGCCCTGCTGGGCTCCCAGGAGACCTTCCTGGCCTCCAATGAATACTATCCCCACCTGCCCGGGGTGGTCTTCTTGAGACTGGACCTTACAGGGCCCATGGACGAATCCAGACTCCGCCGGGCCCTGGACCTGCTCGCAGGCAGGCATCCCATGCTCTCGGCCCGTTTCTTCTGGCGCGACGGAAAACCAGTCCAACTGCCGGCGGGCGGTGCCAGGCCGCAGCTTGTCGTAAGGCTCCCTGGCGGCCGAGAGGATCCGGACCGGTTCTGCGACCAGGTGGAACGAGCCGCCGCCAACGAGCCCTTCGACCTGGAGAACGGACCAGTCTTCCGCCTGACCTGGTGTCCCCTGGGCTCAGATCGCCATAGTCTCATGCTGGCATTGCACCACATCGCGGCAGATGCCTGGAGCGCCGGCATCGTGGCCAGGGAACTCCTGGCCATCCTGGCGGCCTGGGCATCAAACAGAGAACCGAACCTTCCGGCCCTGCCCGTAGACTTCGAACGGGCATGCACCGAGCTGGCCCGCCCCAGATCCAGCCGCAGCCAGGCTCAATCCTTTTGGGCGCAGCACCTCGCGGGCGCGCCCACCCTCATCTCCCTCCCCTTCGACGGAGACCCGGCGGCAGAACCCAAAGGGCCCTTTGCCATCCACCAGGTGGAAGCAGACCAGCGGCTCACCGAAAAACTCGAAGACCTGGCCCAGCGCCTGGACGTCTCCTTTTTCAGTCTCCTGCTCCTGTCGTACGAGCTGGCCATTTTCCACTGGAGCAAGAGCCGGGA
>CAZIJS010000175.1:0-10160 GCA_964539505.1 uncultured Myxococcales bacterium
GTGGCGCTGTCCGGGGGGGGGCGTTTGTTGGGACGTGGCGCTGTCCGGGGGGGGCTGTCCGTTTGTTGGGATGGGGCGCTGTCCGGGGGGGGGGCTGCCTACCGGAAGAGGAGCAGTGCAGACATGGCGAAGCTCAGGATGGCGTAGAATTCGGGCAGCACGGCCAGGAGCAGGGCCTGGCCCACGCCCATCTTGTCTTGATTGATGGACTTGACTCCTGCAGCACAGACCACGCCCTGCCACCAGCCCGAGACGAGACATGCGATCCCCGTGACCAGACCTGCAGCGAAGATGGTGCTGTAGTATTTGGGATTGTCGAGCTTTTGCATGCACAAAAAGCCCACGGCGAAGCTGTAGAGGCCCTGGGTTCCCGGCAGGAGCGAAACCACCAGGGCGGTGTTGCGTTTTTCCTCCTTGGTCCCTGTGACGGCTGATCCCGCCACGGACAGGCCGATGGCCGATCCGGACAGGCCGAGGCCCAGCAGGCCGATGCCAAGATAGGGAAGGAGTTGGCTCCAGCTAAAATCCGTCAGAGCGAGTATCATGGGGTTTGCGAGGATCCATTCCATCTCGTCAGCCTCCTTTGCGGCCGTCAGGCGGCCTTGTCCATTTCTTTCCGCAGGCGCTTGAGGGGCTTGAATGGCTTTCCACCCCCCTCGAAGAACCTGCCGTAAAATTCAAGGAACTGGAGCCTGGCCGGGTGGACCAGGGCTCCGATCACTGCCATTGCGAAGTTGAAGGTGTGACCCAAAGTCAGGATCAAAAAGGCGCCCACCCAGCCAAGGATGCCGCCTGAAGCGGCCTTGGACGCGATGTCGTTGATCACCATGGCGATGATGCCCGACGACAGGCCCAGGCCGAAGATACGGGCATAGGACATCACGTCTCCAAAGAGACCGGAGAGGTTATAGATTTCCCAAAGCCCAGTGCCCAGGCGTTTGGGAATACTGGAAACGGGGTTGGAGAACAGGAATATCAAGGCGATTGCCGCCAGGAAGAGGTAGGAGTTGTGCAGCTTCATCCAGACTGCGATGCCAGGCATGACCATGAGCCAGCCGAATGTGGACAGGGCGAGTTGGTATTGCTCGCGTCGCAGGCGCCGGACGAGCTGGACCAGCATGCCGAAGGTGAGCTGCACCACGCCCATGACCAGCGAGGCATAGAAGAACTTGTCAGGCTGGGAACTCCAGGTAAAAAGCAGCGAGTCCTTGGTGAGACCCACGTGCCGGAGCAACGCATCTTTCGTAAAGAGAGTGATGCCGAAAAACATGCCCGTGAGCAGCCCGATGATCACGGTGAGGATCCCCAAAAGCTCCAGGAAACGGACCACCTTGAGTCCGTCACCCTTGGGCCTAAATTTCTTTTCTCCATAGAGGGCCGCCAGGAAGAGCACGAGTCCGTAGCCGGCGTCCCCCAGGCAGAACCCGAAGAAGATACCCATGAACGGAGCGATGAGGACCGTGGGATCGCCTTCGCGGTAGGTGGGCATCTCGAACATCTTGACCAGGGGCTCGAAGAACCGCACGATAGGGCCGTTTTTGAGTGCGATGGGGGGCTCTTCGTCCTTCTCGGGGTTGCGGGTGAGGAGGGCCACCTTCTTATCGAGCGCCTTGGCCAGGTCTGGAACCTGTTCTTTCGGACACCAGCCTTCCAGGGCGAAGATCTCGCCATCCTGTCGTGCCGATTGCCTGGCACGGTGAAACGCCAGTTCGTCTTCCAGGCCAGCCTGGACTCGCTCCACAGCGTCCAGCGCGGCGGCGAGATTGCGCAGGTCTGCCTCGGTGGCGGCGATCTGTTCGCGCAGATCGTCCATTTCCTGGGCCAACTTCGCCCGAGGCTTTTCAGGGAGGGGAATGGTTTCGAACTCCAGGGCTGCAGGTTCGTCGAGGCTCAAGACAGCCAAGGCGGACTGGCGCCTTCGTGCGGGATACGGCAAGACCGCATACCAGGCGAAGCGATCCAGGTGCAAGTCCTCCACCTCGGTGTCGTCGGGCACTGCATAGACAGTGAGATGGGTCCCCTCGGATGCCAGGGCGGCCAGGTCTTCGTGAGTGACTTTGCCCCAGGGTTCTGATTGCTCGTATTCCTTGTGGACTGCGGTCAGCTTCGTTTCCAGCTCCGAGAGCTTGGCCAGGTCTGCGTCCGCCATGTCCACCACTTCGTCGTCTGTCAGGCCTGCGTGGACCTCGCCTGGTTCCAGGCGAGACAGGCTTGCCTTGACGCGTCGGACCTGGTTGAGCCTGGCCGAAAGGTCGGCGGGATCCGTGATTTCTTCGGTCAGGGGAACCACATGGACGACGCCCAGATCCTGGAGCAACTCGACGGTCCATTGACGACGGTCCTCGGGACCTACCAGGACGACTTTTTGCATCTTGACGATGGCCATGTCAGGTCCTTTAGCTGCCCACTGCCGCCGCCATGGAGGCGGCCTTGCGGACGATTTTTTCCTTGGCGAGCTTTGCCCGGCAGACCGCGGCGGTCTGCTGGTCGCCAAGGTAGACTTTGATTTTTCGAATGTTTTCTTTCGTCTGCGGAATCAGCACCTTTTCGTAGAGATTGATGCGTTGGGTGGTCTTTGTCAGCTCCCGGTCCAGGAGATCGAGCTGCTCTTCCAAGACGGAAATTTCTTCACGCAGGGAAATGGTTTCGAACCAGAAGGCGATTTCGTCGTCCAGGATGGGATCGGTGGCTGCGAGACTGTAGGGCACGGTCTCGAACTTCACCTCCTGGAAGACCGGCACCTTCACACCCGCCACGTTGCCCCGGACGGTCACCACGTCCTGGACGGAAACCAGGGGGCGGACGCGTTCCATGTCGGCTGCCAGGACTGGTGCCCAGGTTGCGGCCTGCTCCAATCGCTTCGTGATGGCGGCACGTTTTTCGGTCACCACCTTGCGCAGGGCGCGGACCTCGGTCTGGAGCTGCTGTTTTCGCAGCTCCAAGGTGGGCAGAAACTCCTGGTAGAGCCCGAGCGCCTGCTTCTGCTCCCGTAGCGAGTTTTTGTTCAGCTTGACCTTCTCAGCCATGCGTCCTCACCATCCTGGTTATTCGGCTGCAGCTTCTTTCTCGTCAGCCGAGGTATCCTCGTCCTCGGCAGGATCCTGCCCGATTTCGGCGGCTGCCGGCCAGTACTTGTCGATGAGTTCCCGTTTGATGCCCACTTCTCGTTTCGAGAAACACTCGGCCATGGTTTTCCATCCCTGGTCGAGGGCATCGTTGAGAGGAATGTCCACTTTCAAATCCATGAACCGGCTCTCGAAAAGGTCACCGTATTTGAGGTAACGCTCGTCTTCGGGCGTCTTTTCGAAACCCATCGAGATCTTTTTCTTGGACTCCAGGGCCTTGGCATAGAGACGGATCATGGCGTTCATCACGGCGCCGTGGTCCTCTCTGGTGACCTTTCCGATGACGAGCTGCTTGAGCCGGCTCAGGGACCCGAAGGGGTGGATGACGCCGTTGTTGAGATAGTACTGCCCCTCGGTGATGTAGCCCGTGTTGTCCGGGACCGGGTGGGTCACGTCGTTTCCCGGCATGGTGGTGACAGCGAGGATGGTGATGGATCCTGCGCCCTGGAAATCCACCGCCTTTTCGTACCGCGAGGCCAGGTCGGAATAGAGGGAGCCTGGGTAGCCCAGGTTCGAGGGAACCTGTTCCATGGCCACCGAGATTTCCTTCAAGGCGTCGGCAAATGCCGTCATGTCCGTCAGGAGCACCAGGACACGCTTGCCCTGGATGCCGAAGCGTTCGGCTGCGGCCAACGCCAGGTCCGGCACCAGGAGTCGTTCCACGACCGGGTCTGCGGCGGTGTGCACGAACATGACGGTTCGGTCCATCACGCCGCCTTCTTCGAAGGTTTTGCGGAAGAGGATGTATTCGTCAAACTTCAGGCCAATGCCGCCCAGGATGATGATGTCGGCCTTGGCCTGGAGGCCGACGCGGGCCAGCAGTTCGTTGTAGGGCTCGCCGGCGCTGGAGAAGATGGGCAGTTTCTGGCTCTCCACCAGTGGGTTGAACACATCGATCATGGGAATCCGCGTCTCGATGAAGTTGCGCGGAATGACCCTGCGGACCGGGTTGACCGACGGACCTGCAATTTCCACCTGTGGCGCATCGTCGAGGGGAGGCTTGCCGTCAATGGGTTGTCCCGACCCGTTGAAGACCCTTCCCAGCATCTGATCGGCGAAGGGCACCATCATGGGGTGCCCGAGGAACCGGACCTTTGCGTGGGTGGACAGGCCCTTGGCGCCTGCGAAGACCTGGAGCGACACCTTGTCGCGGTCGATACGGATGACCTGTGCCAGGGAACTTTCGCCGGTGGTGTTGACGATGTGGGCGAGTTCTCCATAAGAAACCCCGGGAGCTTCCAGCTCCGCGATGTCTCCAATGATGTTCGTGATGCGTGCGTATGTCTTAAGCACGGCTCGCTCCCTCCTGAAGCATCTTGCGGATCTCTTCGGTGTACTTTTTGTATTCCTCGCTGTCGGCCTTGACGTAGTTCTTTTGATAGTAGGCGTCCTGGAGGTCTGCGAAGAAACTCCTGGCCTGTGACTTGGATTCGAACGGGAAAGTTTTGGCCAGAGCTTCGTAGATGAGCTTGAAGTCCGCCACCTGGCGCTCGATGGGCGTGGCAGCATCCACGTCGTCGAAGGCGTTTTGCTGCAAATACGCCATGTCGAACATCTCTCCCTTGAGATAGGTGACCAGATCGTCGACTGAAATGCCTTCTTCGCCGACGACGGTCATCATTTTGCCTACCTCCGAGGCCCTGCGCATGATCTCCGCCGCGTGCCGGACCATCTTGGTCCATTCCGGGTCCAGGGCGTCGTTCAGGCTGTCTTCGAGCTGGTTGAGATAGAGAGACCAGGACTCAAGTGGGTCGATGGCCGGGAACCGGCGCTCGTCGGAACGTTTTCTCGACAGCCCGAGAAACGCACCCACGACCTTCAACGTGGCCTGGGTCACTGGTTCTTCGAAGTTTCCACCAGCCGGAGAAACTGTCCCGATGAGGGTCACTGCGCCCTGGGTATCACCCTCGTGCAGCTTCACCAGGCCGGCGCGTTCATAGATGTTGGCCACCCGGCTCTCCAGGTAGGCTGGGAATGCCTCTTCACCGGGAATCTCCTCCAGCCTGCCCGACATCTCCCGCATGGCCTGTGCCCATCGCGACGTGGAGTCGGCCAGCACCAGCACGTCGTATCCCATTTGGCGATAATATTCGCCCAGGGTGACGCCTGTATAGATGGAAGCGTCGCGTGCCGCCACCGGCATGGAGGACGTGTTGCAGATGATCACCGTCCGTTCCATGAGCTTGCCGCCGGTCTTGGGATCGTCGAGTTCCGGGAACTCGTAAATGAGTTCCACGACCTCGCCGGCCCGCTCACCGCAGGCCACCACCACCACGATGTCGACGCTTGCATATTCGGACAGAAGGTGCTGCAGGACTGTCTTGCCCGCGCCGAAAGGACCGGGGATGCAGGCCACGCCGCCACGGCCCACCGGGAACATGGTGTCGATGATGCGACATTGGGTCACCAGGAGTTCCTCGGGATAGAGACGCTCTTTGTATGCTTTGATGGCTTTCTTCACCGGCCAGGTCTGGTACATGGTGACGTCGATCGTGCGGCCCTGGTCGTCAACGAGCACCGCGACCTTGTCGCGCACCTTGTAGTCTCCTTCGGGCACGATGGATTCCACCTTGGCCGTGCCGATCATGCCGAAGGGTGCCATAATCCGATGCTTGATGTGGAGTTCGGGAACCCAGCCCAGCCAGGAGCCGGCACGCACCACGTCGCCCGGTTTTACGGTGGGATGGAAGTGCCAGGTCTGCTCCAGGGACACGGCGGGCAGGTACTGGCCGCGTTGCAGGAAGAAACCGTCTTTGTTTTCCAACTCGCCGAGCGGGTTTTGGAGCCCGTCGTAGATGTTGGCAAGGATGCCGGGCGCCAACTCCGCCGAGAGCATTTCGCCGGTGAACTCCACGGTCATGCCCACCTTGATGCCCCGGGTGTCCTCGAACACCTGCAGGTGGCAGATCCGGTCCTGGACCTTGATGACCTCGGATTTGAGATGGATATCCCCGATGGTGAGATAGGCGACTTCATTTTGGAGCACGTTCGCCCCCTTGGCCACTTCCACACTCACCAGGTTTCCATTGATGGCGATGACCTTTCCCTGGGTTCTTCCAGTGTTCGTCACGCCGACACCTCCCTTCGCGATCGAATCGGCCCACTGCTTCCGCAGTGGTGATACTCAACCAAGTTGTTCCAAAAGTTCGGCCAGGTGCGTCTCTTTGGGCATGGCCCAGCCGTCGAGCACCAGCATGGCCGCCAGGTACGCATACACTGCATCTCTGCCGAAGGGGTCGAGACCCCTGGCCTCGGAGATGGCATCGAGCCTGGCCATGTCCAGCAACCGTTTTCCTGTCAGCGGGTCGGCTGCCTCGCGCACCTGCATCACCAAGGCTCCCACCGAGGGTTCTCCGTGCCTGGGCTCCAAGAGCCTGGGTTCCACCTCCCAGCCGAGCCTTGCCGCACGATCCCGGACCAGGGCGTTTCTCATGGTGGTCTCCCAGGTCGCCCAATCCTGGAGAAAGCGTGACCCCAGCACTGCACCCTGCTCCCAGAGATTGGCGAAGTAGGCGCGCCAGAGTTCATCGAATGCATAGGGGCCGGCGGCAGCGCCCGAATCCCATGTTTGCAAAAACTCGTTCATGTATTCGGGCAAGTCTTCGCGTTCCTCCAACTCCTGACGCGGCCTTGGGGCCCTTTCGTCGAAGGCGTCATGGCCCTGGAGGATGGATTCGAGATTGCGACAGTCCAGGAATTCCATCACCGCCATGGCGCCCTGCATGTCGGATCCTTCCATGGACTGGCGCACCAGGGGCCAGATTTCGGCGAGGGCCATGGGCGGTGCTTCCGGTGTTTCGGGCAGTGCCGGAAGCATGGTCATGAGCTGGTAGTATTTCACGTATCTCCTCCGTGGTCAGGCGGTGGGGGCGGCAGCCTCCTTGGAAGTCTCGAAATACTTCTTGAACCGCGGAGCCACGAAGCGGGCGAAAATTTCCCGGAACCCGTCTTCAGACAGGTCGAGGACGAAACGGCCGTCCTGGGGGCCGATTTGGAAGCCGAAGGTCAAGCCGTCATCGAAAGCCACCTGGACCTTGGACCCGGCCTTGGCTTTGAGCCGGGAGACCACGTATGCCTCCAGCTCTTTTTGCTTGGCTGCCGGCAGGAGCACCTGGATGCCCCCTTCCTTGAAGCCACTGGAAGAAAAGGCCCGGATGAGTTCGGAAATGAGGCTTTCGAGGAACTGGGGCTTGGAAACCACCTGCTCGATTTCTTTGTCGAGGGTGGGCAGGGCGAAGGACTTGAGCATGGCCTGACGAAAGGCGGTGAGCGCATTGTCGGCGGCAGCCCGCAGTTCGGCATCCATTTGTTTCTTGGTTTTTTCCGCGTCGGTCTTGGCATCGGCCCGGATCTTTTCGGCCTCGGCTCGTGCCTCTTCCACGATGGCCGCGGCTTTTTTCTTGGCCTCGTCCAGAATGCGATCCGCTTCCTTCTTGCCTTCCTCGATGCCTCGGGTCTTCAGCTCGGAGATCACCTCATCGAGTCCGTACTGCTGTGCCATCGAGCCTCCTCCTGCCGGACGGCATTGCCGGCCGACCAACCTTGTCGAAATCTCTCCTGCGCCCTCGATCGACGAGCATCGTCAGCGAGACACGCGGGTATTCGCAGCAAACCATGGAACGAAACAAGCGTATGACCAGTGCAGGTGCAGCGAAATCCTACAAGGCCCAACTATGTTAGCGATGACTTACTAAAAGAGCCACGGAATGTCAATCCTTGCTCCAATGTGCATCGCGTAGGGCATGTTGGCTGGGCACAGAGCAGAGGCAGAGTCAGCGATGTTGGCACAACGGCTTTTCCAACAGATATTTTTTTCGAAAAATAGATGTGCCTGAAAGAGAAACTCAGGAGAGCCGGGCCTGATGGAAACTTTTTTCGCGCAGACATTCGGCCTCGATATTTCAACGATGACAGTGGCCCTGATGTCGTTTTTGCTCAACGGGGCGCTGGACGATGCGAGGTCGAGGACCGGAGGTGGTGGGGATTCCAGGGGCCTTGGTAGCGGAAGGACGACTCGTCGTAGTGGAGGCTCCAGTCGTAGCTTCGGGCGATGGTGAGCGCCTTGCAATAGGCGGCCGTGGCGCGTCTGGGCATGGAAAGGAGCTTTTTGTATGTTTTCAGAAATGCCGAATCGAAGGCCTTGCGTCCCGCGTCTCGCCAGGCTTTGGCTCTCTCGCTGGAGTAAACGATCTGGGCTCGCTCGGGGGATGGCGGCTGTGAGAGCTTTCCGTCATTGTAGGCCGTGGCCATGGTTTCCACGGCCTTCCATGCCCCTTTGTTGCCAAACATGTGTTTCTCGGCGGCGTCGAATTTTCTATATGCGTAGCCGATTTGAGACAGTGTGAAGACGCCTCCCACGACACTCGCCGCCACTGAAAACACCGCGTTGGCAGCGGGGAATCCCACATGACCGGCGACTTCCACGATTGTCTGGGCCGTGTCCGCCGCTTGGCTCGTGACAGACAGTGCGTCACCGACGAAATCAGCCGCCTTGGTGAGCCATCCTCGTTCCGGCGCTTTGCCTGGCCCGCGGCGGAGGAGCCCGGAAATATTGAGTTGTTTCCACTTTGCAGGCTGGAAGTTGCCAGTGGCATGATTCATTTTCTTCGCCATGTCGTCGGCCCATTGGTAGTTCGGGTTCGCGAGTGGGTCATTGTTGACCGCCGCTGGAATCTTGTTTCGGCCGAGGACCGCCAGCAGCCTTCTACCCTGGGGCGAGGATGGGCCGCCCACGTCGTAGAGGGCCTGGGCGAATTCAGTGCTGTACATGGGCGACATGCCGGCCTGCTGGAGTGCTGCATCGTATTCTTGAATGCAGCGTTTTTTGACCTGGGAGGCCCTGGTCGTTGCTGCTGCCGTGACCTTTTCGGCCAGTCTCGCTCCCGTCTGGGATGGGCTGTCGGATTGGAGGATGGCTCCCAGGTTCTTTTCCAGGAGCCCGGCATCCTTGGCCAGGAGTGACTTCGGGTCCGGATCCGTCTTGAGCCGCGCGGTGCCCGGCATCCGTGTCAAGGTGACACTGGAGACCAGGAGCGCGGCGTGGGATTCCTTGGATTTGGCCAGGTAGTCTGCCATTGCCGGGACCGCGGTCTTGAGTCGAGCAGCCGTGACGTGGCTGTCGGCGGCCACGTTCACGATGGCCGTTATGTTCGCCGGCGTCAGTTTTCCGGAACGGGCCGCCTTGCTGTCCAGGAGCACCGACAGGGCTGCTCGGCCCCGCTCCGAGGACAGGCGCATTCTCGGCGCATGGGCCACTACGTCCATGATTTTTGCAGCCTTGGGCCCGGTGAGGTGGAGTCTTCTGTCACAGAGAACGTGGTAGAGGCTGTCGAGGTTCTTTCGCTTGGCGGGATCTTCGCCTGCGTTTTCGATTATGGTTTCCGCCTTTTTCACGAGGGATGGGGCGCTGCCATGGGCCTGCAGTTCCTTGACCCGCCTCATGATCGCCGCGGCCTTGTGGCGGTATCTCGTGACCTGCTTGTCAGGTAGGTCGCCGAATCCGTGTTTTTTGACGAAATCCTGGTTTTTCTCGGACAGTTTATGTTTGGGAACATGGTTCTTCCGAGGTTTCGCGGATTGGGGGCGAGACTGTTGGGTGGGGCCGGTGGGAGCCGCGTTCGTCGTTTCCGCCTCCTTGTTTCGCCGGATTTGGGTCATTGTCGAGTTGCTTGTCCTGCAGGCGTTTCGAATCATGGATTTGAAGAAACTCATCTTTTCTCTTCCTCCCTCTTCTGGCGTCGTCCTTTTCAACTCACTACGGCGTAGTTTTCGGTTTCAGTGAGCCGATGGTTCGAGATTCTTCGTCCCGGGCCCGGTGGCTTGGAGAGTCATGCTGTCGTGCGTTGGTGATGTCAGAGAAAAAGGTATCTCGTCGGTGGCCGGCCGTATGCCCCGAGGAGGTGAAGGGGCAGGGCATGGCGGTCGTGGAAAAGGGGCGGGCTTTTATCGTTCCGGCCGGGCGGTGGCGTCCCGGCTGTTCTGGGGGTCTTGGGAAGAAACAGGGCCGTCAGGAGACACGGAACTGTGGTTGCCTGG
>CAZIJS010000176.1:0-1622 GCA_964539505.1 uncultured Myxococcales bacterium
CCGTCGGGCAGGCCGTCTCCATCGCTGTCGGTTACCGAGACCGTCACGTCGAAGGCCTGCTCGGTGACATTGGTTTCGTCGGTGACGGTGACGACGAAGGGCACCCTGCCGGCATCCCGCCAGTCTGGTTGCCATGTCAGCTCCCCGGTCTGCGAAACGATGGTGGCGTCGTCGGGGCCGTCGGAAAGGGCAAAGGTCAGTTGGTCGTACATGTCCAGGTCCAGGGCATCGGCATCATAGGCATAGGGACTGGCATCCGAGGCCTCGGTGGGCGGCTTGGTAGTGAATCTGTGCGGATGGTTGTAAGGGGCAGCCAGGATCACCCAGGCAGTGGAGACGCGGCGCAGGCCTTCGTGGTCGGGCCGGCGGTCGTCGGAGGGATAGTTCGTCACGCCGCCGAAGGGTTGGCCCTGGATCCACATGGTGGTCGATCCTCCCCCGTCGTAGTTGACGCCCTGCCCGCAGCCCTGGTCGGCCATCCATTGGGCCAGGTCGGTGAGGGTGATGCCGCCGCAGGCCTCTGTCCTGCCGTCGAACGTGATGAAGCGCACCATGCCGTCTGTATCCAGGCAAGCAGCGGTCCTTGGAGCCAGCAGGTCCACGAACTCCTGGGAGTCGCCTTCGCGGTCCGCCATGACGTCGGCTGCCCCGTCTATCACGAGCATGGGGGATCCTCCCAGGGCATCTCGGGCCTGGGGCTGCTCGCTGGGCGGTCTTCCAGCCGCTGGGGTTCATCTGTCGTGAGTTGCCTCCGCTGTTCCTCGTTTCGAGTCGTCCCGATTGGATACATGGATCACCTCCCTCCCCTTGGGGTGCCATTCCAGCAAGGCATATATGCTGAACGTCATTGCGTAGGCCCCTGCCACATCGATACTGTAGTGCAGATGCGAGGCAAAGACCACCCAGACCACGAACAGATGGCCGGCGAGCGTCCACCAGCGCAAGGCCTTGTCGCGCCAGGTGTAGCAGACGAGCAGGAAGGTCGTGGCGGTGTGCCCGGAGAAGAAGAGGTCTTTGGTCAGATGGATGTTGGCCTGATTCGAGAGGAGCGCGGAGATTGGATCGACGAACTGTTTCCAGGCGGTGACCACATCCTGGAATGTCATGCCTGCGTTGACGTCGGGGCCGTGCACAGGGCCCAGGCCAGTCATGAGAATGGTCACGCCCCGCAGAACGGAGATTATCGCCCCTGCATAGAGGAAGCGGATGAAAACCCAGGGATGCCGCAGGGCCAGGACCAAGGCTGGTGGGATGTAGCAGCCCAGCCAGATCCAATAGTTGTATCGGTCCAGGAGGGGATGGTAGGAAACCATGTCCAGGATCGCATCGGGCAGGTGGGGAGCCGGCCTTGCCTCGGCCATGAGGCTGAGAAACACCATGACCGAGTAGGCCAGGTATCGGGCTATCAGGGCCATGGCCAGGCCGAACCAGAAAGATTGGGTCCAGGCAGGCAGGAATCGAGCCCAGGGCAGGATCCTGGCCTGGCCCGGTGACCCGCTGCCCGCCTCGATGGACTCGGGGGGGGTGGTGCCTGTCGGTTTGTGCGATTCCTTGGTTGTCATGTCGGACTGGATGATGCCCACCCCGGCCGGTTCGTCAAGGAAAGCGGGCCGTCCACCAGG
>CAZIJS010000176.1:1722-10063 GCA_964539505.1 uncultured Myxococcales bacterium
ACTGGATGATGCCCACCCCGGCCGGTTCGTCAAGGAAAGCGGGCCGTCCACCAGGATTGATCCATTCTAAGGCCGGAGCACAGAGGAGAAACAAGAAATTCGTGATGACGACAGGACACCGGACGGCCGGCGACGACTGGTACTGTTTTCTCGTCGCCTCATGGGCCCACCAGGCGCCTGGTAGCCTGGTACAGTTCAAGGTGACGTCCGATCCGTTTTGTCCTATCATGCTGGTCCGAAACGAAACGTGTCTCGATGCGATGAGAAGGTGTCATGGCGGGATCGGATCCGAGAAAGAACAGAAGGTCGAGTCCTTTTGCCCAGCGGCCCGGGCTGGGCGAATCTCTGTCTGGACAGGATACCGGGCAAGGAACCGACGCACTCGCAACCGCCGACGGCGAGGCCGCCGGACCGCCTTGGGCCAGTCCGCTCTGGTCCCTGGTGCTCATCCTTCTGTCTCTCTATGTCCTCTTGCACGACGGTTTGACGCCTTATCGTGTGGCCTGGAGAAAGATGCGATGGAAGCGAGTCTTCGCCGTTCAGGCCGAGGTGGAGATCCCCGTGCGGCGCATCGAGATCCGGGCCGGCGTGGATAGTCAGGATCCCTACGCGGCATCTGCGCCCAAGACGAAGCTGGGTGCCGAGGAGATGGCCAAGAACAAGGCCCTGCGATGGAAGGCGCAGCAAGCCAAGGAAGACAGGGCGGTCATCAGGAAGAGAATCGTCAAGCGCAGGACGGTCGAGCCCATGATATTCGAAAAGGTTTCCACCAGGGGTGTGCTGTTCGATTACGACGTGAAACGGTATTTTGTCCGGGTGTCCTACACGTACCGATACGGAAAGAAGGTCTTTACCAAGTACCGGGAGGTGGGCCCCCGCTCGTTCAAGAGCCGAGAGGCTGCCAGGCTCTACCTGTCCAAGCGATTCAAGCATTGGCCCATCAAAGTCTGGGTGGATCCTGCGGATCCATCGGATGTGACGGCCTTTCTGGAGTATGATGGATGGACATGGATCAAGCTCGGGTTCGTGGGGCTGTTTGCCGGGCTTGTCTGGATGCTGCTTTCCCTGGGAGCTCGCAGGAAGCCTGCATCGAACTGATTGGGCCTGGTCGCAACGAGGGGACGGAAGGCGGGGAGGAGGTTTGAGAGAGTCGGTATGCATTCATTGACGCCGGGTTCATCGTGGGTTGGGCGGGGCTCGTGGTTTCGGGGCGCTGCCCGGAGGCTTGGGTGGGTGTTGTGGTTTCGGGGTGCTGCCCGGAGGCCTGGGTGGGGTCTGCGAATCCGTTATCACGGTCCCTCTGTGCGGCATCATTGTGGCTGTTTTGGGTCACACAGGCTTTCCTGGGCCTCGCTGTTCCTGGTGGGCGCGTTGATTGGTGTGGTTGGGGGCGGCCAAGGGGGCTGTCGGCACAAGCCATCGAGTTCGGACCGCAGGGGAGAATCGAGTCTCCGGCTCAGGTTGCCGGAGTTCGTCCCACGAACCGCGGTGGGGCTTGGGCTGGCTGACGGCAAGTGGCTCATGGAGAGGCTGGCAGGCGTTTGGAAGAATCGGGGCTGGCAGGCGAGTGCATCGAAAGCCTCGAATGCATCATTGATCGGGTTTCTTCGGGACAAGTTTCGGCTGGATGTGGCACATGCCGGCAGGGTCTGGGTGGTCTGGTTTCCCGGAAAAAAGGCCGGCCCCCTGATTTTCGATCCGGTGATCGTGGCCCAGGGGGCAAAGTACCTGGGGCGATGGGAGGCCGTCCTGGCAGGCCGGGGGTTGCACCATCTGGTGGCAGGCCTGGACGCCATGGATTGCGGGGCAGCGGTCTGTTTCGGGGGGCGATCTTCCCTGGAGTCGGTGGCCATTGCCCTGCGTGGCGAGGCACGAGCCCGGGCCAATTCGGACTTCTGGGCGGGTGTCCTGCGTTTCCTGGCGTCGCATCGACAGGGATTCGCATCGGTGATGGACCTGTCGGGCCGGTTTCCCGCCGGGCCCCGCCTGGCACAGGTGGCCTTGTCTGCAGACGGTGGCCTGACGATCTCCTTGCTGGGTAGTTCGGAACCGGAAGAAACGGCAAGGACGATCAGAAAATTGTTGCGTCGGGCGGCCAAGACAGCGCGTCGTCACCAAGACCTGCCCCAGGCGGGATTGGCCGCTGATGTCCTGGCTGGTTCTTCGGTGCGGATTTCCGGTCGGGCCCTGCTCATCGAGATAAAAGGAACCGGGGCGGTGCTGGACTATTTTTTGGCCCCTGGTGGCAGTTTGTCTGGACCGAAGGGATAGTCCATCGGGTCCGGCCTGCAGATGACCTGATCGGGCATGGAACAGGAGGGCCTGGAGCGGCGCTGAGAGTGAGTGGGGCTGCTGAGTGGGGCTGGTGACTGGGGTTGGTGACTGGGGCTATTGAAGCGTCTGCCACTTGAGCCGTTCGGATTCGAGCAGGGCGTGCATCTCTGGAGGAAACATGGCGAGCAGAAAGTCGAAGGCCTGCTGTTTCATTTCGCTTTCCAGGTCTTCGGGGAGCCGGAGCAGCCCGTCTTCATCGGGCTTTATGCCGTGGCGTACCACCTCGGTCAATGTCAACAGGTGGAGTCTGGTGGAATAAAACGCCCTGGCGATGGCGAGAAGGTAACGTTCGTCGAGTTCTGCTCCTGGCATTTGCTTTCCTCGTGTTTCTCTTGAGTTGTAGACAGGCTCGTATTTCTTTTGAGTTGTTGACAGGTTTTAGACTCTGCCTATTATACCAGGCTCTGCCGGCAAACAAGCTCAAAAATCGGTCGAAAGCCTGTTGCCACGGGGCCGCATCACAGAGCCGGCAAAGCGGTGGGTTTGTTCTCAATGCCCTCTTTCGACTGCGAGACACATTGCCTCGGCCGCCCTTCCGGACGGTTTCCGGCCAACATCTAAGGAGTAGCAAAGATGAAAACACATGCGTTGAAGGGTAGAGATTTTTTGACCTTGCTCGATTTTTCCAAAGAAGAAATCGAGACCATCCTGGACGTCGCCTTCGACTTGAAACGCCGACGGTCCGTGGGCGAACCCCATCGGTTCCTGGATGGAAAGACCTTGTTCATGATTTTTTACAACCAGTCTTTGCGTACGAGAAACTCGTTCGAAGCGGGCATGTTCCAGCTCGGCGGCCATGCCCATTTCCTCGATCCTTCCAAGATCTACAGTCCTGCCATGGAGGGTCGGGAAGTGGCCTATAGCACCGAGCGGGTCTCTGACGTGGCCAGGACCCTCGCCGGGATGGGCGAAGGCATCGCCATTCGCTGCTACGGCGACCCCGTCGACTGGAACTATGGCGAGGCGCACCAGATCATTCGGGAGTTCGCCAAGTGGGCGCATATTCCGGTGATCAATATGGAAGACGACAAGTATCATCCCTGCCAGGCCCTGGCCGACATCATGACGGTCAAGGAGAAGCTGGGAACGTTCAAGGGCGTGAAGTTTACCATGAGTTGGGCCTATTCTCCTTCGGTGCACAAGCCGCGTGCCGTGCCCCAGAGTGCCATCATCGCGGCTGCTGCCATGGGGATGGACGTGACGTTGGCCCATCCCAAGGGCATGGACCTGGACCCCGACGTTCTGGCCGCGGTGGAGCAGCGGGCCAAGGAAACGGGCGGATCGTTCCGGATCACCAACGACTTCGAAGATGGCCTCAAGGGAGCCCATGTCGTCTATCCCAAGGCCTGGGCCGCCACGCCGATATTCCAGCCGCCGGTGGGCAAGAATGATCCAGACGAGACGCAGCGGATCTTCGACGCACACAAGGACTGGATCTGTGACAAGGAACATCTGGCAATGGCGGAAAAGGACGCGATATATATGCACTGCCTGCCTGCGGACCGCGGGTTCGAGGTGACCGACGAGGTCATGGATGGTCCTCAGTCCGTGGTGTTCGATGAGGCGGAAAACCGGCTCCATGCCCAGAAGGCGGTGATGAGTCTGTTGATGCGCTAGTCGATGGGATGGTCGATGAGAGAGGAGTCGAGTGATGTCTGATTTGTTTGGAAAAGACCTGATTTGCACCCAGGACTGGAGCGTCGAAGAACTGGATCGAGTCCTGGAACTGGCCGATCGAATGAAGAAGTTCCGCTACACCGAGCGCTATGCCAATGTCCTGCGGTACCGGTCGTTCTTCATGTTTTTCTACAATCCCTCCGTTCGGACGCGCCAGTCCTTCGAGGCGGCGGCCACCGAGCTTGGCGGCCACGCGCAGTTTTTGGAGCCGAAATCCATGAGGCTCAAGACCGCCACCACGGCAGGCGAGACCGTGGAAGACGCTGCCAAGGTGATGAGCCGCTATGCCGCCGGTTTGGGAATCCGGATCCTCGAAGACAAGATTTCCCGGTACGGTGAGGGCGACGAGCTGCTCCGCGAGTACGCGGCATATACCGATATTCCCGTTATTTCCATGGCCCACGATCGGTTCCATCCCTGCCAGGGTTTGGCCGATATCATGGGAATCCGGCAGCACCTGGGTCGCAACCTGAAGGGCAAGAAGCTCCTGGTCACCTGGGCGCACGGCGCCCTGTCACGGTCGCTCTGTTCCGTCCAGGAGGCGATGCTCATCGCGTCGCGCTACGGCATGGACGTGACCCTGGCGCATCCCGAGGGCTACGATCTGGACGAGGAGGTTCTCGATTGGACCAAGGGCAACTGTGAGGCCAACGGCGCCAAGTTCGAAATCACGCACGACTCACGTGCGGGCTACGAAGGCGCGCACGTGGTCTATTCGCGCAACTGGATGAGCCCCAAGGCATATGAGGGCGGGACCTATCACAAGCAAGAAGAGATCGAAAAAGCCCTCAAGCTCACCGACTGGGTCTGCGACGCAGAACGCATGGCCGTGACGAACAATGCCCTGTTTACCCATCCCATGCCCATCGACAGGGGCCGGGAAGTCACCGACGAGGTGGCGTCGGGCCCACGCTCCATAATTTACGACGTGGCCGAGAACCGGCTCCACGTGCAGAAGGCCGTCATGGCCCTGACCATGGGTGAGCTGTAAAATCGGCGGGGCCGCCGCTTTGGTGGTGGCGGCCTGGTCGTGACTCCGTCATTGCACCCCGACCGAGGCGTGCGAAGGGACGGCGAGGAGAGAGAGATGGACGACTTCAGGCTCCAGGGGAAGGCCGGGGTGGCGGTGCTCGCCATCGGCGGCAATTCTCTGATCAAAGACAAGATGCATCAGCGCATCTCCGACCAGTTCCAGGTGACCAGGGAAACCTGCCAGCACATTGCCTCCATGATCGAGGGCGGGTGGCGGGTGGTGGTCACCCACGGCAACGGACCGCAGGTGGGATTCATCCTGCGCCGGTCGGAGTTGGCCATCCAGGAACTGCATCCCGTGCCCATGGACTCGGCGGGCGCCGACACCCAAGGCAGCATCGGATACATGATCCAACAGTCGCTGGACAACGAGTTTAGAAAGCGAGGCTTGGGACAACATGCAGTCACCGTGGTCACACAGGTCCTGGTGGACGCCAAGGACGAGGCCTTCGCAAAGCCCAGCAAGCCCATCGGTTCTTTCATGGAAGAGGCAGAGGCGAGGCGCCGGGAGAAAGAAGAGGGCTGGATCGTGGTGGAGGACGCAGGCCGCGGCTGGCGCAGGGTGGTGCCCTCGCCCAGGCCCAACGAGATCATCGAGCGGGCTGCCATCCGACGACTGCTGTCTGGAGGCTACACCGTGGTGGCGGTGGGCGGCGGCGGGATTCCAGTGGTCAGGGACGACAAGGGCGAACTGCGGGGAGTCGAGGCGGTCATCGACAAGGACCTGGCCTCTTCGCTGCTTGCCAGGCGTATCGGTGCAGATTTGCTTATGATTTCCACGGCGGTGGAAAAAGTTTCGCTCAATTTCGGCACAGCGGACCAGGTGGATTTGGACCACATGACCCTGGCGCAAGCCAAGGAATACATGGCACAGGGCCAGTTTGCCCCAGGGAGCATGGGGCCCAAGATCCAGGCGGTCATCGAGTACCTCGAATCCGGGGGCAAGACCGCCATCATCACCACACCCGAGAAGATCGAGGCGGCGCTCGCCGGCCAGGCGGGAACCAGGATCACTGCGGAGTAAACCATGGATGAGGCCGTGACCGGTTTGCGCTGCGCGCTCTGTGGGACTGTCCACGAGTCGGGCAGCACGGAATATGTCTGTCCCAACTGTGGTGAGGACGGGATCCTGGATGTGCTCTACGACTACGATCTCGTCCGCCGCACAATGACCAGGGAGTCTCTGGCAGGAAATCCGGATCGGTCGATCTGGCGCTATGCACCGCTTCTTCCCGTGGCGGACCGGGGGGCCAGGCCCAATCTGCAGATTGGCTGGACTCCCCTCTATCGGGTCGATCGGCTCGGAAAAGAGGTGGGCCTGAGCCGGCTCTTCATCAAGGACGACGGCCGCAATCCCACGGCTTCACTCAAGGATAGGGCGTCGGCCCTGGCCTTGAGCCGGGCCGACACCCTGGGATTCGACGTGGTGGCCACGGCTTCCACAGGCAATGCGGCATCCTCGCTGGCCGGGCTCGCGGCGAGCATGGGGCGACAGTGCGTCATCTTCGTGCCAGAAGCTGCCCCTCCGGCGAAGGTCGCACAGCTCCTCGTCTACGGGGCCACGGTGTTTGCGGTGCGTGGGACCTACGATGATGCCTTTGATCTGTGCCTGAAGGTCTGTGACGACCAGGGCTGGTATTGCCGCAACACGGGCTACAATCCCTTCATGGCCGAAGGCAAGAAGACCGTGGCCCTGGAAATCTGCGAGCAGCTCGAGTTCCAGGTGCCCGACTGGATCGTGGTCTCGGCAGGAGATGGATGCATCACCGACGGGGTGGGCAAGGGCCTGTGGGACCTTCTCCAGGTGGGGCTCATCGACCGAATGCCACGTATTCTGTCCGTGCAGTCCAGCGGATCTGCGGCGCTCTACCAGGCCTGGAGCGCGGGAGGCGAGGCGATCGCCCCGGTGCAGGCCGACACGGTGGCAGACTCCATTTCGGTGAACAAGCCCAGAGCCGGCATCAAGGCGCTGCGAGCCGTTCGGCGCACCGAGGGACGGTTCGTGGCGGTCCCAGACGACGAGATCCTTGCATCGGGCCGCCTTCTTGGCGCCAAGGCCGGTGTCTTTGCCGAACCTGCAGGAGCCGCGCCCCTGGCGGGAGTCGTCCAGATGCTGTCTGAAGGCGTGATCGGGAGAGATGACTCGGTGGTGGTGGTGGTGTCGGGCAACGGACTCAAAGATGCTGCCGGGGCGAGCCGGGGTGCAGGTCGTCCTATCTCCGTGGCGGCCGATGGTTCGGATTTGGCCGCTGGTATGGCTCAGGCCGGGCTGTAGATTTCTTCCGTGACGACTGGGTTCGGTGCGTCCCGTCAGAAAATCAGGTGATAAGAGAGATGGGGATATCGCGGGGGAGGCTGCGCCGGCTGGCTACTGACACTGCTCGTCGCTGTAGTCCATTTGATAGGTGAGCGTGTATTCGTTGCAGGCGGGCTGGACGTTGCTGGGATCTTTGTATTCGATCTTGACGAAGAAATCCCAAGAGTCGTCGAGGCCGCAGGTGCCTTCCCATGCCAGGGCCACGCTCCATGTCTGTCCATCCCATTCGGTGGGATCGTCGTCGGAGGTGAATGTCTGCTGGTCCCCACCGCATTGGCCGTCATCGTCGCCCAGGATCGTGATGAGCACATCGTCTTTGGTAATGCCCTCTGGCAGGACCACGGTGAAGATCGAGTAGAAATAACATTGGGGATCATTGGGGGTGCAGAGGTGGAACGCCTCTTCCGTGTGTACTTTGTACCAGTCCACATCCGTTGCCGGATAGAGTGTCGCGGTGCGGCTCACCGGGTCGGAGCCCTCGTCCACCGAGCCCATGTCGGTGAACATGCCCACCTGGCCGGTGTCGTTTTGCTCGTACTGGTCGCCAGGGAGGCCGTTGTCGGTGATGCCATCGCAGTCGTCGTCGAGGCCGTTGCAGGTTTCGTCGGTGGGGCCCACGGCGTCTCTGCATTCTCCGTAGGTGCCGTCGCTCAGACAGGTCTGGGTCCCCTGAGAACACTGTCCTTCATTGGTGCCGCAAGGTTGTTCCGTACCTGGGTTGCAGGTGCAGTCCTCATCGGTCTGGCCGTCGCAGTCGTCGTCGAGGCCGTTGCAGATCTCGGTGGGCTGTGGCGCAACATAGTCCGTTCCCGCACAGATGCTCCAGCCGTCACTGCCGCAAGTCTGGGTTCCGGCGACACAGATGCCTTGATCGGTACCGCAAGCCCGGGTCCCTCCAAGGGGTGAACAACCGCAATTTTCATCAACGACGCCGTCGCAGTTTTCGTCGTACTGTCCATCGCAGACTTCGGCTTGGTCAGG
>CAZIJS010000177.1:0-10016 GCA_964539505.1 uncultured Myxococcales bacterium
GTACTTGACGGTCATTACCGAGTAGGCGGCCTCGAGCAGGCCGGTGAGCGGGATCTCGATCTCTACCTGCCCCGGGCCACCCACTTCATGGTGATGGTAGTGCACGCCGATGCCCATGTTTTGCAGGTGTGCCACCATGTCGCTGCGCAGGTCCCATTGGCAGTCCTGGGGCGGGATGGCATGATAACCCTTGAGGCGTTTGATGTAGTGGCCGTGGCCTCCCTCGGGGCTGTTCCAGTCGGTTTCATGGGATTCGATGCGGTAGCCCGATCGCCCCATCTGGTTTTCGAAAAAGACGCGGTCGAACACGTAGAATTCGAACTCCGGGGCCACGGCGAGCCGATCGGCGATGCCGGACTCGCGCAGGTATGCTTCGGCCCGGCGAGCCACGCTCCTGGGATCGTTGGGAAATTGTTCCAATGTGTCTGCGTCTTTCACGTCGCAGATAAACGAGAGCGTGGTGTGTTCACAGAAGGGATCCATCCAGGCCGTAGTAGGGTCTGGCACCAGGACCATATCTCCTGCCTCGACAGCTCTAAAACCCAGGCTGGAACCGTCGAAGCCCACGCCCCTGGCAGCGATTTCGGCCGCTCCGGACTCGGCGGGCAGCGAGACGTGATGCCATTGGCCGAAGGGATCGGTGAACTTGAGATCGATCTGGAAGACGTCGTGGCGCTGGATGTACGAGATCGCTTCGTCGAAGGTGTTGAACATGGATCCTCCCTGTTGTCCAATGATCGCTTACTTGAGTGTGCCCCAGGGACCCCAGCGAGGTTGCTGGGCCTTGCCCCGATAGATCTGGGTTTGGGCCGTGCCGTCCAGGTTCGAGACCCAGATGCCGCCACGGCTGGAGGCAAAGGCCAGCAGTCGACAGTTCGGGGCCCAGGTGGGCTCTTCATTGTTTCCGTGGCGTCTGCCGGTGATGCGGCGGTAGGTGCCAGTGCGCACATTATAAAGAAAGACGCTGAATCGTCCGGACTTACGGCTGGTAAAAGCGATGAGAGGGCTGCCCTTGACGGGACACCAGGCCGGGGTCTGATTGTAGTAGCCCCGCCTGGTCAGGCGACGCTTGTGGGTGCCGTCGGCGTTCATGATCCAGAGTTGGGGGTTGCCGTAGCGGTTCGAAACCCAGACGATTTTCGATCCGTCTGGTGACCAGGTGGGCGACGTGTCGATGCCCGGGTGCGACGTGAGCCTCCGGATGATCCGCCATCCCCGTCTCGTTGTCCTTCTGGTGCTCAGGACGTAGATTTCCGGATTGCCGTCCCTGGTGAGGGTGATGGCCACCTTCTTGCCATCCGGGGAAAAGGCCGCTCCCGCGTTGAGACCGATGCGCTTGGAGACCCTTCGAGGCAGCCTGGTGCCCAGGAAAGGCACCATGTAGAGGTCTGGATTTCTCCGCACGTACGAGGTGAAGAGAAGTCGCGATCCGTCAGGAGACCAGGTCGGCAGGATGTTGAGGGACTTGGGCTTGGAGACGCGGCGCAGGCCGTAGCCGTCGTGCTGCATCACGAAGATGTCTTTGCGGTTACGGCCCACGGTGGCAACGAAGGCCATCCATGTGCCGAAGGCCCCTGGTGCCCCGGTGTAGTACTTGAGGACTTCGTTGCACCAGAGGTGTACGGTCATGCGCAGCAACCTGCGAGATGTGTTGTAGGTCTTTTGCAGGACCGGCGTTTCCCCTTTGCTCAGTTCCCAGAGCGCGAACTGCACTGTGACCCTGCCCGCCAGGCTGGAGACCTGGAACTTGAGCACGCCCTGGGCCCCGATGTTGCGCCAGGCGTCGCGGTGCACCGCCATGCCTTCGGTTTTCCAGACCCTGGGATACGTGCGCTGGGAGAGTACCTTGAACGCGGTGGCGATGCGCAGATCGTTGACCACGATCCGGCGCACGAAGGTGCCCAGGCTCTCGTCGGGGCCGTAGGCCCGGGGCACAGCGATGCGATAGGGTGCCCTGCCCTGAGCCGCCACTTCGATTTCGAACAGGTCTTCGGTCTGGGCGTCTTGTCCGGCCGTTCCGGCGGGCGGCGTCTGGGCCGAAGCGGGACATGAAAGGCCCAGGATGATGAAGAAAAGGGCCGGCCCCCTGGGGACGGTTTTCCCCCGTTTCGATGGCTGAAATCTATGCACCAAACTCATGGCATTCTCCTGTCACCACAGTCGCCGTTGAACATGCAGTATGAAGCGACACAACGCAAAATCATCGACAAGAACGGATTGTTCCGGTTTCTTCGGTCTCTTTCGGTCGTTTTCAATCGCTTTCTTTCTCTTTTCTCGAACTCTCGATTCGTCGCTTTCGATCACCTCGCGCGCATGGTGACGCTGAAGGTCCTGGTCTTTTTGAACCGTCCTGTCTTGACATCGAACATTACACACCTGGGCGGTTTTCCAAAAGATCCGATTCGCTTGATGAACGATTCGGCCGCCTGGTCGAAACGATCGTTTCCCGAACCAGTCACGGTGCGGACCGCCGTTATCGCGCCGCTGTCATCGAATGTGACGCGCACCTTGGTCACGAGATTCTTTGCGACTTCGGGCGAGATGAACGACGGTCTGCGAAACCCCGACACCTTTTTCTGAATCGATGCCCGGTAGGCTCCCAATGCTTTGGCGAATCCCAGGACGCAGGGATCGTCGATTCCCTTGTCCGAGTCGCCGTACATACCCCGGGGTGCCGGCCGGGAGTCGGCTTCCTCCTCCATTTCCTGTTCCGCCAGGCGTTCCAGTTCCGCCTGCTTTTCGATCTCCTTTTCAGGGGCCTTGTCGGAATGCACCCGCTGGATCGGTCGTCTGGGCCGAAAGGGCCTTGGCCTGGCCGACCGCCTCGGCCTCATCCTGCGAGACGAGTGGAGCTTGGGGTTGCCGTCGGGCCGGCCGGCTTTGATGGGCAGGGCTTCGACCAGATGGGTCTGGATGATCTCACGTTTGGGTTCACGGTGCATGTTGCCCCGTGCCGGGCCTGCCACAAGGAAGGCGATCAGGCCTGCGTGGAGGACCAGAGTCACGGTGATTCCTGCGATGTGTTCTCTCGTCATGGTCTCATCCGCGATTGAGGTCGGGTCATTTCGGATCTCCGGCGCCGCGGGTCTCTTTTCCGTCTGCCGGCTTTGTTTCCTTTTCCGCGATGGGGTTGGAAATGAGCCCAACCCGCCGGATGCCTCCTCTCTGGACTGCGGCCATTACTTTCAGCACGAGGCCGTAGCGCAGGTTCTTGTCCGCAAGGATATAGACCTCGCCATCTTTTTGTGCCTTGGGATTGGCTCGAATGGCTGCTTCCAGTCCGTCCAGGGACACCGGCTCGTCGTCCAGGAGGATCTTTCGGCTCCGATCCACTTTCACGGTCACCTTGCCTTTCTGGGACGGCACGGGCTTTGCCGAGGCTTCGGGCAACTCCAGGTTCACGCCTTGCTGAACCAGGGGAGCGGTGACCAGGACGATGATGAGCAACACGAGCATCACGTCCACCAGGGGCGTGATGTTGATTTCGGCGAGGACCGTGCCTCTGTTGGGTCCGATGGCCATGGGTCACCTCCCTGGTCTACTTGAGAAAGTGCCTCTTGACGATGTTGAGAAAGTCGTTGGCAAACGTCTCCATGTCCGTGTTGATGAGCTTGATGCGCTGCACGAAGTAGTTGTAGGCCACCACCGCGGGGATCGCGGCGAGAAGTCCCACCGCCGTGGTGGTGAGCGCCTCGGCCATGCCCGGAGCGATCACCGTGATGGCCGCGCTCTTGGCGGTCCCGATGGCGGCGAAGGCATGCATGATGCCCCAGACCGTGCCGAAGAGTCCGGCGAAGGGCGCCGCCGATCCCGTGGTGGCCAGGAACGGCACCATGGATTCGAGCTTGGTCATCTCTTCGGTGATGGCACGATTGAGGGCTCGGCCCACGTTCTCCATGTCTCCGAGGCGCTCTTGCATCCCTTCTCCGGCCTGGGCCTCGCTTCCTCTGAGCTTGCTCAGCTCCACGTACCCGGCGCGAAACACCTGTGCCGTGGGGCTGTGGGGCATGGTTTCGGCCATGCTGTAGATCTGGTCCATGCGCTTGGACTGCCAGAAAGCATCCAGGAACCGATCGGCCTGCCTGGTGGCCCGGCGCAGGAAGAACCACTTGTAGCCGATGATGTACCAGGAAATCACGCTGGCCAGGGCCAGGGCGGCCAGGACCCAGAAGGTCATGCCGGGAAAGGTCTCCACGGCCATGCGCCACAGATCGATGCCTCGGCCCGCTGGGGCCGAGAGCGCGACGAGGACTGGGATGGTGTGCATCATGACGAGACGGTACCTCCTCTGTTTTTCCGTGTGTTCAGTTTCTCCCTATATTCACCGTCAGGCTCAATCTCCGTACTCAATCTCCGTACTCAATTCTTGCCGCCGGATCGTTAGCATGCCCGAGGCGCCGGGATCTGGCAAGAGTTGGACTGACGACCTGCGCAGGCGGCTCTGCGCAACGAATGGTGCCCATGCATCAGGGACGGCATTGAGGCCTGCATGGGCCTGGATTGAACGGTGAGGAAAGGAATATGAATATTTTCTTTGCATTCACGTTCTGTGATGGGACAAAAGTAGGAATACAGAACATCCGATCTGGATCGATACCGCGGTGAATCTGCATACTTGAAATCATGCTCAATTAAATCATGCTGAATCGTGGAAAGAGAAGAGAGGAAAGAATCATGACTGATGACGCAGGAGCGTATGGCAAGCGGGTGTCCGCTTTCGTGGGTGGGCTTTTTTCAACGGCGGTTCTTGCGGTACTTGCATTGTCGGCAATGCCGGAGTCTTCGGCACGGGCAGATCCCATCACGCCGTCCAAGGGAAAGGTGCGGGCCGCCTACGAGGCGCTCATGAAGGCGCACTGCGATCTTTCGAAGGTGTCTGTAGGAACGCCTCTCGAGGCCAGGATCCTGCGGAACACGCCCTACGCCATCGCGGGACGTTTTTTCAAATCCGCGGCGCTGCGTGCGCTCTATGCCAACGACGGCACATGGTATCGTCCCCGCCGTCATGGGGCAGTGGCCAGATTGTCGAAGGCTGACGCGGTTTGCGTGTCTCGCCTCAAGCGTCTCGAACGCAAGCTGCGAAAGAAGCTTCCTATCTCCAAGTCCATCGAACGCGTCTTGACCTGGCATCCCATCGTTTTTTTGACGTTGCGTCAGGGTTCGGACGTGGCGCGCTATGGTGGGGCGAAGGGACGGATTCAAAACACGCGGACCATGCGGCGTTGGACCTGGTCCTTTACGGACTATGGGGCCTGTGGGGGCGACGGCGGGCCGGGGCAGCGCGGCGACTGTGCGGGTTTTGTCGTGACCTGTGAGCTCCCCAAGGGGGAAAAGGATTTCCGAAAGCTGGACTGCACCGCGACCTGGTCTGGGTGACTCACCGGCCCGGTGACAACGAGGATCTGCCCAGCCCGGTGCGCGGCACCGATTGGTTCGATGACAGAGTACATTGAAACGAGGGGATGTGGGGCAACGGGGTCTTCGATTCGAAGATGCCTCGTGGTATCATGAGGCCGTTGTCGGCAAGGCTTCGGGCCGTCGGGTTGTTTGCAGGGCCAGCCGGGATTGCCGGGCGATTCCAGGATTGCCGGGCGATTCCAGGATTGCCGGGCGATTGCGGGATGAGAGTCTGAAGGAGCGACGGCGACGGCATTCCCGATTCGGTGGAGGCGGGCGACGAGGACGTGACCACGCCCCCGGTGGACAGCGATGGAGACGGCATCCCCGACTTCCAGGACTTCGACAGCGACGGAGACGGCCTGTCGGATGCAGACGAGGTGGCCGCGGGCACGAGTCCCACGAACAAGGACACGGATGGAGACGGTGCCGACGACCTGGTGGAGACCGTGGCCGGGACATCGCCCACGGACGCAGACGACAACCCCGAGAAGAACGGGGACTTCGTGTTCCTCGAACCCTACCAGGACGATCCCACGCCTTCGGTGTCCACCCTGGTGTTCGAACCCACGATCAAGATGGCCGACGTGTTCTTCGTGATGGACACGAGTTGGTCCATGGGGCCCTACATCGACGGGATCCGCACCAACCTGAAGAACCGGATCATTCCGGGTATCCAGGCGGTGATCCCCGACGTCCAGTTCGGGGTGGGCGAGTTCGACCGCGGCCCGTCCCAGGGCCCTGGGCCGGAGGTCTGCACTGGGAGAAACGGGGAGTGCGCCGCCATCCGCAATGACCAGTCCTCCACGAGCGATGTCAACGCGGTCCAATCGGCCCTCGACGGTCTGACCCCCGATTGCGGCTGCGACGAGCCGTACCCGCAGGCCGCCTGGCTCTGGGCCACCGGGGATACGAGCCACTGGCCCCTTCTGCCCCAGGCAGGCTGCGCCCAGGGAGAGATGGGATACGGCTGTGCCAGGGCCGGCGCCATTCCCATCGTCATCATCATCGGGGACGAGCATTTTTGCGAGGGCTACAGGCTGGAGGTGCCGGCGGGCGAGTGGGTGCCCTCTGTGGACGAGATCATCACGGCCTATCAGAACGTGGGCGGCAGGCTCATGGCCATGGGCCCGACTGTGGGCAAGCGTGATGAAGGAACCAAGTGCAAGGGGAATCACTGGTCTGGATACGAGGAACTTGCCATTGGGACCGGGGCGGTGAATGCCTCGGGACAGCCCCTGGTCTACGAGGACGCGTCCAGTTCCAACGTGGCCGACAAGGTGGTAGAGGCCATCGTTCAGCTCTCTGGAGGGGGCTCGTTTCGGCTCTCGGCGCGTATCAGCGATCCAGACCCGAACGACGGCGTGGACGTGACCAGGTTCGTGGACCGGATCGTTCCCAACGCGACGGGCGGGGTGGCAGACCCTCGTGACCCCACGAGGATCTGTGTGCCCTGGGCGAACGTGGCAGACCTGGACGCAGACGGAGTAAACGACCATTTCATGGGCGTGCCGGGCGGCACGGCGGTCTGTTTCGACATCTATCCCGCCACCAATGATTTCGTGGTGAGGTGGAATGCAGAGGAAGGAGAGTCGAGACATGGACGACAAGCACATGATTGTGCCATGACGCCTGGAGGATCCAGGTCGAGGGAGCATGGGCCGCCCCTTGGGTTCCTTTTCTTGCTGGGCTGGGTGGTGGCGGGCTTGTCGGGATGGCGACGGAGACAGAGGTGAGGCTCGGCGGATCGATTCAGTCTTGGTGAGACGATTCGTTGATGTGGTCTGCAGGTGGCCTGTCGGTTTCATTGCGGGATGACTCGTCGACGAGGTCTTCGAGAGTCTCTTCTGGAGCCCAGCGAGCCACCAGGGTTACGAGGCCGTCCCAGGCTTCCATGGCCAGGGCGAGAGGGTCGTCCGGGAGTATTTGGGGTGGCAACCAGGCAGGATGGATGCCGTTTTCTGTGGCAGCGGCACCGGCCTGCTCCACCAGGAGCGATGTTGGGATCCGGGTCTGCATGGCGGTGAGGGCCGTCACGGCGATCTTGGCCGAGTGCGAAACCTGGAGCTTGGCGTGGAAGAGTGACGCACCGATGACACCAGCCAGGGCTCCTGCGCCGGCCCCTGCCCAGTTCCAGGGCAGGAACCCTGCTGCGCTCGTTGCCGCCAGGGCCAGGACCGCCAGGGTCAGCGCGAGGATCCTGCGTTTGGTATGGGACGTGACCAGGGGCGATTTTTTCGATATCCAGACGTAGGCCAGGTGGGCCCTGCGCAGGAGATCGTCGAAATCCATCATTTTGAGAGACCAGACCGGGACGATGGGCAGGGCCAGGTGCGCGAAGGCCAAAGTGATGTATCGAGAGAGCAGGACCTGTCGGGATGGGTTGAAGTCACGCCAATCCGGGCCCAAGCTGTCGGGTTCGGAAAAGGTCCTGGGGCTGCCGTGGAAGAGAGTCGTATAGAAGAGACCAGGCTGCTCGGCGATCTGGGCTGCCACGCGGCGCAGCAGTGGGGCGCTCAGCTCGTGGGAGAGGAGCGGGGCCTTGTGGAGCAACTCGACGAACATGTCCATGGCCTGGTTTGCTCTCTGGTCGAGGGTCTGTCCTCCTCGTTCCTCTCGCGTCAGGAACTGCGCGCGGGGCATGTCGAGCGCCAGTTGTGCCAGCAAGACGGTGTTTGGCACCACCATGCCCTGGGTCTCGTCCGGCACATTGTGTACGAGACTCTGTCCGAGCCGGCCGGCCCTGTCGGGCAGGACCCAAGCCAGGTATGCCAGGGCGCTGGTGGCCGCCCGTTGCACCAGGAAGCTGCGTTTCGTCGCATCGGCGATGCCTTCGCTCTCCAGTTCATAGAGAAGTTGCTCGGCTTCGTCGGCAAGGGCCAGGAGTTCGGCACGGACTGCCAAGAGTCCGGCCACGACTTCCGTCGGCTGGTCCCGGACCAGGTCGTTCCATGCGCTCCTGTGCCAGATGCATTGTTCCACGGCAGCGCGGAGGATTCGACGTGGGGTTCTGCGGAACCTGTCCAGGTCGATAGGGGTCCTTTGACCCATCTGCTCGGCCAACTCCTCGGCAGACAGGGCCTGGGATGATCGGGGCGCCTCGATGTCTCGTTCATCGGGCATCTCCAGGATGTCACGTTGCCAGGCCAGGACATAGAGGGCCATGACTTTGGCCCATTGGAAGGTGGTGCTCAGTTCCAACTCACTGCCGGCGGACCTGGCTCGATGTGCGTAGGCATCCAGAATCTGCGCCTCATCCGGGGCTTCTTCTTCGTTCAAACCCAGGATTTCGAAGGGACTGGGCGGTGCCTGGTCTGGAACGGGATTGGGCAAGGTCTGTTGCTCCTGGCCGAGGTGTTTCGTTCCTAGCGTGGCCCTGGGGGCCTGGCTCCGGACCGGGACGCGGTATGCCTGGGCGCTTTGGGAGGCTCCTGGACCGGTTTGGTCGGTGGCTTGGTGGATGGGATTTTTCCATGACTCTTTCCCGCGTCGTCAGTTTGCGCCGAGGATCCAGAAGCGGGCCGCGGATCGCTGGGACGGTTCGGCCCGACTTGGCGTTTCGTCCTGCTGTGATGGATGCGGCAGGATTGGGCGGAAATCGCCCGTTCCTGGTCTGGCCTGACGTCCAGGAGACTGTGCAGGAACGGCAGCAAGGCGGCCGACGATGCGGTCACCGCCAGGCAGATCCGGCCTGTTGCACTATCGATGAACAAGACCCTGCGGCACCGGTGCCGTCCTTTGCACGAAGCGACGACTCCTTCGATGCGGCGGAGGTCTCTGTCGTTCAGTCCGAGGTATTGGGCCACTCGAACTGGTGCCGGCTTTCCCGCAACGATGGAGACCAATGCGTCGATGCCGTCGAGCTGTGATGACTCCGGCAGGCGAGTCAGTGAGCCGGTGCTGTGGTGCGTGAAATAGATGCTGCGATGGATCCGGTGGCGCTGCGCAATGACCTTTTCATTGGCCAGGAGCAAGACCGTGGGCGTGAGAAACCCTCGGGGATAGGAGACGCCCCGTATCTTTTTGGAGTCGAGATATTCCGCAATGTGTTCCAGGCTTCGCATCAGGGAGGCAAAGTTCCTGATTCCCAGGGACCATGCGTCGAGTCCCTTTGCAAATGCATAATAATGGAGGGGCAAAGACGGTTCGTCTGGATCGTAGGAACTCCAGATCCAGCCCCTCGTCGAGTCTACCAGGCGCCAGGTGCCCTGAACGTAGACTTCCAGGAAAACATGACCCAGGTGTGGTCCCTCGTCACTTCCATCCATCCATTTTCTGGCCCAATGCCAGTCGATGGCCTCCACATAGATCGTCGGGATGCCCGCGGCGCGAAAGAGCGCAGTCAGCAGGATTCCCCAGTCGCCGCATCCAGACAGGGTTCGATCTTCCAGGAGTTCATCCGATGTGCGGCGCCTGAGGACTTCGGTGCGGTTGCCTTTGTATCGCCTCGTGTGGCTCGTGACCCAGCGGTGGATGTTGCGCATGGTCTGGATGGGACTCGACGCACGCAAATGAAGCGCCAGGGCCCGAATTTTCGGGGTGATGCGGGCCTGGGGACCGGACCGAAGCCAACGCTTGGGCAAGGCTCGGTTCACCGCGAGCCTTGGGCGTCTGATGAC
>CAZIJS010000178.1:0-9945 GCA_964539505.1 uncultured Myxococcales bacterium
TGCCGTCGTCTACGGGCGGGTGGTCCGACGACGGGGTCGATGGTGGTTCCGGATCTGGATCCGTGATGGTGCCACTGGGCGGGTGGTCAAAAGGGAGGTCATCCGACTGCGAGGTCCCAGGATGAATGGCTCGTCTCGATACACGACGCGCTATTTTCTCCGCAAGGCCATGCGGAGGGTCGAAGGCGTCTCCCATGAAGAGGAGAGTTCCAGTGATTTGGTGGAAACCCGTCCAACCATTCCTCCGGTGCAGAGGGTAGGGCACGACAGGAAGAAGAAACACAAGGCGACCAAACCCGAACCGAAATGGTCCTATCTGACCGCGGTGGAAGGCGGGCTGGTACTCGATGTCGTAGGACGCCATTTCGTCCTCAAGCCTTCGGACACGAACCCTGATTACAAGACCGCGGGAGTCATCCCTCCAGTCGGTCTCTATTTCGAGGTTTTTCCCGGTGCCTTCGTCACTCGGTCCATGGGTTTGACCGACATAGGCCTGGGTTTCTGGTGGACCAGGTCCTTCGGGGTCACATCGGATACGGACCGGAGCGACGAACGATACGACACCGTCTATCAAAAAACGGAATTTTGGCTCACCTATCGCCGGAATATTTTTCGCAAGTCCAGCAGTCCCGAACTGCGCTTGGACCTTGGCATCGGCAATCTACGCTTCATGATCGACGCTCCCCCCGGACCAGGAGATCCAATCAAGGCCGTGGGAGTCAACTTGTGGTACGTGACTCCGCGGCTTCGGGGGAAGTTCCCGATTTTGTCCAACCGGCTCGCGGCACTCGGCGGCTTTGGATTCATGCATCCCTTCCAGATTGGCCCCACGGCCCAGCCCTGGGCATACGGCGGAGCAAAGGCATGGGGTATCGACCTGACTGGAGGGCTCGACGTTCGGCTCGTCAATTTCGTGCATCTCATGTTCGAAGGACGCTTCACGTATTTCGGAATCACGTATCTCCACGATCCCGCCGACTGGGACGAAGCGGGCTGGAACAACGCGGACTCGGCCCAAGACATGTATTATGGATTCATGGTTCGGCTGGCCGTGGAGTATTCCCACTTCGTTCCGAGAGATTTCCTGTAACGAAACAAGTCGGGGGGGCGATGGGACCTGGTATCGAATCAGGCGCCGCTCCGCGCGGCCTCTTCGCGTTCCTTCTTTGCCCGTTGATAGAAGGGAGAGATTTCCCGAAGTTTTTGGATGATTTCCGGTAGTTGATTCAGAGTATAGTCCACTTCTTCTTCCGTACTGTAGCGACTCAGACTGAATCGGATGGACCCGTGGGCAAAAGTGAAGGGAATCCCCATGGCCCGCAGGACATGGGATGGCTCCAGAGAGCCGGAGCTGCATGCCGACCCCGATGATGCCGCGATGCCCCGGTCGCTGAGCAGCAACAAAATGGCCTCACCTTCCACGAACTCGAAGCTCACGTTCGTGGTGTTGGGCAATCTCTCTGTGGCATGCCCGTTGAGGCGCACGTCTGGGATGTTCGATAGGATACCTGATTCCAACTTGTCTCGCAGCCTGCGAACTTTGGTCTGTTCTGTTTCGACGTGGTGCGTTGCGAGTTCTGCAGCCTTGCCCAACGCAATGATGTTGGGGACAGCCTCGGTGCCTCCCCGCCGCCCACGCTCTTGATGCCCGCCTCGCAGGAAGGGGCGGAAAGGCACGCCGCGACGCACGTAGAGGGCACCCACGCCCTTGGGTGCGTGAAACTTGTGCCCGGACAGCGAAAGCATGTCGATGGGCATCTCCTTGAGGTTCATGGGGATTTTGCCGACGGCCTGCACGGCATCGGTGTGGAAGATGACACCATGCCTGCGGGCGATACGGCCTACTTCTTCCACGGGAAAGAGGACGCCGGTTTCGTTGTTTGCCCACATCATAGTTATGAGAGCCGTATCGGGACGAATGGCTTGTTCGAGCTCCGCCAGGTCCAGCAGCCCGTCTCGATCCACTCCCAGGTAGGTGACCTCATAGTCCTTGCGTTCGAGATACTGGCAGACGGCCAAGACCGCAGGATGCTCCACTCTGCTCGTGATCACGTGCTTTTTATCCGGCTGGGCCTGAAGCGCGGACAAAATGGCCGTGTTGTCTGCCTCGGTGCCACAACTAGTGAAAATGATTTCAGAAACATCCGATGCACCGAGAAGGGCCGCGAGCTTCTCCCGCGCATCCTCCACGTCCTTCTTCACCTGCCCCCCAAAGTCATGCATCGAAGAGGGGTTGCCCCAGCGTTCCTTGAGGAACGGAAGCATGGCATCGATGACCTCCTCGGCCACCTTGGTGGTTGCGTTGTTGTCGAAATACACGGTGTTCATCGAAACAGCCCCCGAGTCATGGTGTCAGTAACCTGCGTCTTCCGCTTCGAGTACTTCCAAATCCGGCAAGACGATTTCCCTGAGCTTCTCTTGGATGCCGGCAATGGTGATATTGGAAACCATGCAGCCTCGGCAATGTCCCATGAGGGCCACGATGACACGGTTTCCCTCCACGTCCACCAGTTCGATGTCCCCACCATCCTGGCGGAGGGCAGGGCGAATCTCCTGGTCGATGGTCTGTTCGATGAGCTTGATTTTCTGGAGGTTGGAGAGCCTCTTGGGCCGGGCGGCCTCTTCGTTCTTGTCTTGGGCCTTGTCCTCCTCCTGGGCCATGTCTGCGATCACTTTGTGAATGATGGCGTCGATTTCGTCGTGGCAGCTCCCGCAGGCGCCACCGGCCTTGGTGTAGTTGGTCACGTCTTCGATGGTTCTCAGGCCGTTTTCCCGAACCGCCCGTTCGATTTTCTTATCGGTCACTCCGAAGCAATGGCACACAATCTTGCCTTCGTCCTCTTCGACATGCTCCACGGCTTCGCCCCGGTAATTCTTGATGGCAGCCTCCAGGGCCTCCATGCCCATGACTGAACAATGCATCTTCTCAGGGGGAAGACCGCCCAGGTATTCGGCGATGTCTTGATTGGTGACCTTGGCGGCATCTTCGATGTTTTTCCCGATGATCATCTCCGTGAGCGCCGACGAGGATGCAATGGCACTGCCGCACCCAAACGTCTGGAACTTGGCCTCTGTTATCTTTTCCGTTTCAGGGTCGATTTTCAATGTGAGTCGCAGCGCGTCCCCACAGACGATGGACCCGACCTCCGCTTCTGCATCAGGGTTTTTCACTTCCCCCACGTTCTTGGGGTGCCTGTAGTACTCTTTGACCTTGTCTGTGTAGTCCCAAGCCATCTGACTGTCTCCTCCAGCCGGAGGCAGGATCCGTCGGAGCTGCACTGTCCGGCCTTGCATTGGTTTTCGCACATTAGAATAGTCTCTTTGTCGGTCAAGGCAATGGGATTGCGCTGATTTTCTCCCGGGCCCAGCGTTTCTTCGAATTGCCCTCGATTCATGAATAGAGTCGCGTAAAAACAAGTGACTACGGATCATATCTCATGTTGTATCGAGATCTTGTCTCCAATAAAAGTCTATCAATTTACAGGAATCGATAGACTTTTGGAGAAAGAAGCGATCTCCCAACCCGCTCGTTGTGATTCGATCCTGCGTTCGTCACGGCTTCGACATTCAAGAGCGAGGATACAAGTCGCGCCATATCGGTCAGAGCCCACGCCAGGATTCGGGCCGAAGGGAACCTGTGGGGCGTCGATCGAGTATTTCTTGCAGCGTTGCCAGGACAGCCCCCTTGTCCTGGGGCAGTTCGGCCTTGATTGGCAGGTAGTTCGATGCGTGGTTGGAGCGAAAGACACAGTGGGAAACATCCATGGCTGCAAGCATGTTCCGCAATTCCTGCAGGATGTCCCAGGGGGGCATGCGCCCGGCAGGAGAGTTTTCGAAGAAGGACCGCTGCAAGCCAAGGGCCTCCAACATCTCGGGGTCCGGTATCATGAGCGTGAGTGCCGAGGCGTATTCCGGGTCCAGGGCCGAGAGTAGTTCGCCCGTGGCTTGGGCGTGCTCCTGGGACCGTTCGGGACCAGCCAGACCCAAAATGACGGTGCAAGACAGGGCGATGCCAGCCCTACGGGCTTTTAGGCCTCCTTCCAGGATTTCTTCTGGACCGGCTCCCTTGTGGATATCAGACAGGATACCGGGATGCCCGGATTCGACTCCGTAATACATCAACGTGAGACCAGCCTCGCGCCATCGGCGCAGGTCATCGAGACTCTTGCGGATGAGATTCTGGGGGGTTGCATAGCAAGAGACCCGTTCGAGCTTCGGGAAGCGATCCTTGCAGGCTGCCAGCACTGAGAGCATCTTGTCCGGAGACAGGACCGCGGCATCTCCGTCGGCCAGGAAGATCCGACGGGCCATGGGAAAGGCCCTGGCACCCTCGTCCAGGTCCGCCAGGATTGCACTCATGGGCCGCACCCGGAATCGCTTGCTCTTGTACATGGTGCAGAAGGTGCAGCGATTGTGGGAACAGCCCAAAGTAGCCTGGACAATGAAGGACCGGGCCTCTGATGGTGGTCTCCAGAGGGGTTCGTCATATCGAAGGGGCATGGCCTATGACTCCATCTCACGGACCGACGTGCAGCCGGTTCTGCATACCGAACGCAAAAACAACAGGTCGTCTGCCATGATACGAAAATGCGTTTGACACCAGGTTTTTCGTTGGGCAAACAAAAATGGTATCAAAGAATGCATGATGGAAAAAGGCCTGCGAGGGCGCCATGACCGAAGCGCAGATCAGACGATGTCTCGATGCCGGGGACCTGGATGGAGCCCGCCGCCTGGCGGGATTGCCCACCCCATTTTCTCCCGTCAAAGAGAGTCCTGCCTTGCGTCTCGTACAGGAGTCGCATCGCTTCAAGGCCCTGGGCAGAATCGAGGAGGCCAAGGAGCGGCTTGCTCGTGCCGAGGTTTGCTATCGCCTGGCCCTGCGTTTCACGCCCGGCGATTGGGAGACTCTGGGGGCCCTGGGCAGGGTCCTGGCCCATCAGGGCTTGGCAGACCAGGCCAATTCGTATCTCAAGGCGGCTCTCTGGTTGACCAAGGGGCCTATCCGTGCGGACTTACACATGGTCCGAGGGCGGCTCCACCTGCGGGAAGGCAGGAAGGCATCGGCCTGGCGCGACATGAAGGCAGCGCTCAGACACGACCCTGGAAGAAAAGATGCCCAGGAGGTCCTCGGACAGCTCAAACGAGCAGGGCTCTCGCCCTTGGCTCGGATTTCTCCCTCCACGTACCTGGCTGCTGCAGGCCTGGTCACAGCTCTTGCTCTCTGGGGCCGCGATGCAGGCAGGCTGCTCGTTGACTTCCTCGGAGGATGAGGGCCTGCCATATCGCTCTTGAACCAAACCCGCCTGCCGTGACACTATGGAAAGTGCAACGGTGCGCCGAAAGCATGTCCTGCCTGGAAGTCTTGGCCGGATCGGTGAACGCGCCGAGCACCACCGGGAGGTGTTTGCATGGAATCGGGTCACTTGCTCCACGGGAGACGGGGCTGGAAGAAACAGGGTATCTACGAGGCCGCCGAGGCTCCTGACACTATCAGGATTCCAAGAATCGGTAGCTGTGTGGTCTGCTGCCTGGCCCTATTGGCTGTGACGATTGCAACCGGATGCCGCTTCGACCCAGTGGCCAACGTCGGCAAAGCCGACGAACCTCGATGCGGCAACGGCCTGCGGGAGGAGGCAGAGCAATGTGACGGCGAGGACCTGGCAGAACAGTCCTGCAGCAGCCTTGGGTATGACCGTGGCAGCCTGAGGTGCGGCAGTGACTGCCGGTTCGACGCATCGGATTGCCAGGGTGGTGGGGTCTGTGGCAACGGAGTCAAAGACTCTGGCGAAGATTGTGATGGGCGATCTTTGGGCAGTGCCACCTGTGACAGCGTGGCGCAGTTGTCCGAAGGAACCTTGGCTTGCAATGTCGATTGCACGTATGACACATCGGGATGCTTCGAATGCGGAAACGGCATCCTGGAGGCCGCCGAGGCCCGTGACGGGACGGACTTCGAGGGACAGACTTGCCAGACTGCGTCGGGTAAGCCGGATGGTTTCTTGACCTGTGGGAGTTCATGCCAGACCATTGGTGTCAATCACTGCCACGATTGCGGCGATGGACTCCTGGAATCAGGAGAGGACTGTGACGGCACCGCCTTCGGCGGCAAAGACTGTGGAGACTATGGATTTTCGTCCGGTCACCTGGTCTGCACAGGAACCTGTACCATTGACACGTCACTTTGTTCCAGCAGCGGGTGCGGCGACGGCATCTGTTCTCCCGGCGAGGGGGCTTCGACCTGCGTCCAGGACTGCGGCTGGATCGAGATGTCGGTCACCGAAGGGCAGGGCGAGCCGGGACATGCCTGCGGGATCCGCAGAGACGGACGGATCTGGTGCTGGGGGGCCGACGACAAGGGTCAATTGGGAGACGGCACCCACCAGGATTCCCCCCTGCCGATTCCCCTCGACGTTCGTTCTTCGGCCGCCCCGATATCCGTGGCCTGCGGCGGCCGGCACACCTGTGCCCTGTTCGACGACGGGAGGATCTGGTGCTGGGGCCTCAACGACCACGGCCAGCTCGGAGTCGGGCCCGCGGTGGCCGATGCCTCTGCGCCCCTGCCCATCGTCATGCCCGACAATGTGGCTGGTTTCGCGGCCCTGGATGTTGGAGTGAATTTTTCCTGCGCATTGGACCAGTCTCAGCGGGTCTGGTGCTGGGGGACCCACGACAGACATGTGCTGGGAATCGCAGGGAATACCGATGCCTTGTCTCCGGTCCATTCCGTTTCGAGCCTGGATGGAAGGGTCACTGTCCTCTCTCTGGGGGCGGAGCACGCCTGCGTTTTGGCCACCGATGGCAGCATCTGGTGCTGGGGGCGGGACCACAAGGGACAACTGGGGGATGGTCAACAGGGTCCGGACCGTTTCCAGCCCGAGCAAGTCGTGGGTGGCGACTCGGGGAATCATCCCTTGAATGCCACAGCAGTGACAGCCGGAGGATCCCACACCTGTGCCCTGGACTCCGCCAATGGCGCCTGGTGCTGGGGACTCGACGATCATGGCCAACTCGGAGACGGGTCCAATGATGACAGCGCAGCCCCCCTTTCCGTGGACCAGACCACCATGGGGGGCGTCCTCGGGATCTTTGCGGGCCCCCAGGAAACCTGCGCTTTGGACACAGGCAATGGGGTCTGGTGTTGGGGACTCGATGACCACGGCCAGGTGGGAACAGGCCAGGCATCTGGAGAACAACTCGTTGCCGTGGCACACCAGGTCCTCAACTCGGGGATCCAACAAGTAGCGGTCGGGCCGGGATTCGTCTGCGCCCTGGACGGCCAGTCTCGACTCTGGTGTTGGGGTCTCAACGACAAGGGCCAGCTTGGGAATGGAACCCAAGACGATTCTTATGTACCTTCAGAAGTCTTGGACCCTTAGATGAATGCCCAACGAGCATCGGCATCGAGACATCCTGGTAGCGTTGTACGCTGGGCTCTTATTGCCATGGCACTGTTGGTCGCAGTCCTTGCAGGAACAGAACTCCTCTTCTATTTTCCCCTGACGCCACTGCAGCTCGGTTCCGCTGAGGACCTGTCATTGCCCACCAAACATCCAGGCTGGGTGCGCATGGCCTTCGTGGGAGATATCTTGCTGGGCGACGCGGGAAGGGGAATCCTGGAACGAAGAGGGACGGCCTATCCCTTCGCCGCCCTCGCTCCGTTGATCCACTCCTGCGATGCGGCGGTGGGAAACCTGGAAGGTCCCATCGCGGTGCAGGCCGAACGAAACCGAGGAAAACGTTGGGCCTATAAGATGGATCCCCGGGCCGCAACGGCTCTGGCCAGGGCCGGTTTCACCGCCGTGACTCTGGCCAATAACCACATCCTGGACTGTGGGCCTGCAGGGATCCTGGAGACCCGCCGCTTCCTGGGGCGTTCAGGTGTTCGATTCTTTGGGGCGGGGCGAAACGACCGGGAGGCATCACAGCCTCTGCTGCTGCGCTTCATGAAAATCCAAGTGGCCCTCCTGGGCTATCTTGCTCCCTATCAGCTCCTGTCGGGACGCATGGTGGGCATGGGGCACCTGGGCGCCGGTCCAGACCGGCCAGGGGCAGCGCTGGCAACCGCGGACGTCCTTCGCAGGGACCTGGCCCAGGCGCACAGTGAGGCAGACATCGTGATCGTCTTTCTCCACATGGGGGATCGGTATCAGACCATGCCCACGGAATTCGAGCGAGCGCTGGCCCATGACGCCATCGAATCCGGGGCGGACGCCGTGATGGCCTGCGGAACACACATGTTCGGCCCGGTGGAGCAATTCCGCGGAAAGCCCATCGTCTATTCCCTGGGCAACTTCACCTTCGGTTCGGGGAACGTCAGAGCCAGGTTTTCACAGATGGCTTTCCTGGACGTATCCCCCACAGGCCGATGGATCCTCCGTCTCGCCCCCATCTACACGGTGAATTGGAATCCCATGGTCTGGTTCCAGCCCAAGCTTTTGACGGGATGGATGAGAAACAACATATTGGGCAGGCTTTCGACCCTGTCCGGCCGTCTGGGAACCAGCGTCTTGCTGGGGCCAGGGTGGGGACTGGTTCGCCAATAGGTCAAGGGCACGGTGCCAACGGGCAAATTCCAGCGACAGCCAAACGGTTTCATGGTAAAAATCAGCCGGTTTCGCCGGAAGGTATGAACCTTCCGACAGTCTCGTGATTCCATACCCGGAGGTTTGTGCGATGCGTAGGACCCTCATCCTTTTTGCTATGACGATGGCTGCTTTCTGGACCCTTCTGCCCGCTTGCGGCAAATCCGGAAAGACTGAAGACGGAACCAACAAAAAAACAGAGTCCGTCTCGACACCACAGGGAGCCACCAGCCCGGCGAGAACCACCGGTGCCGCAAAGACACAGGCTCCTGCGACAGGTGACAACGCGGGACAAGGCGAGGTGGTCGATGGCACCGGTCCACAACTGGAGGTCGTGTCTCTGGACAACCCCATCAATGACAAGAGTTACCATCTGACGGTGACCGGTCCGGCGCAGGTGCAGAAAGGAAAACCCGCGTTCTTCGAGGTGACCTTGACTCCCAAGAATCCCTACCACACAAACAAGCTCTTTCCCTTCGAGCTTTCCTTCGGCAACCTTCCTGCCGGGGTGACACTGGACAAGACCCTTTACAGGAAAAAAGATGCTGCGCTCTTTTCTCCGGAAAAGGCAGTGTTCAAAGTGAAGGTCACTGCCAAGGGAAACCTCCCGGTCACCGTTTCGGGGCTCTACAAGTTCAGCGTCTGCACACCGAAGTTTTGTGAGACACCAAAGGCCAAAGTGCTCCTGACCGTGGGCAAGAAAGCCGCCAAGGCCGGCCCTGCTGCGACGCATCCGGTTGCCCGGGGCAAAACCCCGAGGGCGGGAAGGACACCGGCCCGCAAGTAGGTGGTATGGCCCTGTGTCCGCCGTCCCAGTCGGCGTGGTTCAGGGAGGGAGGAGCTCATGGCCGGAGAATCCAGGAAACCCCTTGAGGCGCTGCGCAAGGTCAGCGAAGCACTCTACTCGGATTTTCAGCGCAAGCAGAGGCTGCTTTCCTTCAGCGAGTATTTTTCGCTGGTGGCCGAGGACCCTGAGCGCCACACGAGGAACGTGGCCCAGTACGTCAAGGATGCCATCGACCACTTCGGTTCATACGAAGTCAATCGCCCGGGGGGGCGCGTGCGACGCTTTCGTCTCTTCGACTGTCCCTTCGACGGAGGACAAGAGGCCCTGTCCGGCCAAGAGGACGTGCAAAACCAGGTCTACGGGGCGCTCGAACGATTCGTCCGCCAGGGCACGGTGGACAAACTCTTGCTCCTCCATGGTCCGAACGGCAGCGCCAAGTCCACGTTCGTCGATGTCCTGGACAGGGCGCTCAAGCACTATTCCACCTTGGACGAAGGGGCGCTCTACCGGTTCAACTGGGTGTTTCCAACGGGCAAGTTGGGCAGCAAAGACATTGGAGTCGCAAAGGAGCTGGCA
>CAZIJS010000179.1:0-9910 GCA_964539505.1 uncultured Myxococcales bacterium
GTCGAGCCCCAGGGGCGGGATCAGCCGGAGCTGGGCCGATCATCCGGCGAACCGCCGCTGCCGGACCCGACGGACCCGGGCCGGCCAGCCGTCGTTCCTCAGCGGCCCGAGCCACCGGACCCGAGTCGGCCATCTGTCGAGCCCCTGCGGCCGGTCCCACCGGACCCGAGCCGGCCAGCCGTCGAGCCCCAGGGGCGGGATCAGCCGGAGCTGGGCCGATCATCCGGCGAACCGCTGCTGCCGGACCCGCGGAATCGAAACTGCCTGCGCCTCGAGCCGCTGCGGACCGGCTGGCAGCGGCACGATGCGTTGTTTGCAGGTGGCGTTCGATGGGCTCGTTGCTGCCTGGTGAGGAGGCCTGGTCGGACTGGGGCCCCCGGTCACGATGAATGCCCAACGGAGCTTGGAAGAATCTGCGAAACGGCCTGCGATGTGGTGGTGTCGAAGGGGTCATGTGCTCTGCCTCTCCTTGGCACTTCCGGAACGGAAAGCGCCGGAAAGGGCCGGGCTGGAACAGTGGCCGACACACCAGCCTCGCCGAGAAGAGAGTCGGACGAAACGGCCCGGCCGGAACGAGAGTCGGGAGTCATCCAGCGGCCCAAACATGGGCCGGCCAACCTGCTCACCCGGACTGGAGGCCAGCCTCCAGTCGCGAATCCTCCAGCCGAGGGCTTCCAGTCGTCTGGTCGGTCTCCTGGTTCGTCTGATCGAGTCGGGTCCCGTTTTCATACCAGATCTGAGGATGAACCACACTCCTTGTGCCGGGCGACTGTGGGACATGTCCATCTTGGCCGGACGCTGAGGTCACCACTGCTGCTGCGGCCATCACTCCTTGGGCATGCATCACGGAATCCGCGCCCATCACGGAATCGGCGCCCATCAGTCCTTCGGCCTCCATCGCTCCTTCGGCGGCCATCACGCCTTGGGCATCCATCCCGGAACCGGCGCCCGCCCTGGTTTGCGCCGCTATTGGCGAACCGACGCCCGCCTCGATATGGCCTGCCACCCTCACATCGAGCATCTCGTTGGCCTGGGCGGACCAGTCCGAAGCGGCGTTCGCGCTGGGCTGGGTCGTTGTCAATGCGTCGCCCGGCTGCGCAGGGGACATGGGCATGGCCCTGGCCCTGGAATCATGGTCCTGTTTCCAGCCTTCCACCAGGGTCTGGGCCAGGAGGCTCCCCAGGGGGCCTGCACGCTCCTCCAGGAGACGGCCCGCAAGACCGGTGAGGAGCACGCCGGCGATGGGATGGACCAGGGTCCGAAGGCGGATGCCGGATTCGGCACCATCGTAGATGGGGCGCACGGGCCGATCCTCCACCTTCGCACCGATCCGATGGAGGTGGGAGAGCATGTCGTTGCAATAGGAATAGCCGCCGTAGATGCGGCTGGTATCGAGTTGGTCGAGCAGGGAAAGGGACATGCCGGTGTAGCCGCATTGGGAATCGAAGGAATGGCGATACCCGGAGGTGGCCTTGGTGACGAGGCTCAAGACGATGTTGCCCAGGATGCGTTCGGGCGGCATGACCCGCCAGACAGAGGGGTCTGCGAAACGATTGCCCTTGACGTAGTCTGCCCCATCAAGCAGGGCCTCGATCAAGGTGGGCAGGTCGCCTGGGTCCATCTGGCCGTCGCCTGCCATGACCAGGGCCAGGTCGGCACCAAGGCTGCGGGCCTGATGGTAGCCCGTGAAGATGGCCCGGCCCACGCCCCTGTTTCGGTGATGGCGGATTACCACAAGGCCGGGCCTGGTCTGGGCCCGGGCAAGGTCCGCAGTCTGGTCCAAGGAGGCATCGTCGACCAGGATCACGAAATCCACCCAGTCGGGAACGGTCTGGATGACGGAAACGATGTGGGCCTGCTCGTTGTAGGCAGGCACCACCACTGCTATCTTGCGTCCGCGATACATGCCAGGATCACTGCTTTCCTTTCAGAATCACTGCTTTCTTTCGTCAGAGGAGAGATCGCCGTTTCACTGTGTCGTTCCGGCTATTCATTCGGCATGTCCCAAGCCGGCACCAACACACCAACACATGACAACCACGAATCAGAACGACACATCACAACGATACATCAGAACCGCAGATCCACGGGTACGGAACTCGACTCGAAATTGCCGTTGCCCAATTGTCCTCGGTCGTTGCTTCCCCAACACCTTATGTGACCAGAGTCGAGCAAGGCACAGCTATAGTCCACGCCTGCCTCGACATCCACGGCACCCTGGATATCTTGGACGAAAACTGGTGATTGAGGTGAGTTGTTGTTCTGGCCGTTGCCGAGTTGGCCGCTGTCGTTGGTTCCCCAGCACAATGCCCTACCAGCCTTGGTCGCGCCACAGGTGTGATACCAACCGAGCCAGACATGCTGCAAGGGTGCGGGGGTCGGGACGACCGTGGGAGTCAAGATGCTGGTCACGTTCGCGCCCAGAATCTGACCATGGCCATTGGTGCCCCAACACCAGAGGCCGCCGTCGTAATCTACGATACAACCGTAATGATCTCCCTTGTCGAGGTAGGCCGCCGCTGGAATCGAACCCACTGGTACCGGAATACAGGTGGAATCCACGGTGTCGTTTCCGAGGTCTCCATTATGATTCGAACCCCAGCATTTCACCTGGCGGGTCTCCGCTACACGAACACAGCAGGAACCAGCATCACAGGAAAGGTCATCGATATCTTCAGACATCGGCAAGATAACTGGTTCAGGATGTGCGGATTCGTCGACTTCGCAGCCGAGCAGGCCATAACGACCAATCCCCCAGCATGCAACCGGGCGGCTGGACAGACGCGCACAACTTACTGCCCAGCCAACGTCTATTTGCTCCACATCGCCCTCGATTCCAGACACCTTGGTGGGAACCGGCTGAGCAGTCAAGTCGGCGTTTCCCAGTTGACCAGACAGGTTTTCTCCCCAGCACCAGACTTCTTTCGTGCCCTCTCCGGACTCGACGAGCGCACAGGCATGGTGGCCGCCCACATCGACTTGAACAGCCGAAGAAATTCCGACCACCGGCACAGGGGCTGATTCGTATTCAGTCACCTGCCCAGACCCGAGTTGCCCCGCGTCATTGGCTCCCCAACACCACAACGCGCCATCCGCCCGCAGGGCGCATGATGACTTGTAGCCCACGGCCAGTTGGACGAAGGCGCAATCGGAGGGACAATTGTCGATGGTTTCGCCTTTGTCGGAATCACATCGGCCGGACCCACAGACAGCGCAGGCCGATTCGTCGAACGAGCAATCCGACGCGCACCTCAGGTCGCCGCCCGCATGTCCCAATGACTGGCACGACTCGCCGGCCAGGTCCGAGCCGTCGCAGGACTCCTCACCTGCCTGGATATTGTCACCGCACAGAGTGTGACAGCGCGATGGCTGACCTCCACAGGTCCAGCCTCTTTCCATGTCACAGGTCGCTGAACAGCCGTCGCCGTCTTGCCGATTCCCATCGTCACAGAACTCCGACTCGTCGATGATCCCGTTGCCGCACAAAAGGCCGGCATCGTCCACGACCGATGGAAACTTGAGCATGCACCCAGGCGAAAGCCAAGGAATCATGAAAAAAAGCAGCGCAGTTGCTCTCGCAAGGCCCATCTATGATACCTCCACCTTCCATTTCGAACGCAGACAGGACTTTGATAATGGGTTGATTTGTGAATTCTTGTCAACCGTCGAAGGCTGGCAATGTATGGATGTATGGACCTCCATCTTGACCGAATAGCCAATGGAGTGATACTGTGGTTACAACATTGGTGATATCGAGGTAAAGCCATGGTCAAAACACTGAGCGCCATTGGAAACAGTCTGGGGCTCATCATCGAAAAGCCCATTCTCGACCTGCTGAACATCACTCGGGACACCAAGCTCGAGGTCAAGACGGATGGAGAAGCGTTGATCATTCGTCCCGTGCGAGAAGACCACCAAACGCGTGTACGGCAAGCCACCGAGCGGATGATGGACCAGCACGATGACACGCTCCGGAAGCTCGCTGAATGACCCCGGAGTTTCTCGACATCGAGGACGTCCTCGAAATCCACGCCATGCAGCTTACTCGTTCCGGTGGAGAGGACGGCCTTCGGGACCAGGGCCTGCTCGAGTCCGCCCTGGCCACGAAGCAATGTGAGCGATTTTACCGACTTGGTGACCGATCAGGGGCCGGCTCATTGGGTCAGCAAACTCATTGGCACGGTTGACTCGTTGGCACGGTTGGCTCGTTGGCGAGGTTGACTCGTTGGCACGGTTGGCTCGTTGGAGAGGCTGACTCGTTGGCACGGTTGGCTCGTTGGAGAGGCTGACTCGTTGGCGAGGTTGACTCGTTGGCACGGTTGGCTCGTTGGCGAGGTTGACTCGTTGGAGAGGGTGGGCTCGTTGGCTGATTCGATCAGATGGTTCCCTGCCACTTTTCGCCCACCCAACCGCCCACGTAGGCCAGGCCGATGGAGACAGGGAGCATGAGCGCGATGGCCGTCACCTGGAGGTCGAAGAGGGCCCGGCCCGGCCCGCCGATGGCCAGGCGCAGGGCGCTCTTGGACAAGGCAAAGACGAGGAGGCATGCCACGGCTCCGGCCGCGGCCGGCTCTTTGAGGGTCACGCCCGCAGACATCCTGCCCACCACGATACCCCCAACGAAGAATGCAGAGGCCACGGTGACGAGCAAGACCATGAGGCGGTGCCCGGCGGTCCAGCGTGGCATCATGGGACCCACGGACCAGGTCATGCCCAGGACCGCGGCAAAGGCGGCCAGGCTGATGATCAGGATCCCCAGAAACATCCATCGCCAATCGAAGGTGGACTGCCGCTGCTCGCCAGCCCTGGCGGAACGAAGCAGGGTGCCGCAGGCGACACAGAACTTCCGGTCCGGGGGATTTCTCTTGCCGCAGGCCGGACATCGCCGGCCCAGGCCGAGGAGGTGACTCAGATCGTGCCTTGCCATTTCTCGCCCACCCAACCTCCGAAATAGGCGGCTCCGGCGAAGAGGGGCACACCGATCAAGGCGCTGAAGATGACCACGGTGAAATCAGCGCCGATCACCACCAGGAAGATGAAGTAGAGGATCCCGGCCAGGCCACCGGCCACGGCCGGCTCCTTCATGGTGATGCCGGGAGACAGACGCCCGGTGAACATGCCGCCCAGGAAATAGAGGACCAGAGAGATGACCAGCATGATCCAAAATCCCAGGTGGGCGGTGGGGCTTTCGTCTTTGTGTTTCTTTTGCGTCTTGGGCGGTCTGGCGTCCGGGCTGTCGGTGTAATAAAAGCCGTCGCGCCTGGTCACGGAGTATCCACCGGCGAATGCCACCCGCACCGGCACCGGCCCGCCCTTGTCGCCCTGGGGCCGATAAAGGAGCACGGTGCGCTTTTGGAGTCTGCCGATGTCGTTTTTCGTGCGCCGGATGCCCTTTTTCCACTCTTTCATACGATTCGCAAAGGCCTTGGCCGACTCGCCCTTCTCTTTCTTGGGCTTGTTTTTAATCTGCAGAGCCAGGTCGGCCTTCCGGCTGAACGGGATCCGGAAGAAGCAGCCGGTGCCGTCGCTCTTGCAGTGCTTCAAGTCTTTCTCGATGCGTGCGATGGTCTCGTCACAGGCCTTACACGCGTTCTTCTGGCTCTCGAGATAATCGACTCGCTTGGCGCAGGTATCGTATTCCGTCTGGGCCTTGCGGGCGTCCACCAGTTTCTTGGGACATTCCAGGCAGACGGACCGGAGCTTTTCAGGCAGTTTAGGCAGGTCTTCCAGCTTACAGATCCCCTGGCACTTGACCCGGCAGTCGTTGCATTGCTTGACCAGGTTGCCGAAAGCCTTGACCGCCTTGCCCTTCTCGGCGCAGGCCTTGTTTTCCGCCTCGTACTTGGCCCCGTCGGCACAATGGCCCTTGCAGCGGGCCTGTTCCTTCTTCAAAAGGACCTTAAGGTACGGTGCAGCCTTGCGCTTTCCGAAATAGACCGCCTTGACCTTCTCGGCGGTGTTGCGCAAATCCTTGTCCAGCTTGAGCGAAATCCGGACTTCCTCCACGTTCTTCATATAGCCATAGTCCGGATCCACCGCCTCGATGGTGGTGTCGAGCAGGCTGGCCTTGGGCACGCCGGTCAAGAACCGTTTCCCAGCGATTCCCCAGATGATGCCGATGACACCGAACTGGAGGACCACCACAATGATGCCCCCCACCAGCGCCCACTTCAGATCGAAGCTGGCACCCACGACCTGGCGCATGATCTCGTCTTCTTCCTGCACCGGCAGGGGCGTGCCGCATCGCTGGCAAACCGGCAGATCGTCCCGATTGACATGACCGCATTTCGGACACTTTATCGCTTTGCTCATTTCCCCAATCGACTCCTATCCGAGACGAAGAACCGGACCCATCACCCAATCCGCCACGACACCGACACCTGTGACCCGGTCCAAAAACTTCGCTGGCATCATATCCATATCGCCCTTCGAAGGCCAGTCCTTTCGAGAGGGCCGGATCGAACCTTGGCACCCATCTTTTTTCGCCTTTTCGTCCATTGTCTCGTTCCGGCCGTCCCGGCTCCGTCCCAGGCCGGTTCCTCGTCCAACCCAGCCCCGTCCCGGCTCCGTCCCTGGCATGTCCCAGGCCGGTCCCTCGTCCAATCCAGCCCCGTCCCGGCTCCGTCCCTGGCATGTCCCAGGCCGGTCCCTCGTCCACCCCAGCCCCGTCCCGGCTCCGTCCCTGGCATGTCCCAGGCCGGTCCCTCGCCGCTCTTACCGCGACGCGCCCCGGAACTTTCCTCCACCCCTGGAGCCGGGCCTGGCCGCATGCTTTCTGCGCGACCGGGAGGCTGTCTCGTACCCCGGCCCCAGGGTCACCTCCATCCATCCGGCGGGCAGGCCGGTCTGGAGCAGCAGTCCGTTGGGTCCTGAGAACCACCAGAAAGGCAGTCCGCTTTTGGGCCGGATCGAGACGGGCCGACCCGCTGCCTGTGTCCCATCCAGGGCAAGCATCACGAAATTTTCCTCTGGGCGATGGAAGATCCGGCCCCAAACATCGAGTTCGGCCAGCAACATCCAGGACGGCACGTCCACCCCGAGACGTTGAAACCGCCAGCCCATGTCTCGCAAAAATTTACGGGTCCGCCCCTGGTCCCTGGCAGCCATGGCGGCCAGGATCACCGGGCGCCAGGCATCGTCGGCCCGGGCCAGGGCTTGGACGAGCCGCTGGAACGAGACGGCCCTGCGCCGGGCCAGGGCCACCAGGGCGGCGGTGCGCACGACTTCGTCGAGGCTCTGTGCCGCCTTCCTGAGCGCCGCGAGGCTGAACCGGCCCTGGGCCAGGGCCGCGGCGGCGTTTCGAGAGACCATGGGCCGCGGGTCTGCAATCGCGCGCAGCAGGGCCTGCTGCCGGTCCGAGTCGCGCAGGACCCATGCGGCACAGGCCGCCAGGCGGGGATCGGCGGCATCCAGCAGAGACACCAGCGCCCTGGCTGCTTTTCCGTCCCGGCCCTGGCCATCGAGGGCCATGCAGCCTGCCAGGGCCTCTGTGCGATCCTTGGATCGCACCAGGGCCAGGCCCTGGTCCAGGGCCTCGCGGTCCCGGGCCAGGCCCAGGGCGGCGAGGGCCCACCAGCGCCTGGGGTCCTCGTCGGCAGAGGCCGGCCTGGCGGACGCCGGCCTGGCGGACGCCGGCCTGGCAGATGCTGGCTTGCCATGCGCCTGCTTGGCATGCCCCGGCTTGGAGCGTGCCAGGCCCCGGAGCAAGCGCAGGGCCTTTTCACGCAAGGCCTTGGCGCCAGGCCCACGGAGAAACCGCCCCCTTTCACGCAGCAAGACACCCAGGGCAGAGATCGCGGCGCGGCCAATGGCCCCGGTCCACTTGACATGGGGCAGCAGGACGGAGAGGGCCTCGGATCGCCCGGTGAGGGCCAGGGCCTCGGCGGATCGCAGGAAGGCATCTGGTATCTTGGGGCGCAGGTCCCGGGCCAGGACAGGCACGACCCGCGGATCTGCGAGCCTTCCCAGACCCAGGGCCGCCTCCCGGCGCAGCTTGGCGTTGGACCCGCGCAAGAAAGTGGCCAGGACCGTGTCCGCATCCGGGCGCTTCATCGAAGCCAAGATCCCCACGAAATCCTGGGGAATGCCCTTGCCCAGGGCCAGGGCGGTCATGCAAAAGGGCGCGGCCGCAGGGTCCGCAGTGATGCGCAGCAGCGAGACGAGGAGCGGAAGGGACATCTCCACCGGGAGCATGGGCCTTTTAGGAGCGTCCTGGTCCAGTCGGAGGAGATACCAGGAGCGACGCTCCCGATCTGGCAGGAACAGGGCAACCATGGGATCTTGGATCCATTTCCAGGAGCGTGCCAGGACCGCCAGCGCCTCGGGGCCGCCGATATCCACCAGGGCCCCGGACGCCTCGGTCACGACGGGCAGGGCCTGTTCGAGTTCCGGCAGGGCGGCCCGGCCCAACCGGACCATGCCTCGCGCCCCAGCCGCCCTCGTTTCCGCCGAGGCCGACCGGAGCGCCTCGGCCAAAATGGGCAAGGCCTTGGGACCCAGCACCAGGGGCAACAGCTCGATGGCGGCATTGCGAAGCAGGGCGTACTTTCCACGAAGCGCCCGCCACAACCTGCCGGCGGAACCGGGGCAACGCCGCTCCACCGCCTCGGCAAGGTACTCGGCTTGCAATCGTGGCCCCATGGATGGCTCGAAATGGGCCGCGATCCGCGCACAGGAGGGCTGGGATGCCTCCTGGGCGGTGAGGCGCAAAACCAAGCCCACGTCGGCCCCTGCCTTTGCCTGGCCTTTGGACCGGGCTGCGACCGAGGTGATCAGGCCCTTGGGAGCGGCATGGGCCGGGATGGGCACCACAGCCCCGGGAGCGGCCAGGGCCAGGGCCCCGGGCAGGCAGACAGTGCCCAAGACGATCAGAGCCGGGAGGCTTCCAAAGAAACCGCCAAAGGAGCGACCAAACGAGCGGCCAAAGGGACGGTCAAAGGAGCGGCCAAAGAGGCGGCCAAAGGGGCGGCCAAAGAGGCGGCCAAAGGGATAGCCAAAGGGGCGGCCAAAGGAGCGGCCAAAGAGGCGGCCAAAGGGACGGCCAAAGAGGCGGCCAAAGGGACGGCCAAAGAGGCGGCCAAAGGAACGGCCAAAGAGGCGGCCAAAGGGACGGCCAAAGAGGCCGCCAAAGGGACGGCCAAAGGGATAGCCAAAGAGGCGGCCAAAGAGGCGGCCAAAGGGATAGCCAAAGAGGCGGCCAAAGGGACGGCCAAAGGGGTTTTCGAAGAGTCGTCCCAGGAATCGTCCAACGGGCCGGCCAGAAGGCAGGCCGAGGAAGGTGCTTGCGTTCTTTTGCATGCTGGAATAATAGAGGATTCTCGATCTCGTTCAAGCACCAACCGGGTGTTTTCCCAATGCTTCGAGGATAGATGCATGTCTGTGAACGTCGGCAAAGTCATTGGAAACGTATTCGGCACGAAACACGAGCGGGAGATCCGTAGGATGCTCCCCCTGGTGCACCGGATCAACCAGCTCGAGCCCCAATACAAGAAAATGAGCGACTTCAAGCTCAGGGACCAGACGCGGCGCTTCCGGGCGCGCCTGGCCCGGGGCGAGACCCTCGACGACCTGCTGCCCGAGGCCTTCGCCGTGGTGCGCGAGGCTGCCACCCGGGTCCTGGGCATGCGGCCTTACGACGTGCAGCTCATCGGGGGCATCGCGCTCCACGAGGGCAAGATCGCCGAGATGAAGACCGGTGAAGGCAAGACCCTGGTGGCCACGTTGCCCATGTACCTCAATGCCTTGACGGGCCTGGGCTGCCACCTGGTCACGGTGAACGATTACCTGGCCAAGCGAGACTCGGAATGGATGGGCCGGATCTACCGGTTCCTGGGCATGACCGTGGGGGTGATCGTCCACGGCATGACCGACAAGCAGCGCCAGCGGGCCTACCGGGCCGACATCACCTACG
>CAZIJS010000180.1:0-9880 GCA_964539505.1 uncultured Myxococcales bacterium
GTCCCAGAAAAGAAACAGCCGACTCGGCGAGAATGGCCCAGGCCACCCCGAAGGTTGCCGACACAAAGGCGGGTCCCAGGGCAAAGGGCAGGATGTGTCTGGTCACGATGCGCAGCGGACCGGCTCCCAGGGCCCTGGCCGCCGTCACATGGGGAGCGCTGACCAATGTGAGCACCTCGCCCCGGACGAGTCGGCAGAGCCCAGCCCAACCGGTCAGGCCGATGATGAGCACCAAGGTCCCCGTGGACCCCCGGCCCAAGGCCCCCCGGACCACCAGCACGAGGATCAGGGTGGGAAAGGCCACGAGCACGGTCACGGCCCAGGTGATGACCTTGTCCACTATCCCGCCGAAGAACCCCGCAGCCAATCCGAGAAAGAGACCAAGGACAAGATAGATGGCCACGGACCCAAGTCCCACGAACAGGGCGCTGCGGCACCCGTGGATCAGGCCGGCCAACACGTCCCGGCCCACGTCGTCTGTGCCGAGGATGTGATCTGCGCCGGGCGGCATGGACGGCTCGAACCGACCAGCCGAAACGGCCTGGTTCGGCCCGTAGATCACTGGAGGAAAAAGAGCCCAATCCTTCGGACCCATGGCCTTCTTCAAGCTCTCGTTGTCGAAGCGCGAAAGCCGCCCCCTGCCCAAGAGGGAAGGCAGCAGGTACCAATGGCCCTGAAACCTCGCGACCAACGGCAGGTCGGATGCCATGCAGTCTGCGGTCAAGGCCATGGAGGACAGCAGCCCGAGGTACAGGCAAGCCGCGGCCAGGGAGGGTCGTCTGCGCATCCAATGCCACAGGCCCCTCATCGCCCCACCTCCCCCATCCTGTGACGCAGCCTGGGGTCTGCGACCCACATTCCCAGCTCGGCAAGGCCGATGCCTGCCATGGTGGCCAAGGCACTCACCAGGAGGATTCCCATGAAGAGATTTGGATCCCTGTTCCAGAGCGCCACCATGAGTGCCTGGCCCAGGCCGGGAAGGTCGAAGATGGTTTCTACCACCACGGCCCCTGTCACCAGGGCGGGAATCATCAATCCAAACAGGTTGATGAGGGGCAACAGACCGTTTCGCAACGCGTGGTTCCAGACCAGGCGCCACTCGGGCAGTCCCCTTGCCCGCGCCGCGAGAATGAACGGTTCCTGGAGAACACGGTTCACGGATTCCCCGCTGTAGCGCGCCACCATGGCCAGCAGACCGAAGGCAAGGGTCACCACGGGCAGGACCGAGTGCCAGATCACATCGAGCAGACCAGTCCCGCCCGAACCAGGCCGGGCCAGGCTGTGGAGCCCGCCCACCGGGAAGACCGCCAGGCCGCCCAGGCCGCCCAGAAGAAACAGCAACCCCAGCCCCACGACATAGGTGGGGCTGCAATAGGCCACCAGGAGGGCGGCATCCAGGATCCGCCCAGCCCGTTTCTGCCTTCTGAGACTGAGCCAAAGACCCACGGGAAGCCCCACCACGAAGGCCAGGACCAGCGCCGCCATGCCGATCCCGAAGGTCACCGGCAGGCGCTCTGCCAGCACATGTGTCACGGGTCGACGATAATATGATGACATGCCGAGCCTTCCATGGACCAGGCGCGCCACCCATCGTCCGTATCTCGTCCTGGTCACCAGTCCCGCAACCCGCTCTTCGCCGCTGAGATCGCGATAGTCCAGTTCATGGGCGTCCCACCAGTCGCGCCAGGACTCGATCACGGCATGGCCTGCCGCTTCCTTTGCTCGGTGGTCGCACCAGACACTATGGCCCGTGATCCGTGACAGCAGGCCAGAAGCAATGCAGAGGCGTCGCCTGTTCCGGATCGACCCCAGCAGGCCCTGAAAAATTTCGGGAACCGCCCTGCGTCCCAGGCGCAAAAGCTTTCCCGCCGCATCCTGGTCTCCAACCAGGGCTCCATGCAGCGTTGCAGCGATGGAGGAACGGGAAAATGCGACCTGGTGCCTCTGCCACCAGGTGGCACAGTCCCCCGGATTTTCGGGGCTGTCCGGCCATCCACGCGCAGAAAGAATCTCACCCACCACCCCGCAGAGAGCCTCCTTGGCATCACCCGGAACCCTGCGATGGAGCATCGAAAAGACCTCTGGAAAAATGAGGGTGCCGCGGCGAAGCAGCCGCTGTCTGCAGGACTTGCAGCCCGGCCTGCGCACAAATGCATCGAGATCTCGTCGCGCCCTGCGGCCGCGGTCTTGGACATGAAAATTCAACAGTAGGGGCAGGTCCCATCCATAGGTCTTGCGCAGTTCTTCCAAGTCCGCGGCGGTCATGCCCGAAGAGAGGCCCTGGGTGGCACCCGAGGCCCTGCCCGAAGCCCCGGCGAGAGCCAACTGGACCACGACAAAGGTCACCAACGAAATCCCCCAGAGAGCCAACAGGCCCCAGGCGGTCTTTCTCACAGCGACGCGCACCCACCAGGACCAACGACCAGACGCGACGGTCCAGGGCATCCTGCCGTCACCATTTCCGCCGCTCTCCAGCCCTGTCATGCCCACGACCTCACCGGCTCCTCCCAGGACGAATCTTGTCGAGTTGAAACCACTCCACGGTGGGCTCGACGCCCTGGAACCCGCTGCGCACCAGACTCACAGCCGCCGGGTCGAAAAGAAAGAGCACCGGCAGGTCGTCATGGAACAACCTGTGGAGTTTCCGCTCGATGGCATGACGCTCATGAACGTCGGCAGTGGTTCGGGCTTTCTCCAAGAGCCGGTCTGCCGCTGGATTGGCGTAACAGCCGTAGTTGGAACCTCCCCGGCACTGGCTGGAATGAAAAAGCTGGAAGAGGTCCTGGTCTGCATCGGAACCCCAGTTGAAATCCACCATGTCGAACTGATGGGCCCTCAGCCTGGCCAAGACTTGGGCCCAAGGAAGGGTCACCACCTGCATGTCCAGGCCCGCCTTCCGGAAACTCTCGCGAAGAACCGGCACGAACCGACGCTGGAGAGTCGATTCCATGATCCGAAAATACTGGAACCGAAACGGTTTGCCGTCTCTGTCCAGCAGGCCGTCTCCGTCGCGGTCTTTCCAGCCAGCTTGTTCCAAGAGTTTGGCCGCCTTGCCGGGATCGTACGGCCAGGGCTTCACCGTTGGGTCGTACCCCGAGCCTCCGATCCAATAGGGCCCGGAGACCACCTTGGCCTGCCCACAATAGAGTTTTTCGGCAATCTGGGCCCTGTCCAGCAGCATGGCCAGGGCACGGCGGACCCTTCTGTCACCGAAGAGGGGATTTTTGTGATTCAAGACAATGCTGTAAAACTGCACGGGGTAGAAAACGCGGACCGCGATTCCATGGGAAAACCCAGTCTTTCTCCGCCCTTTCCTCGTAAAAACTTCGCAGGGAGGAACCCTGGAGAGCAGATCGAGACGACCGGCCCTGAGCATGGCCAGGGCCTTGGTCCGGGATCGGACCACCCGAAACACAATTTCGTCCAATCCCGGTCTTCTACCCCAATAGTGACGGTTTCGAACCAGCCGGATATATTCTCCGTGACGCCAGGACTGGAACCGAAACGGCCCTGTCCCCACCGGCCGGTCCGCCGCCGGATGGTGGTTGAAATCACCCACACCATAAATATGTCTCGGCAGGATGCACAGATGGGCCAAGGCTTCGAGCACCCTGGGAGAAGGCTTGTCGAAGATCAAGCGGACCCTGCCCGGTCCCGTCTTCTTCCAGGAAGACAGTCCATCGAGTCCTGCCCTGGCCGCAGCAGCGGTCACTGTCGGGTCCATGACCTTGTCGAGGGTGAAGAGCAGGTCTGCCGCAGAAAAGGGCCGTCCGTCGTGAAACGAGACAGAGCGCCGCAACTCCAGGGTCAGCGACTTTGCGTCGGGACTCATCTTCCAGGAAACAGCCAGGTTCGGCTCGAACTCCCCGGTGGAGGGATTTCTTCGCACCAGGGTCTCGAACACCGTGTTGGTCACGATGCGCTTGAGCCACATATCCTCCTGGATGATGGGATTGAGGTGCGGCGGTTCGGCCTCGAGCTGCACCACGAAACGACCGGGCGTCGGCGCATACGACCTGGACCGGCATCCGCGGCAACCGAATGCCGGCATGGCGGCAGCAACCAACAGCAACGAAGCCGAAAGCACGACGATCCGGCGCCGGCGCCCGCCCGGTCCGTCCGAAAGACGACTGGAGCGCAATGCTCTGCTTTCCTTGCTCGTGGCTTCGAACCGCACCTGGCCGTCTCCTCCTCATCGAAGGGAGTCTTTCGTCATATTGCCACCCTCTCTCCAGGGATTCCAGCGGGTTTTGTGCCGCGGGACCGAAACAGTTCCTGTCCTGGAAACCTGCCGGACCCATCGCGTCGAACCGTTCGGATTCCCTGGACAGGATCGGGGCTTGCCCCTAGTCTTTCGTGGATCGTAGTATCTTGCACTCGGCGCCCATGCCCACTCACGGCCGACCGGGACCAGTGACCGGCGAATCGAGAATAGAACGTGACCATGCGATCCAGAAGCATCCAGACCCCATCCCGCCTTTCCCACTGGAAACAGCACTGGAAACAATGGATGTGGGGCAGTATCGCAGCGGCCACGCTGGCGCTTGCAACCCCGGTTTTCGCCCAAAATAGCCAGAGGGGCAGACATCGGTCGAGGAACAGACGGCCGACGCCTTTCTTCCATGCCTACCTCCCTGATCCTTCCTATGCCCACAGATCCTTTGCGCCGCAAGATGACAGGCCGGTGCGCAGGATTCGTTTCATCCTGCAGCCCACCCTCGGTTTCCCTGCCCTGGCCGGCTGCGGCAAGAACCTCACCGTCTGGATCGTTGCACCGGACCTGACGTCCGACCCGTCGGCTCTTCGTCCCCGGTCCTGGCATGTCTCTCTGAAAACGGACTGGTCCGGCGGCGCGAAACTTCGGCCCAAGGTCGTCTCCTTGGCACGAGACCAGGACATCCTGCGCATCCAGGCGCGGCTGGCACCAGACAGCCCCAGCGACGTCTACCACCTCGTAGTCCGAGGGCCAGGCGGCCTGAAAGACTCCCAGCCGCGCGCTGTGCGGATTTTCTGCCCGATTCCCAAGCGATTCACCATCGCCTTGCTATCCGACCACCAGCTCTGGGATCCCTCCTGGAAAGTGTCCTCCGGACTGCGGGCGGCCAAGGGCTGGCCCGATTGGGGCCAGGCCGACGACAACAAGCGAATCACCTTGCAGGAATTCCACGAACTCGAACTCATCGATCCGGCGTTCGTGCTCTACCCCGGAGACCTTCTGTTCGGCCTGGACTACCGCAAAGAATATGTCTCCATGTACGAATGGTGGAAGAACCGGCGGCTGGCCACGTTCATGGTGCCGGGAAACCACGATGGATATGCCCGATACACGGTGCGCCTCAGGGGAAGCCTGCCGCAGATGGCCAGGGCCCTGCTGCGATGCCGAAAGGACTGGCCCAAAACCCGGTCCTGGCACAAAATCTTCGCCTATCTGTCCTGCCTGTATGGCGATATCAAAGAAGTCCTCTTCTCACGCCTCGTCCACGACGGCCTCGTCAGCTTCGCGAAAACGTTCGGCCCGCCCTTCTACGCTTTCGATGTGGGTCGCTACCATTTCGTGGCGCTCAACACCTACGACGGGACGAACCGAAGGAGACACTCTCTCTCCCTCTGGGTGCCCTTCAAGGGGCTCAAGCTGGGAGCACCGGCAGTGGACAACTACGGCGGATACCTCTCCGAAAAGCAACTGGCATGGCTGCAACGTGACCTGAGCCGGGCATCTGCCCGGGGCCAGACCATCGTGGTGTTTGGACACCAGGACCCCAGGGGCAACTTGGATGGTGAGCGCTACCACCGCGACCAGCCCTTTCCCACGAGCCCCCTTGGGCTCGACGGGTTCGACGAATGGGACTACGACGCCAAATGGGATTCGAACCCCAACGACACCAGAGGCCGCGAGACCCCCTGGCACAACTCGGGGGTGCGCCTGCTCCGCCTGCTGCTGCGCTATGCTTCGTACTACATTTCCGGCCATGTCCATGCAGACGAGACGACGATCTACCACCCAGGGGACCTGGTAATCCCGGGAATGACCACCAAGAGGACCATCGCCTTCCTGCGCGTCACCACGGCGTCGGCGGGCGTTCGAAACCAGGGGTACTGGGGATATCGCCTGCTCCAGGCCGACGACAAGGGGCACATCGACGTCTCACCCTACGACCGAGCACGGGGCCTCGATTCGGTGCCGGCGGGAAGATTTTGGCTGACGAGCACAGGTTCCAAGAATCAGCCCGAATGGACACTCCACTCCGCCCTTCCCCGACCCCTGCCCATCACCCTGCGCGCAAGGCTCACGTTCAGCCCGAAGCAGGGCTACTGGTTCGTCTCCAAGGCCACTGGCCGACGCCCACACAAGCTGCACCTGGCATCCGTGGCCCCGGACCAGGAGGGACCGCTGGCCACATACCGGGTGGCACTCACCGCGCCGGCCTTGCGGGACGGCGGGAGCAAGGAACGAGTGGTCTCCATCCAGGCCAGGGCTGCAAGGGGAAACAAGCCACCCAGGATCCTCGTGCGACTGGCGAGCAGCTTCCAGATAAAGAATCGATCCCTGGAATCGATGCGCCTGGACAAAACGACACAGGTACACAACGGGCAGACAATCGACGTGCCGGTGGGCCGCAGGGTGGTCGTAGATGCCTCGGCATCCTACGATCCGGAGCACAAGCCCCTGCTCGCCGCCTTTCTTCGCGTGGACCGACTCTGTCCTGCAAAGGCTGGCTCTTCCAGGCAGGCTGGTGCTGACAAGGCAAAGAGCGTTCCACAGAAAGGGGTGGCGTCTCGCGGCGACAAGAACGAAAAACACAAGGACGACAAAGCAGCCCTGGTGCCCTGTGGAACCCTTCTGAACCGACGAGGAACGCAGGCTGCTTTCGTGGCCGACCGCCTGGGCGTCTTTCGCGTCCGGATCAGCGCCTATGATTCGGCCGGGGCCCGCAGCGACATGACCTTCTACCTGCGATCGAAAGCGGCGGATGTCGCCGCCCCCAGACCGGGATGCGGCTGTTGTGGTCTGCCCACCACGCCGGTCATGGGCCTGGGAGGCCTGCTCTCCCTCATCGCCCTGTCCCTGGCCCTTGCCGGCCTCCTGCTGTTTTTCCGCCGCAGGCATCCAGGATCCTGATCCGGCCGACGCGATGGGGTCGTCCCTCACGAAATCCAGGGACCATAAATGGAGGCCCCCTCCCATGAGGGGGCCTGGAAAAGGGGAGTTTCAGGAAGGAGTCTGGCTGGTGGTTGGTTCGTGACTCAATTCTGGAGGTCGAACTCCGCCTTTTCTGCAAAGATTGGGGGCAGACGATCCGGCTGCTCGGGAATGTAGGGAATGCCATCCGCATCCGAGTCTCCACCAGTCTCACCGGTGGCGGCTCCCTCTGAGAGCTGCATGGCCTCAGCGACCCGCATGAAGAAGGTCACGTAGATGTCGGAAGCCTCGCTGCGACCTCCTTCGAGCGTCGCCTCCCTGAGCGCACCGGCCAACAGTGCCACGGTCCTGGGGCCATAGACGGCCTTGTAAGCACCCAGGCTGGTGGCAAAGAGTTTTTGGTCTTCGATGTAGTAGTCTTCCACGAGCACCTGATAGGCCTGCAAGGCCGCGGTTCGAATCGAGTCGTCTCCCGTCACCCTGGCTGCCACGAACAGGGCCCGCACCGCCGCCGCCTGGGCCTCGACATCGCCCGTCCCGGTGGTCTGGCCACCGATGGTCACAGAGCCGGCATAGCCTCCTGCAGCGTCCGATAGGTTTGTGATGACGAAAGCCGCCTGGTCTGCCACGGCCTGCCGGGCCATGGCCTCCAGAGGAGTTCCCTCGAAGACCCCCAGGAAACTCTCCAGCGCCACGATGAAATAGGCCGAACCCAACATGGTCACTTCAGAATCCCTACTCACCTGCCCGGACTCGATCCTGGCCCTCTCGACGAACACCGAAGCGTCCGGGTCACGGTGCATGGCCAGAAGATTCATGAAGATGGCCTTGGAAGTACCCATCATGAGATCGTATGGGCCCGCCTGGCCTGTCTCGGACATGGCCCCGGGGAATGGGTTTCCATCGAAGACATGGCGGTATGCCCGGTGTGCCGAGTCCGATTCGTCGCCTGGTTTCATCATGTCGGCAAAGGATGTGATTCCCCAAAGCAGGGAGGCCTGGTCGAAGAGTCTGCTGTCTGGATCCGTCACAGACAGGTTCGTCACCATGGGCGGCAATCCTTCCTGACTGGGGCCCTCGGTGACTGCGATGGCCGTGGGGAAATACTGGATTCCGTTTTGGGGGTCATAAGTTGCCAGGTCGATGGATCCCAGCGCCGTGCCATCGTATGCCAACGCGCCCTTGATGAAGGCCACTTTGTTGATGGCTTCGGCCGTGAGCACGAGCCCGATGAATCCGTCCAGCGAACTCCCACCCAGGTAGACATCGTTGTCTGGATCGAACTCCGGGCTGTCGGCCTTGTCCGGAGAAACGACTCCATCGGCCTCGATGCCCTCGTCGGCCCCGTTGTGGAAAGCGGAAAGCATGTCCTGGGCCCAGAGATACTGTTTCATGAGCGTCTGTCCCATGGCCGCCGGATTGAGCACCTTGTCCATCTTGCTCCGGTCCCAACGCAACGTCGCAAAGTCCTCCCACGCGAACTTGTCTGGATCCACCGCCTGGGGAAGGTGGGGGTCGCCGCCGGCAAACTCGGCGAACTGCGGCCAGGGATGGCCTGGAGGCGGATTGCCGCTCTGGGTGGAAAACATCATGATGTTCTTCATGAGCATGTCGTCTTCCTTGACCCCGTTGGGCTGTCCGGTCATCGACCCGTCGAACTCCTCGGGCTGCATGGCCGCCATCTGCTTGATGATCGGCGCCCACATGAGATGCAGCCCGATGCCCGAACGGCTGATCACGGTTCCGAGTTGGTAGCGGGAAAACTCGTAGTTTTCGATGCCAAGGACGTACGCCTTGTCGTCTGGGTTCCCGGGCAGCGCAGGATCGAGTTGGTCGAGATCGTAGCCGAGAGCCTCGGCAAAAGGTTCCCCGCTTTCATTGATCTCGTTGGCCAGGAGCATCTGGTCCGCAGTGTCGTAATGATTGGTGGCGAGCACCGGTGGTTCGAGTTCCTTTGGTGCGACGTCGCCTCCGCCGCATGAAACCACCCATAGGGCAGTGGATGCCAACAATCCGGTGATGATACTTCGATTCCTCATGACAGACCTCCTTGTCTCGTCGTTGCTGCGCACAGTCCTCCCCCACCCGCCAGAGCGTCGAGGCGGACCGCACCCTTGTTCATTTCTGTGTTCCTTGACGAAGGCCCTCCATCGAAAGGCCATAAAGTCAGGATCGTTTTCGGTTCACGGCCCACACTTCGCCCACGGGCTGCAAAAGGTTACCGAGAAAAGAAAAGTCGTTTCATCCGCCCCGCTGCGAACCCGGACTGTCGCCATTCCATCCTGCGCAACGGGCCTGCGCGACGGGCCTTGACCCAAAGGGGGCGAACGCATATCTTGGCCCTCGCGAGCAGACGGATGTCCCGTCTCCCGCAAGCAATGACGACAGTGCGCATGGGCGTACTCACCGGCGGCCTGGACGCTGCCGGACAGAGAGGAGAGACTGCGACTCAATGTCAAAAGAAGATCACATCGAGATGGATGGCACCGTGGTAGAGGTCTTGGCCGGCGGCCTGTTTCGCGTAGAAACGGACGATGGCCTGGAAGTGCTGGCCCACCTGGCGGGAAAGATGCGCCGCTACCGAATCCGTGTGGTACTGGGAGACCGGGTCACCGTGGCGGTGAGCCCCTATGACCCCACCAGGGGAAGGATCGTCTATCGTCCCAAGTAGGCCTCTGTTTGCCGCATCCAGACCATCGTTTCCAGCCACTGCCACCACCACACATCTCTCGCTACGAT
>CAZIJS010000181.1:0-9850 GCA_964539505.1 uncultured Myxococcales bacterium
GATGAGTTTCTCGGCCAGCAATTCATAACTGGCTGCGCCGAGTTGGGATCCGGGATAGGCGACCACCAAAGCCTGGACCGGCCGCCTTGGATTGGCCGCCCGGTACCGGACCACGGAAATGTGCTCGGTCTCGGCCGGAGCCGACTCCTGGGTCACGGGATTGGGAGGAGCAGAGGGCACAGAATAGACATGGATGTCTGAGACCACCTCGATGGGTTCGGCGGCATCCACCTCCGATCCATCCATCTGACCTGCATCCTGATTCTGGCCGCTGTCTCCTGCATCCAGGATTCCCGCATCCAGACCGGAATCTTTCCTGGGACGATCATCTCCAGAGCAAGCCACGATGCCCGATAGCGCAATCACGGCGAGCCCTGCAACCGCCTTGTTTGCTGCATCCGTTCCACGGAGCCATCCGACGCCCATCAACCGAGTCCAAGATATTTTTCTCATTGGTCCACCCATTGGACGACCGTCCCAGTGAAATTGAGATAAAACCACCACCCAACCGTGGATCCGTCCAGACCCACGTCTCTGTCGTCTCCGCTGCCGCAGGCATCCGGTTGGAGTAGATCCGACAACGGCTGAACTCCCAGAGACCCCAGGTCCACCTGGATGTTCTGGGCTTCCGCCTCACTGATGAACCCACGAACCAGTCCCGACACGAGCCCAGTGGCTGGATCTCCATCGTAGCGCGCAGCAATCTCCGAATCGTGGAGGGTCACCCTCGTTCCGCTCAAGACCAACGTAATCTCCAACCGACCCGTGTCGAAGCAGGTGGGCGGCGCAGTGGTGGCTGCCACGGCAGGACTGTATCCAGACGTGGTTCCTGAATACGTTTCGAGGCAGGTTCCAGTTCCCTGATTCGAATAGGCCGTCGATTGACCCGGGTTGGCGGGATCCTCGTGGCACTGCGTGCCATCCATGGGTGCCGTGCAGATCGCAGAATAGAAATCCGCCGGCCCCGAATACGTGTTTGCCTGGTCCAGCGGCCGCATGACCAGGACGAGATTCAGGTCCAGGTTTCCGTCCCCGTCGTCATCACCTTGAATGGAGGCGTTGAGTTGCTCGTTGACCGAATCACTCCCAAAGGGTGCATCGTCTGTCACATCGTAGCAGGAAAAGAGCACACGCACGAACATGTGCGGGTCTCGAAGCACCATCCAATCCACCCGGAAAGCGGTGTAGTCGGGCGTCTCCAGATGACAACCGGGATCACAGCCGTCTGCGGGCCGGTTGTTGCCGTCATCGCACTCTTCACCAGACTCCACCACCCCGTTGCCGCAGACCGGACTGCAGTCGGAATCATTATTTGCATTGCAGCCAGCAGGACAGCAGCCGTCCCCTGAACTGCATGTCGTGATGGTCTGATGACTACAAACCACGTTGCAGGTCGATGCCGAACCAGTCTGGACGTCATCGGTGCAGGCGTCTGCATCGTCGCAGCTATTCGGACAGCTCGATGGCGGATCACAGGTTTCTCCAGACTCCACCACCCCGTTGCCGCAGACAGCGCCACAGTCCGCGTCGTTTTGAGCATTGCAGCCTTCCGGGCAACATCCGTCTCCATCCCGGCAGGCCGTGACCGGATCGTGCAGACAGGTGGCGTCGCAGGACGTGGCGGCGCCAACCAGTCGGTCACTCGTGCATGCAATCCCATCGTTACAGGACGTGGGACAATCACCATCGCAGAGTTCCCCTGGCTCTGTCACCATATTCCCGCAGATTGGCTCGCAATCGGCATCCGCCAGGGCATTGCCGCCACTGGGACAACAGCCGTCGTGGTCGATGAAGTTCGAAATCTTGCCGACAAGACAATGAGCCTGGCAGTCTCTTCCCACCAGAAGGGTCGTGACGCAGGGATCATTGGATTCGCAGACCTCGGGACAAGCCCCCTCTTCTCCCGGCGCAATGCCCTTGTCACATTCCTCGCCAGGCTCCACCACTCCGTTGCCGCAAACAGCCGCTCCGTCCATGCCGCCATCGCCGCCTGCGTCTTTCCTGGCCAGGGCGTCTCGACCGGCATCACCGGCGCCAGTCGAGACGTGCACCGTGCCTCCACAGGCGCCCAGAAGGCCAATGGCCAGAAGAACCGGGCCGAGACGTCTTGCAGCAAGCGCTGCGCTGCCGTCTCCATTCCCGATGGAACGAATCCACCAACCGACCAAAGATTCTTTCGTCATTGTTCCTTCCTCAAATGTCCACTCATCAAGCAACCGGAATGCGCCAACAGTTCGTTTGCGCTGCTCAAAAGGCGTATCGCACCACACTCCAAATTTGATACAATTTTAGTCTTCTTTGGAAACATTGACAACAATGAGCAGATGCGGACTTCCCCAACATCCGGCTTTTCGTACCGAACGGGGACAACGAAACATGGTCGACAAACCGCCATTGTCCCCCTTGACGCAAATCCGCCGACCGCCCAAGATACGAAACGAACACACACTGGCGAGGAACCGCCGAACCATGCCCCGACCCACGCCCATCAACAAAACAGGAATCGCCGTTCGAGCCATCGAGGCCAACTGGATGGCTCTCCTTGTCCTGGTCTCCTATGCCTGGACCAGGTTCGTCAGCCGATTCCGCAGCCCACGGAGCCAACGGGCCCTCTGGGAGCGGGTTCATGCCAGAAACGCCCGGAGAATCCGCCGTGCCGTGCTTTCGCTCCAGGGTCTGTTCATCAAGATAGGGCAGTTGCTGAGCATTCTGGCCAATGCCCTACCTGAGGCATTCCGTAAGGGTCTCGAAGACCTCCAGGACCGTGTTCCTCCTCACCCGTTTCACGAAATCGAGGACCGAATCCAAAGCGAACTGGGACGCAAGGCATCGGAAATCTTCGAGAGCATCGACCCCGTACCTCTGGCCGCCGCTTCCATCGGACAGGTCCATCGGGCCCGACTGGCAGACGGCCGCCAGGTCGCAGTCAAAATACAATATCCTGGCATCGAACGACTCGTGCACAGCGACCTCAGACTCCTGCACCGGATTTTTGGCTGGTTGGACCGTTTCTTGCCAGAACACGGCTGGCCCACCATGTATCGCGAAATCCGGTCCATGGTCCTGGCGGAACTGGACTTTCGCCAAGAGGCACGCCATCTCCAAGACATCGCATCGAATCTCCAAGGCTTCCCGGGAGTCGCCTTTCCCGACGTGATCGACGACCTGACCACTCAACGAGTGCTCACCACCAGCTTCGAGCCTGGTGTTAGAATTTCAGACCTCCCAGCCATCGACCAGGCCGGCATCGACCGCAAAGAATTGGCCACCCTCGTGGTCCGCTCCTACTGCGAACAGATTTTCGTCCATGGCATCTACCATGCCGACCCGCACCCGGGAAACATCCTGGCCCGCAAGGACGAGCAAGGCCGAACCGAAATCGTGTTTCTGGATTTCGGCGCCGTGTCCCGTGTCTCGGAGGACATGCGTTCAGGCATGGCTGCTCTGGTCCTGGGAGCCTTGGCCAACGACACGGCCAAGGTCATCGAGGCCATGCGCACCATGGGATTTATCGCAAAGGACGCCGACCCGGCGATCTATCATCGCATCATCTCGTTTTTTCACCGCAAACTCCACGATGAAGTGAGCCTGGAGAGTCTGCATCTCGAAGACATCAAAATCGACCCATCCAAGGGATTCGAGAGCCTGGCGGACCTGAAGGGAATGGACATCACCGTCCAGGAACTGGCGAGTCAGTTCCGGATTCCCAAAGAATGGATTCTCTTCGAACGCACGCTGCTCCTCCTCACAGGGCTCTGCACGGAATTGGCTCCAGACATGAACCCCACAGACATCCTCATGCCCTACCTGCGGCGGTTCGTCCTGGGGGATCGCGACCCCACCACGTTGGTCATGGATGCAGCCAAGGATGTCTTCCTCTCTGCGGTCTCTCTTCCAGGCGAACTCAGAAACAGCCTCTCGTTGCTGGAACAGGGAAAGCTCCAGGTCCAGTTCGGCAACCTGACCTCCTTGGTCCAGGCGATGAACCGCCTGGGGCGCCAGGCTCTCCTCACGGCCTTGGGCATTGCGTCCGGCGCTTTTTCCTTCGCCTTCCATGACCGGGGCATGGTCACCGAGTCCCACTGGGCCATGGGAATTTCAGCCCTCCTGCTCACCTGGGTGCTCCTCTCCCTCCTGAGAGGCGCACCACGAGACCGATGACTCCATCCGGCCCCGAGGCCCAGGCCTCTCCCAGGATGACAAGACGTCCTTTCCTCCGTAAGATACGGTCATGGACAGTCCTCTCGTACAGCGTTTCAAGCCCGCCGCACCGGCCAGGGTCCACCTGGTCATGGCCGGCTCGCTCTGGTCCCTCGTGGGCATCGGCCTGGGCCTGGCCGGCTGGCATTGGGCCCATGACGGCCATCTTCCCGCACGCTCCTGGCTCATGGGCGCCGCCTTGCTGACGGGAGCACTGAAAGGCCTGTTCGTCCTGCGTCGCAGCGCCGATGCCATCGTGTCCCGAATCCGGACAAGGGGCGACGGAAAGTGCCTCGGTGGATTCCTCTCACCGAAAACGTGGCTCTTCGTTCTCTCCATGATGGTCATGGGAAGGATACTCAGGGCATGGGTGCTGCCCCTTCCCTGGGCCGGCCTTCTCTACCTCTGGGTGGGCGCCGCCCTGTTCGTCGGCTCATGGTTCATCTGGAGCAGCATCAACCGCCTCGAAGCAACGTCTCCCCACCCCGGACGTTGAAAATGCTCCATGGCCGCTGTCTTGCCATGACCTTTCAGGATTCACTTCCGACAGTCCAGCCTCGGGTCCCCGCGCATGTGACACTTGAGACAGACGCGCCTGTTGCGGGACCGCAGGGTCATGCAGCGCCTGCTCCCGGCAAAACCAGGACCATGGGGACTGAATCCGTAGCCCCCAACGAGGGTCGTGGCGTGGCATCGACGGCAGTCGGACTGTCTGTGGCACGACACGCAGGTCCCCATGTTCCGCTTCGCATGCAGGGCATGCTCATTGGCTGACGGGGACCGAGAGACGGAAGATGCCCATCCCGGTGGGTGGAATCTCCGATGGAGCCCTCCGTAGGGTGTCTGGGGTGAGGACTGGGCCACGCCCATACGCTGATGGCAGTCCAGGCAAAAACGCTGTCTCGTATGGCAGGTCCGGCAGGAACCTGGCCTGGCCCTGGCATCGGACCCGTGACGATGCAGGTAGTTGCCGGGATGAATGGAGACAACCCGCCGTTTGGCAGCATGGCAGGCAACACATTCGCTGCGGCGGTGACAACTCTGACAAGCCTGGGGCCTCGATGTGGCCGCAGCCCGATGATGATATCGAAACCCAGGTCCATGGGCCAAGATTCCCAATGCTGGGCCTGGAACGAGCTTTCCTTCCGGAAAAACGGTCCTCATGTGCCGGGCGTCCTTTCGAACGTGGCAGGTCAGACAACGGTCGGCCACCTTCCTGCGTTGGTGGCAGGATCGGCATTGGGCCATTCTTGGAACGTGGCGTACCCCAAGGCTCCTGGAACGTTCCAGGCCCCCATGGCAGGTCTTGCATGCGACAGACTTGCTGTGCAAGGCATGGGAAAACCGAATCCTGGCCCTGGGAAACCCTCCGGGAACCGGAAAACCACTGGCCAGAAACCTCTGGTGACATTTCCGACAAGGCTTGGTGTCCCTGTGGCCCAAGTTCCCAAAACCCTTTGGAATCTGAGCCTCCCTGTGACAGGCGGCGCAGGCCGTCATCCGAGCCCTTTGCCCAGGCTTGTGATGACAACGCGCGCAGGAAATGCCCCGGGCCAAATGCGCGGCATGGCTGAAATCGAGACCAGCGCTCATCGCAGGAAACAGGATACGTGACAGACCAGCAGAGGTCTTGCCCCCCCTTGCTGTGCCCCTGGGGCGAATCGACGTCCTCTCACCTGCCCCCCCTCTGGTCCGAATGGTCTCGCCGTGACGTCTGGGGGCTGGCCTGGAATTCGAATCCCCACCAAGACTGACCAGAAGTGCCAAAGCCCCAATCGCCAGCACCCACGGTCCTATCCAAGCAACCACAGTCCTGCCTCGATCCCAGGCCGAGCCACCGCCATCATGGCGCGCCGCCCCCATCACAACCACGATCCTTCCATGCCGCAGCGTCCCATGCGACACCAATCCATGTGGAGCATGACCGAAAACCGGATATCCGCTTTGTAGTATTCTCCGAAATTGTCCTCCAGCACTGTCTGGATGGCAAACCGGGGATGAACCCTCCACAGAGCGCCCAAGGCCACCCCTGCAGTCACCCCCCTCAGGTTCTCCCGCAAACCGTCGGCCCAATGGACCACCGTGGTCCGTCCCTCCCAGCTCAAAACCCCGGGCAGAACCCAATGACGCCACCACAGGTCCATGCCGAAGGTCCTGCCTCCATATCCGTCTTGATAATACCAATCGGCCCTGGCCCGCAGCCTCCTTCCAAGGTACCGGACCCCGAGACCCGCGCCGGGACTCATCCGTTCGAGAGTGGGGTCATCCGACGTCTGTGTCTGGGGTGCTGTCCCCTGGAAAAGCCGCATGGAAGCCCTTGCATACCCGCTCCACCGACTGGTCACCCACAAACGGTACCAAAGCCGAAGTTCTCTGAACGGCAAGACATTGAACACGTTGAAGATGGAATCTCCGTCGAAGGTGGGCTCGAACCGGGCATACTCCGCTGTGATTCCATGGCGGCCCCAGGAAAAACTCACGCCCAAGGCAGCCCTGCTGACCCGGTCTGTCAGAATACTGTAGGCCATTCCCGCATAGGGTACGATATGCCCTTTTAAGGGGTTACTGGAAACCCACAAGGAAAACAGTTCTTCAGCGGTTCCCCATCGATTCAACCCAGTGGGGATATCCCCAGAGGGTAGGAGATAGCCTGGCTGCTGTTCCGCAAACTCGGGCAGCTTCGAGAACGTGTGACGATAAGTCATGCGCCCCGACAGGTATCGCCAGTCCGACCTCAAGGTGACCCCGACCATGGGCTCCCACCTGGGAATCTCGTCCCTGGCATCGGTGCCATCCAGCACCAACAGAGGCGAGTCGATGGGCAGCACCCCAGAGACTCTGCTGCCGCCGAACAGGTCCAACTCGACATGCCAGGGAGAACGCACCGAAAGTGTCACCCCATCGAACTGGTAGGCATCCATGGCGTCCCAGAAAAATCTGCGGCCAAGGGACAAGGCCAGCCAGCCACGCGCCAGTCCCGTCACGCCCAGATAGGCATAGAGAACCTGGAGACTGGGCCCCGCGGGATCCTCCTGACGCAACAGCGCCGTGGAATCGCCAAGCACGTTCGAATAGTCCCCCATGTCCGCATCGAGCCGGCAGGCCGCCACGAAATACATCTGAGGGTGTGGCTTCCTACGTTTCGATGGGTCCTTCGGCTCGGGAAGAATATCATATACATAGAGCTGAAAAAGTGTATCCAGGCGCCGCCGGTTGAAAATCCGTCCTTGGGCATCACGAAGTTGATAGCCCTGGCCCGTCCAGTCGGCGGAAAGAAGCACGTCATAGGCCTGGGCCGGTGAGACCGACAACACCAGCCATACGACGGCAGCCAAGGTCGAAACCACAGGACCCCAGCGACGCATTGGGCGCAGGGAGAAAACCATGGCGATTACTGTCTCCGCCATGGACGCAACTGTCAAGGAGAGGGAGAGGGGCACAGGACCAAACCTGCAACGAATCCGCCATGCCGAACCGCCCCCTTTACTGGTAGGGTATCTTGTCTTTGCCTATCGAGAAATGCAACCGACAAAAAGACTCACTGCGGCTTGGCCAGACTGATCGCCCGGCGGTCATCCCCCTCGAACGACACCTGGCGAACCCTGCGGTCCCCAATGAGACGCGCAGTCTGGGGACCGTCTGCAAGGGCCTCGTCGAGCATGGACTCGAGGATCCCAGCCAGGTCCAACCCCTGGTAATGAGCCAACTTGAGCACTGGACTCGCCGGCGTCAAAGGAGGCTGCGTATCCAGTTCCAAAATGAATTCGTTGCCGGATTCGGTCAATATGATGTCCACCAGGGTCAAGCCCTTGCAGCCCACCGCACGATAGGCCTGCACCGCCTGCGTCAAGACTCCCTGGTACCGCCCGGGGGAGAGCCGAGCCGGGCAGTGGAATTCCACCCGCTGCCCCACATGCTTGGACAGGTAATCGTACAGAGGACCTTCCGGAACGATCTCCAAGGCACCGAGAGCCTGGCCATCGAGCACCGCAACGGTCATCTCGATACCAGATACGTATCGCTCGATCATGACCTGATCGTCGAAACGGAGGGCCAACTCACAGGCCGCCTGCAGTTCTTCGGGCCCGGTGACCATGGACATACCCAGGGCACCGGCCCCATGCACCGGCTTGACCACGCAGGGATACCCGAACGTGCCGTGCACTGTCTCCACCCTGTCCTGGTCCTCGGATGTCAGGACATAACTGGGCAAGGTGGGCAAATTATAGAGCCTGAGAACCTCCTTTGCCCGAACCTTGTCATTGGCCAGGGCAGACGCCATGGGCCCAGACCCGGTATAGGGAATCCCCATGAGTTCGAGCATCCCCTGGACTCGTCCATCCTCGCCGTAGGGACCGGAAAGCGCATTGAATGCCACCTCCACGTTCATCTGCCTGAGCACCAGGTCCAGGTCACGGTCCACGAATACCTGCACTGCGTCGTACCCCTTTTCCAGCAAGGTGGCATGCACGGTGCGCCCGGCGGCGAGAGACACCTCGCGCTGGGGTGACAACCCACCCATGAGCACTCCTATCCGACGTCGTCTCCAGTCCATTCGGCCTCTCCGTCCTCCGACCCGGTCTCGCCGGGCCGACTAGAAAATGCTGGCGGTTTTGGATTCGAATTTGATTCGAATATCTCGTTTTTGATCGATCCGTCAAGTTTTTGGTCCTCTTTCTTCGCTTGGTCGATGCACGCGGTTTGGTTGATGAACAATCGTTTCGTCGATGCACAGCCAATTTTGGTCTTTTGTCGGTTCACAATCGATTCTAACAGGAGTAAACTTTATGCTCGTATAGCAACAACAGCATGCTCGAGGCCTCCAAAAGTCTCCGAGCAGCTATGAGCAGCATGGAGGTTTGCCATGAAACGTTTGATTGTCTTGGGGCTCGCCCTGGCCACGCCTGTCTTGCTGGCGACAGCCTGCAGTGACGATTCGTCGGGAGGCGGCGGCAACAACTACAATCAGAACACCAACCAGAACAACAACCAGAACAACAACCAACCCGACGCCTCAGTGCTTCCCGACTCGAGCATCCTGCCGGACTCGAGCATCCTGCCAGACGCAGGCACCGAGACCGACGCTGCCACAGAGCCCGACTCTGGAAACACGGTCGACGGTGGAGGCGGTGGCGGCAACGGCGCCATCGGCGACCCCTGCACCGACGCAAGCGACTGTGTCGCCCCGACAGGCCTGACCGCCGACTGTCTCGAGACCTTCATGAATTTCGTCAATTTCCCGGGAGGGTACTGCACTGCTTCTTGCACCCCGCCCACAGACCCCAACAGCCCCGACCCTTGTGGTTCCGGCAACGTCTGTGCATCCGTTGCGAATCAACCCGGGCAGTGTTTCAAGAAATGCAGCGATGCGAGCGAATGCCGTCAGGATGAAGGCTACGACTGCACTGACCCGATGGGCATGGTGGGCCAGACCGTCTGCGCGCCCCCCATCGGTGTCGGGCCGTAGCCCATCGGGTAGAAACTCAGCCTCCCACCTGCCTTATCCCTGAGTTCGTTCCTTCAAAAAGGCGTCTTGCAATCCAAGACAACGACAATCCGGTGCCCGTTCCGACTCAGGGGCCGGGATAGGATAGACTGAAGTTCCCGGGCCGATAAAGTCATTGTTTGGGAGGTAAACGCGCAAAGGAAC
>CAZIJS010000182.1:0-9824 GCA_964539505.1 uncultured Myxococcales bacterium
CACCTTCGCGTAACCGATCAATATCCTTCCGAAATATGTGTGGAACGGTCAGGGATAGTTGGCTTTGACAGGACCCAGGGCCTTTGCTACATACTGGGCCTTTGAAATGAACGAAAAAGCCGCTTTTTTAGCCCCATGACGATGGGGGCGGGAAAGTGACATGGAGTCCCCAGGTGATCGAAACCGGCGGGCATGTTGGTCCGCCGGGGGACGAGGCAGGAGGAAGAATTGGCCAAGGGTAAGAAGCATGAGATGACGCGCAAGGAACTGACCGAGAAGGATCAGGTCCTGACCACGTTGGAAAAGGGCTGGCAGCTTCTCGAGAAGCATGCCTACAAGGTGGCTGGATTCATGCTGGGGGCCCTGGTCATCTCGGGTGGATGGGCTCTGTGGGGGCATCTCAGCTACAAGAGCCGCACCGAGGGCTGCCGGGCCTTTGCAGCCGCCATCACTATCTACGATGCGCCGATTTTGCCGGGAGGGATGGCAAAGCCCAAGGGCATGAAGGTCAAGACGTTTCCTTCGATCCAGGACAGGGCCAAGGCGGCTTTGGCTGCTTTCGACAAGGTGCTCAAGGAACATTCCAGCCACGGATTGGCCGTGATGGCTCAGTTTTACCGGGCTGCCTGTTTCTACCAACTGGGCAAGTACGATGACGCCATCAAGGGGTTCAAGGCATTCTTGGCCGGTGGCGGCGGCGGCGGTTGTTCTTGTGGGTCTTCTGCAGCCAGGAACGGAGCCATGGAGGCAGTGGCCCTGGAGAATCTAGGGTACTGCTACGAGGCGAAGCAGGAATTCAAAAAAGCGCTGGACGCATTCAAAGATATGGCCAAGGCCGACTCGGGCATCAAGAAAGACTGGGCCACCTATCACCAGGCCAGGATGCTCGAGCAGCTCGGCCGCATTTCCGAGGCCATTGCCACGTACCAGAAGGTCAAGACCCTGGACAAGGATGCTCTTTTCTCACCGGTGCGTCCCTTGGCCGAGCAGAGGGCGGCGTTTCTGGAAGCCAAGACCGGAAAGTCTGCACCTGTTGCCAGGCCTTCTGTGGCAGCACGAAAGGTCGAGGCGGGCAAGACTGAGCCTCGTCAGGCCGAGCCCCGCAAGGCCGAGTCTCGCAAGGCCGAACCCCGGAAGGCCGAGCCCCGTCGGAGCGATGCGCGCAACGTTGAGCCCCGCAAGGCCGAGCCCCGCAAGGCCGAGCCCCGCAAGGCCGAGTCTCGCAAGGGAACTCCTGCGGGAGGCACCGGCGGGTCCAAGTGACCATGTTCCGTTCTGTGGTCCTCCCTCTGTTGGCCGCCGGCTTGGCGGCCTGCAGCCCATTGGTTCCCGGAGGACAGAACACTCGCAGCGCGAGTCTTCGGGTGGGTGGGTTGCGTGCCCCCTTTGCCCTGCGTTGGCGCAAAGTGCTCACCCCCCATGTCTATGCCGATCTCCATCCCGAGGAGTTTGCCTCGGCCGAGGTGTCTCCAGACGGATCCCGGCTTTGGATCGGGAGCTCGGCCGGCTATCTCTGGTCGTTGCATACGCAGGATGGGGCGATATCGTGGCGTCGCAAGATGCCCGGCGACATCCTGTCGCGTCCCCTCTACGTGGCGTCGCGTGACCTCCTGTATGTCGGGTTGGGCGATGGTTGCATCTATGCACTGGATCCAGGGAGCGGCAAGGAGCGTTGGAAGTACTGTGCCAAAGGCGTCATATACGCCCGGCCCACGTACCATCGCGGAGTGCTCTATTTTGCCAACGAGCGCAACCGGGTCTTCGCCCTGGATGCCGAGACAGGGGCATGGCAATGGTCCTACGACCGTGAGATGCCCGCCGGTTTCACCATCCAGGGCCACAGCCCCGTGGTTCTGTCGGGAGACCGAGCCTATGCCGGGTTTTCCGACGGAGTGCTGGTGTGCCTGGATGCGGGCAGCGGTGATCCCGTCTGGACCAGGGATTTGAGTATGGGCAAGACCGAGTACGTGGACGTGGATGCCGAGCCCGTTCTGGCCGGGGATGTCCTCTACGCCGCGTCCTATGCAGGCGGGGTCTATGCGCTGGACCCGAAGATGGGGGCGCTCAAGTGGCATTTCCAGGTTCGAGCGCCTTCTGCCGTGGCGGTGGCAGACGACCATGTGTATTTCGTATCAGCGGTCAAGGGGCTTCATTGTCTCGACATGGAGGGTCGGCTGGTCTACCGGGAGGCACTGGAAGCGGGTGGCGCATCCAAGCCACTGGTCTACGAGGACCTGCTCCTGTTTTCCACCAGTGAGAAGGGGGTCTATTTCGTGACCCGTTCCACCGGTGCCTTCCTGTCTCGCCTGGATGCAGGATTCGGCGTTTCTGCTCCTGTGACCGTTTTCCACGATAGGCTCTTCGTTCTCGAGAACGGAGGCACCCTGTTTGCGGCACGATTCTACTAGACGGCACGTGGGTGTGGCCATGGCGGGATCTTCGGCGAAATCATCGAAGCGGGCAGCGGTGGGTTCCATTGTCCTGGCCTTGGTCGCGTTGGTGGGGTGCGACTACGTCGAGCCGGATCCAACGCCGCCGAGAGGCGACGAGTGGGTGGTGGAAGCCATTCGCCGGGCCGAGAGCGGCGTTTCAGGACATTGTCGGAACAGGCGTCGCTTCTACCGCGACAGGGATGGAGACGGATTTGGCGATCCCAAGGACTGGGTGGAGGGCTGTCTGCCGCCTGCGGGATACGTGCAAAACAACGAAGATTGCTACGATCAGAATCCGAATGTCTATCCCGGGCAGACAGAGTCCTTCGCCCGGGACCGTGGGGACGGCAGCTTCGACTACGACTGTGATGGCCGGCAGAGCCGGCGCATGACCAATCGGGCCTACTGCATCGAAAGGGAAGATGGCACAGGCTGCCGGTCGGCTTCTGGATGGCTGGAACGCAAGATTCCTGCCTGTGGGCATCCTGGTCGATGGAAATGGTACGAGTGTGTGACCATTCTCTACAGACCGCAGCCGGAGCAGTCCCAGCCGGGCGGCGCAGGGCCGAGCGCCGGAGCAGCGGGTGGAACATCGGGGACAAAGGCCGTGACAGGGCTCCAGGGCAGAGCTGTCCCTGCTTCTGCGGGGAGCCCTGCCGGTGGAACGAGACGGCAAGGCCCGGTGACCACCGGGCAGACGGCGACTGCCGAGTTCAAGAAGCGATTCGTCTGCAAAGGGCGTGAGCTTCCCTGGAAGAAACGGCAGCTCTGTCGTTGACCGCGGGGGGGTGCTGGATGGGCCAGGACGGTGGGATGACGTTGGGGCCTGAGCGAGTCTTTGGTGCTATTTCGTCCGAGCGCGGTTGGAGCGGGCGTTGGTGCGGTTGGCGTTGGTCTCGGACGGTCCTTCGTACCGAAGTTTGACCAGAGTTCCCACGCGGATTTCTCGTCTCGTGTGGACCACGAGGGCAATGCTGTGGTGTTTGCTCGTGCGCATGACCACGAGCTGTCCAAAGACCTCGGCGGGCCAGTAATGGCGCCCTGGCCTTGCTTCGGCTTCCATGGTGCGGCGATAGAGGTCTCCACGCCGGTAGGCTTGCAGGACGAATCCAGGCTCCATGCCTTCGGCTGAACCTTTGTCGAGGAATACCACCTGGTGGGCACCCACGATATCGTGCTCGCTCAGGATGGCCACCACGACTGCTTCGAGTTTGCGGATTTTCCTGTTGGTCCGAATGTCCACGCTGGCCAGTTTCTTCCGAAGGGGACCCACGAGATAGCCTCGTTCCACCGGGTTGACGGCATGGAGGATGCGGCCCCTTGCGATGCCGGTTTTTCCGTGCAATGTGACCTTGTCGATTTCCACGTCTGCATCCAGGCGAACCATGCGGCCGATGCGGCGGTTGTTGAAGGGATGCCGGACGGTTTCGAGGGGCTCATAGATGGAATAGCGTTTGCCGACTTCCAGTGGGTGGCCTTTTTTGAACTGGACGTAGATGACATCCCCGGTGGTCAGCATGATACGTTCCGAAAAGGCTCCCTTGATGACCCCTGATTTTTTGATTTTCTCTTCGCTCAGAAAACCTTTCAGCTTGAGCCAGACGTCTCCCGTGGGTTGGCCACTTCGGAACGTCACCTCGCCGAAGGCTGCTGCGGTGGGACGTCTTTGGACTCTGCCCGCTCTGCGGAGCTTGATCCGGTCGCCGGGATAGATCCAGTGGGGATTGGTGATTTCGGGATTGAGAGCCCATATTTTCGGCCAGAGCCAGGGGTCCTGGAAGTAGGTTTCACAGATGTCCCAGAGGGTGTCTCCCGGCCGCACTATGTGCTCGGTCGGCTTGGGTCCACCCACGACGGCGAAACGCCGAATCGAGGAGTTTCCGTAGATTTCATAGGTGTTGTCGTTGCCACCGCCCTCGTCCGACCGGTCTGCTCCATGGCGTCCCGGCTCAGCAGGCGCGGTCTGGATGATGACACGCCTGGGACGACCGCCGGCCCCCACAACCGCGCCTGGGGGCAGCCTTGGCATTCCCTGCGGAAGGGGGACCACGTAGCCCGACGGCCCTTGATTTTGTGCGCCGGCCACCCCGGGAATCGAGATGACGAGTGCTGTGACCAGAAGCTGAATGTCTCTCATGACTGACCTTCGTCTCGTTGTGAGTTCGTCTCGTTGTGTGTTTCCCTCTGTCTCCTCATCGCATGGTATCGAGGACCTTGGATGCGATGCGTCCCACTCTCGTATTTTGGTAAATGTCGACCACCTGGGTCAACACCCTCTTGGCGTCCATCCTGGCTCCCATTGCTTTGAGGCTGAGGCCCAATTTGAGCAGGGCGTCTGGTGCCTTGTTACCCGAAGGATATCGTTTGAGCACCCTGCGAAACGTGGACGCAGCCTGTTTGTATCGTTTTTGCTTGTAGAGACTCTGACCCATCCAGAACAGGGCGTTGTCGGCGTAGTCGTGGTGTGGATGTCTCGCGGCGAAGGCTGCAAACGCCTTGGTTGCTGCGGCGTATCGGCCCGTGGTATACAGCCTGTAGGCGGCACGGTATTCCTGGATGGGGCCGGGTGGGGGGATGGCGGCACCGGCGGACGGGATGGGTACCACGGGGATGCGTTCGCGGATCGCCGGACCTCCCAGGGGACGGAAGACGGGGCTCGATCGTTCATGGAGACGCAGCACGATGCGTTTCCCTCCTCGCCTCGAATGGGACCTGGGCCGAAGCCGAACGACGCGCAGTCTCGGGGGACCGTCATGGCCCTTGACCAGGGGCTTGTCGGTCGCCAAACCTTGATCCTGGGAACTGGGGGGTTCAGGGCCTTTTCGCGACCCGACGGCTGGACGCTTGCTGTGCTTTCGCCGCAATGCGACTCGATTCGAGTCCACCCGGTCTTCCAGGATGAAGAGTTGATTGGAGAGGGTTTCGATCCGCTCGTTTTGTTTGTCCACTTTGCGGTGCAAGACTGCGAGGCTCTTGTCCAGGGTTCGCACCTGGCGTTTGAGTCCTGATATGCCACAGCCGGAAGATCCCCAGGCCCATGCTGACGTAAGAAGCGACAGAAACAGCACCTTTGCGCCGGACAGGACGCAGAGATGTCCAGTGATTCCTCCTGTGGCCGGTTGGGCCCAGGGAGTCATTGACGTGGGAGACGGTCCGTTACGCACGATGGTCCTCCGACTCGAAGGCATGCCCTGGTGGAAGCGGTTCTGGAGCGGGCCGCCTACCTGTTTTCGCGCGCCCGGTTTCGGGCCGGGGCATGCTCCGACTCGACTATTGTATGGGCGGAAGCATTCGAGCGCAAAAAACCACCTGGTAAGTCCAGTTGGTTCATGTACAATCCGCCATCGAAAGGATGCCGGGCTCGTTCGCTTCAAAAGGCGATCCTGCCAAGCGGCATCGAAGGAGACGCATTGCGCAACAAGACAGTCAAGATAGGCTTGTCGGTGATCGTGGCGGTGCTCGGTCTGGGGCTCATGGCATGGTCGCTTTCCCGGTCCTCCGGCACCTATGTCAAAGTAGACGAGCTGGCCAAGCGCAGGACGGAACTGGTGGGAAAATCCGTCTGGCTGGGGGGCAAAGTGGTGCTGGGATCGCACTTGTGGCATCCCGGCGGCGGCGAGCGACAGCCAGAGCATCGGTTCCAGGTGGAATGGAAGGGCAAGAAGGTGGAGGTGAGATATCGAGGCCGGATTCCTTCCGGATTCCAACCAGGACGCCAGGTCACCCTCAGGGGCCGCCTCACTTCGGATGGGTTCTTCCTCGCAGAGGAGGTGACCACCAAGTGCCCCTCGAAGTATCAGTCCCGGCAGTGAGGCATGGGTCTTGGAACTCGCCGGCAATTTTTTCTTGTGGATGGCAGTGGTGCTCGCCGGCCTCGCTGCGGCATCGGGGATTTTGGCGGCTTGGGGCGATGATCGCGTTGCCCGCCGGTGGATGGAACTGGCGACCCGCGCCATGACGACTTCAGCCCTTTGTGGGCTGGCAGCGGTGGGCCTTCTCTCCGCTGCTTTTTTCCTGGACGACTTCCGCATCCGGTCCGTCCAGGTGGCGTCCAGTCGAGATCTCAGTCCCTGGTTCAAGGCATCTCTGCTCTGGGTGGACCTGGAGACGTCCATGCTCTTTTGGGCCTTTGTGTTGGCCTCTGTGTCGGCCTTGGCCCTCGGCCTCCATGTGCGCAGCCTGGTCAGGCCGATGCGTGATGGTCCCACCGAGCCACCCGATGCTGGAGGAGACCGGGATGCTGTGCGATGGGCTGGTGCTGCCGCCTTGATTTACGGGGTGCTGGCAGCCCTGTTTTTTGCCGTGGTCCTGGTTCGCTACAATCCCTTCGACCCCTATCTGGTAGAGCGGCCTCTCTATGGAGCCGGCATGAAACCCATGCTCCGAAACTTTTGGATGCTCATCCATCCGCCGATCCAATACTTGGGGTATGGTCTCTCCCTGGTTCCCTTTGCTATGCTCATGTCGGCCCTGCTTACGAACCGGCCGCTGGACAGAAAGCTCCTGCGAATCCTCGGCCCCTGGATCCTGGCGGCCTGGCTGGCCTTGGCCGCCGGTATGGTTCTGGGAATGGTCTGGGCCTACGGCGAGGTGGATTGGGGCGGCTATTGGAACTGGGACCCGGTGGAGAATGCGTCCTTGATGCCGTTTCTCATGGGGACCGTGGCGGTGCATGCTCTCTTGCTGGGAAGGAGGGGCAGGTGGTCGCGGGGATGGCTCGTTTTTGCGGCTTTTGCCACCTTCTGGCTGACCATCCTGGGAGCCTTCCTCACCAGGACGGGAGCCGTGGACTCGGTCCATAGTTTCGGGAAAGACTCATTCCTGCTTCGGGTCCTTGGCGGCTTGCTCCTGGCTGGAGTTGTCGCCTCCACGACAGCGGCCTGGTGGAAACACCAGCTCTGGCAGCAGCCTCCTTCTCGTTCTGGGGAGCGGCATTTCGATTTTCGCACCGCGATCACTTCTTGCAACTGGGTCCTGACCGCTGCGGTGCTGGTGGTGCTCGTGGGGTCCGTGGGTCCCCTCTCGTGGAAGCTTTTTGCCGGTCGGACCATCAAGGTTCAGCGCAGCTTTTTCGAAACCTGGCTCCTGCCCGTGGGGCCCATGGTCGGGATGCTCGTGGGCCTGGCGTACCTGCGGGCGACACCCCGCGCAGAGACGAAGTGGGCCTGGCTGCGTTTCCTGCCGGGGCCGGTGGGTGCCCTGTTGGGCCTGGTCCTGACGGCGGGACTGACGGGGCTGTCTCCCTGGGCCCTGGCCACCGGGGCGGCAGCCGGGTTTGCCTTGGGACAGGCTGCGTTTTCCGCCGGCTGGATGGGGATCGTTCGTCGCAGGCCCAGGGCTGCAGCGGCGGGGCTCATCCACGTGGGCCTGGCCATGGTGTTGCTCGGGCTGTCGGGCAGGGCGGGCCTGGTCCGGGCCCAGAAAGAAGTCGCCTCCGGCTCCGAACTCCTGGTGGGTGGACGGTCCATTCAATACTTGGGGCCCCAGGTGCGAGACGATCTGGAGTCCAACCAGGTGTTTGTCCTGCTGCATGCTGCAGGGCGTACGGTGCGGCCTGGTCTCGTGGCGTATTTGTCTTCTCCAGAGATGCCCGTGGGTCGGACCGAGACCATTCCAACCTTCTGGAGAGATGTCCAGGTCCGGCTCCTCGGCGTCCGCAACGATGGCAGGGCCACCTTGCAGGTGGTGATCCATCCCTTGGCGAGTTGGATGTGGGTGGGATTCGGCCTCATGGCCCTGGCCGGGTTGGCCCTGCTCCTGCGCAGACCGGCCAGGCCCAGTCGCTTCGTTTCGGCGCTCGCTGGATCCTGGGTCCTGGGTTCTGTGGGATTGGGCGCCTGGTTCGTGGTTCGGGGCCACCCAGCCCTCGGGGAAGGAAAACATCTGCTCGCGGCCCCGGCTGCGGGCCTGACCTTTCCCGCCGCCCTGGCCCTGGCGTCCCTGGCCCTGTGGCTCGTGACCGCCTTTCCCGGGGCTGGATCGCCGGAAGGAAAAAAAGGAAAAATAGATAACTCATCGGCCTCGACCGGGGATGAGCATCCATGATGGGCCTACGGATTTTCCTCGCCTTCTTTTTCGTCTCTCCTGGGATGGGTGGCATGGGGCGACAGGCCCCCTCTGTGGGCATGATGTCGGGGCTGCCCCTTGAAGATCCCGACCTGCAACCAGGCCGGATCGCTGTTCGCGTGGTGGACCGGACCCTGGACGACAGGGTGTCTGGCGCCAAGGTGAGCATTCGAGACGCCACCAGCGGCAAGGTGCTCCAGACCGCGACAACGGGCTCTGCGGGCAGAGTTACGTTGGACGCTTCTCATTTGGAGGGCCGCAGCCTGATTCTGGTGGCCGAGTCCGGAACCAGGACCACCAGGAGCGTGGCCTTCCAGATGCCCGGCGGCAAGGCTCTCAGATTTCTCCTGGCACTCTCCCTGCCCCGGCATGGGACGCCGGCTCATGGCGGAAGACCGACCCAACGTGAAAGCCTGGGTGCCCAGCGGAAAGGGGCATCCTCCGCGACTTCGAAGAGAGAGTCCGGGGCGGAAAGAGAGTCCGGGCCGGATCATCAGGTCCGAGAAGAGATGGCCCCGAGCAGCACGGGACTCTGGTTGGAGTTTCGGGTCCGCGCCCTGGAAGCCGGAAGGCTCACTGTCACGGTGACCTATCTTCTCGACGTGGCCAAACCAGGAGATGCCGCGGGGCGCCTTCTGCCCTATCCGTCGGGGTTCGAACCCATGAATGACAAGACTCCCGCCTGGGTGGTGGCCGGTGACAAGGGCCTCGTGGTTCAACCTGGATTGAAACCAGGGCGCTACAGTGCTTCTGCGACGGGATTGCTTCGATACGATACCGAGACGCTCCTGGTGGATATGACGCTTTCCTTGCCGGTGCGAGGATACGGCGTGGTGGTCCGCCGGTATCCCGAGGGCATGCCTTCCGTGGTGGGACCGGTGGTACGGCGGGACATGGGCGGTGCCTTCGTTGCATTCGTGGCCGAGCAGGTCACCGGACATCGAATCCGATTCGCCTTGACCGGGCTCGAGGTGCGCAGCCGCTTCTGGGGCTGGTTGGCCCTGGCCCTGGCCATTGGCATGGTCCTGGGTGCCGCACTGCTGGTGCTGTTTCGAAAGCCAGGGAGATGACAGGACCGGCCACCCGTCCCGGTCTGTCCCCTGTCCATCCCGGTTCGTCCCTGTCGAGTCGTCCTTGTCCAGTCGTTCCCGTTGAGTCGTCCTTGTCGGTTCGTCCCTGTCGAGTCGTCTTTGTCCAGTCGTTCCTGTCGAGTCGTCCTTGTCGATTCGTCCCTGTCGGGGCCGCTCCTTTGCTGGCCGCCTCTCTCCGGCTCAGGCAGCCTTGCGGGGAGCCACGAGCCAGGAAGCCAGGGGACTCTGTGAGGGA
>CAZIJS010000183.1:0-9697 GCA_964539505.1 uncultured Myxococcales bacterium
CCTCAAGAAAGCCGCAATCCCGCCGGCACCAGCCAATGCCATGGCGGCGCCTTCCGTGACCACCGGATCACTTTCCGGGGGCGCCGGGGCTGGCTATGGGGGAAGGGGGGTCCCAAGTGGGGCTGTTCCTTTGATGGCAGAGAAGTCCAAGGGGAGGCCAAGCTTGCCCCAGGGCGCCGGGCGACGATCAGGGCAGCGACGACGGATCGTGCGGCCCCAAAAGACGGCCCGCATCGCCCTGGATGCGATGGATTCGGCTGCCAGTGTCAGAAGGCGGCCTGGCTCTGCTGTGGGCCGGAGGGGCCGTAGAGGTGGGATGCGCCGGCCCAGGGCCTGGCATCGCAGGCGATGGCAGGGCCCGGGCGCTCCACTGGAAGGACTGTTGGCCGACGAACGGACCGGTGGCTTGCTTGCTGGGGGCAAAATCGGCCGGCAGGGTTCCGTCGTGGATGGGGCAAGGCGCAAGCGAGCCTTGGACGTCAATGTGTTCATCCACATCCAAGATCACCGTCCCTCCTCCTGCTCGGCTGCGTCGAAGAAACCGCTGGCGGTCAGAAAGAGACTCTGGAAGGAAAGGCTGTCCTCCAAGCGCGGCCTGCGCGGAGTCTTGGAGGTCTGGTACGATGCGCGCAACCACTGCGAACTGCGTTCCTGGCAGGCCAGGCGACTGCTCCTGTCTTCCATGCTTGGTCGGCTCGGGTCGGTGCGCGCCATGCTTGGCCTGGCCCGGAGATTTCGCAGGAGTCGAGGCACGTATCTTTTCTTGCGCAAAGCCATCCTGGGCCGCGTGAGGCGACCGTCGGACCTGAAAATGGTGATGTCGGCCTTTGGTCTGGGCAAGCCGACCAGCCTGGCCATGGCCAAGGAATTGGTGGGAAAGCTCAAAAGACCGAAGCTCCAGGTCGCCGCCCTGCAGAACCTTCTCCTGCAGCAGCCGGACAACTGGGGGCTGCGCAGCCTTCTCCTCGCTTTGCTCGAAGAAACGGGGCAGTGGAAGAAGGCGCTTGGCATGGTCTCTCTCGTGGAAGGAAACCCCTATGCCGACCCGGACTTCAGGATCCAACTCTCCGAGCTGCTGATCCGTCACGAGAAGGGGACTCGCGCCAGGAGACTCTTGTCGGAGTTGGTGGAGTTTCGTCCCAGGGACCCGGCATTGCGCCGCCGGCTCGGAGACCTGTATCGAGCCTACGGCTGGTACGACGAGGCCTATCGAGAATATGAGACACTGGCGGCCTTCCGTCCCTCCGAAACATCGGTGCTCCTCCTCATGGCCCAGGCGGCCGCCGGCGCAGGGCGGATCGACGAGGCGCTCAGGCTCGAAAAGCGGGTCGCGGGAACCGCGGACCCCGGGTCGGTCCAGGGCCTGGCCAGGTATGCATTGCTGTGGACTTCCCTGCGCCTCATGAAGCTTCGGATAAAGGCCAGACAGGCGGGAGAAAAGGGGCTCGAAAAGCTCGCCTCCTTGCTCACTGCCACCAGGCGCAGCGGCGTGCTCCGCTGGGCCAGGCCGGTCCGCATCCTGTTGACATGGAGCCATCCTTCGGCAGACACCGGCCTCTACGTGGGGGTGGGAAGCTACAGCCCGGCCAGGGCGCCTTTGCTGGGGACCCTCTATGGGATCGAAGCCTTCGAGGGGAGACACCCAGAGCGCGAAGTCTATCGCGTCGAGGTGAGACGGCCCAAGGGCTCGCGGGCCAGGGTGGTGACCGCCGAGCTTTCCGTGATGTGGAACGAGGGGAAGAAAGATGAAACACTCTGGACCAAGACGTTGCGCTTCGATTCGAAGCATCATGTCTACGAGTTTCGGGTCAGCAACGGCAGGGTCGAGGAGGTGACACGATGAGGACTGCCATGACGAAAACACTCGTCCTGTCTGCTTTCTCGGCCCTGGTTGGCCTGGCCGCCGGTTGCCGGAGTAAGACCCCTGGAGCCAAGGCCCTGGCCCATTCCGTGGGCACGGTCAGGGTCGTCCGTCCCGCCGTGACCCTGACGTCCGGTGGCGGGAAAAAAACAGTGGGACAGAGCCAGAGGCTTTCGGATGGAACCAAGGTGGCGGTGGGTTCCGGGGGGCGCGCACTGGTCTCCATGGATCGCGGGGCTGTCATTTTGTTGGACCAGGACACCAAGATCCAGGTTTATGCCGATACGATTTCATTGCTGCGCGGAAGGATCTATGTCGAGGCGGGGGCCGAGTTCAAGGTGCGCGCAGGTCAGGGAATACTTCGAGCCGGTTCCACCGGGTTCGATGTCAGGATGGGCAAGGACGGGGCGGTTCGCGTGTATTGTGCGGCAGGCGAGGTCTTCTACCAAGCCAAGGGACAGGGGCGCTTCAAGTCCATCGGGCCGGGAATCACCTTGTCGATGGCCGGGGAGAAGGCCGCCGTGCTTCCAGAGGAGGTCTGGGACGACTGGACGTCGGGCATGGCCAGGGCCGGTGAGGCGGGCCAGGGGGCTCCGGCGGGGATCGGCATCCTGGAAGGACGCAGGGTCGGGTCTTTGGGAACGGCTCCCGATCCACTCATCCTGCGCGACCACAGGGTGTTGGTGACCCTGGACCAGGGCTTTGCAAGAACCGTTGTCACCCAGACATTCTTCAACCCGAAGTCCTGGCCCGTAGAGGGATTCTATCGTGTCCGGCTCCCGGCGGGCGCGATCGTAGAATCGCTTTTCCATGGACCCGACAGAGACGACCTCGTTCGAGATACCGTGGTGGCCCGCAGCAGGTCGCCAGGGGCTGCCATGCCGTCCTTTCTCTTGGAAAAGGTCGGGCAGGGCCTCTACAGCGGCCGGGTGTCACGGATCGAACCGGGCAAGACCTTCGTGGTGCGGATTGTCTACGGACAGTGGCTGGAGCAGGGACGGGGAGAGCTCATATACCGCTATCCCATGGGTGGCGTGGATGCGCCGCTGGTCTCGGAGTTTTCGTTGGAAGTGGCGCTCGACGGGCAGCATGGCAAGGGCATCAGGGCTTCGCTGGATGCCAAGGTGGAGGGGGGCAAGGTGCGGGTGACCAGGAGCGATTTCAAGCCCAGGTCAGATTTCGTCCTGGAACTTCCCGACAAGGGTGGCTCAGTGTCGAGCGCGAGGTATGCGGCAGCGCGGGATGGCCGCGAGAGAAAAGTGTTTCGCGTCGAAGCCCTCTTGCCGCTGCCCGCGGGGGACCACACACTCGATGTGGTGATCGTGGCAGACCGGTCTGCGGGCCTGTCCGATGCACAGGCACAACTCGTGGCAGACAGCCTGGCCGCTGTGCTGGACCAACTCAAGATGTCGGACAGAGTCGCGGTCCTGGCGGTTTCCGACGATGTGGCCGACTTGGGACCGGGACTGCAGGGGGCAGGCCACGAGACGAGGAAACGTCTCCTGGAAACATTCTCTCGGCTTGGGCCCGCTGGCGCCACGAACCTCGCCCTGGCCTTGAGAAGAGCCACGGCCCTGCTGCCCAAGGGGCAGGGGCTGGTGCTCTACCTGGGAGACGGCAGACCCACCACCGGGCCGAGGGACGTCCGCGACATCCTGACGCAGGTGAGACGAAGGGACGCCTCTGCGAGGCTGTTCGCCCTTGGCGTGGGCAGTGATGCGGACATGGCGTTTTTGAAGCGACTCGTGGGCGAACCCAATGCCGCGGTCCAGGTGGAAAATCCGCAACAGGCAGCGGCTGCTGTGTTCCGTCTCCTGGCCCGGGCGGCGCGTCCCGCCTTGCGTCAGGTCACGGTTTCCTTCGATGGGGATGTGGCCAGGGTCTATCCTTCCCGGCCCGTGGTCGTGACAGGGGATAGGCCCCTGGAAGTCCTTGCCCGGTCCAACGGGAAACTTCCTTCCAGGATGATAGTGGACGCAGTCACGGGCAAAAAGCCGTTCCATAAGGTCTACCGCCTGGCTTTTCGCCAGGTCAAAGACCAGGGTGACCTGACGAGGCGGTGGGCCCAGGCCAGGGTACAGCGGCTCTTGGAAGAAGATGCCGGCAGGGAGATGGTGGCCGACCTCGGTGTTCGGTACGGCCTGGGCACCGACTGGACCGCCTTTGCGTCTCCAAACACCAAGTCGTATCTGTCTTTACTCTTTGGCGCGCCACCGGCGCGGGTGCGGGCGGAGTCACTGACCGGGGTACGCCGGGTGGCCCTGTCCAACCTGTCGGTGGAACCATCCTGGTTTGGGCGCAGGGGCCGAGGACTGTCATGGAACTGGCTCTACGGCCGGTTGTTGGAGATGAGGGCCGGGCCCGTGCGGCTCTGTTTCGAGCGGAAGGCTTCCGTGCATCCGGAACTTTCCGGTGTCGTGGATTTGAAGATGGAGCTCAGGCAGGACGGCAGTTTCAAGTCCGTGGAGACCAGGTATTCGAGTCTTGGGGATCCCGAAGTGGTGTCCTGTATCCAGGCAGCAGTCTCCTCACTGCGACTTCCGACCTTGCCCCCGGGAGCGCCCACCACGTTCACCCACCGGTTCGAGTTCGTCTCTCCCTTGGCCTGGAGTAGAGGTGACGGAGGCTGTTCCAAGGCGTCACGGCGCTACCTGTCGGTCCGCCGGATGGTCTGGCGCGAGCGCCTTGCCGGAAATTCCGGGGTGAGCGGCGCGCTGCGAGTCTGGCACGGTGCCAGAACCAAGTGTGAACTCAAGACCTGGTTGGATAGACAGATACTGCTCGATCTCATTTTGGTTCGTCTGCGGAACGCCGCCAGGAAGGTGGCCTTCTACAATGCCTTGCTGGACGGTTCGGCAAGGCGATACGTACGGCGCAGGATCCTGGCCACTTTGCGGACCAAGGCAGATGTGGTTGCTGCCATCCGTGGGTTGAATCCGGATGGCATGGTGGATTGGACGCTCCTGGACGAGGCCTTGGGCAAGGAAAAGACGGATGCCGGCCGGCTCGCTGTGGTGCGTCGGTTCCTGGCCCTGGCACCGGAAAGTGTGGGGCTGCGGCGGCTGGCCATGCGACTGGCGGCAAGGCTCCGTCGTTTCGACGAAGCCGAGCGCTATGCCGAGTCGCTGCGGCGGGATGTGGCCACGGACGTGGTCACGCGCTTGGAGATTGGCCGTCTGTTCCTTGGGCGCGGGAGAAAGGCCGATGCGAGAGCCGCCATGAGCGAAGTGGTGGAGTCGGCTCCCACCGACCCCTTCGCCAGGCGCATGCTCGCAAGAGCCTATCTCCAGCAAGGCTGGTGTGACGAGTCGGCAAGAGAGTACCAGGTGCTGCTGGCACTGACCCCGGCAGATCCCATGGCCAAGTTGGGCCTGGCACAGGCAGCGCTTTGCGGCCTGCGCCTGGACATGGCCCTGCGGCTCATGGCCGAGGTGGCATCGGGAGCGGAACTCACGGCGGCCCGCGGGGCCCCGGCCGCAGCGCGGGTGCTCCTGTCGCAGACCCTGGCTCTGTTGGGAGCCAGGCGGCTGCAGGACAAGGAAGCCTCGGGGAAGAGCCCACCGAAGGAGGGGAAGAAGGGGGCCCAGGGCGGCAAGCCGTCAGGTTTCTTTGGTGAGGGCTGGCTGGTGAGACTGGAGAAGCGGCTGGCCGGCCGCAATCGCGGCAAACTCCATCGCTGGCTCGCTTCCCTGCGGAGAAGAGTGGGCCAGGCCACCTGGGGAGGGCGGGTCCTGGTGATCGCAGAATGGCGAAGCGTGAGTGGTGGGCTGCGCCTGTCGTACCAACAGGAAGGCCAGGAACTGCGAAGGGCCTCGTTGGACTTCCCGGTGATTGGGGTGACCGCCCTGCGCCTGGGCCGGTTGGACGGCAATCCGTACGTCGAGGTGTCCCTGCTGGACAGGGGTAAGATCGTTGCGGCCATTCCAGTTCTCTTGACTGTTGTCACCGGGGAGGGCGGCTCGGAGCAGACCATCTGGACCCGAACCGTCACCCTGGATGGAAAACAGAGAGTCTTGGCTTTTCGCCTGGAAAAAGGGCGTCTCATCCAGACCAAGGTCCGGGCCAAGCCGAAAAAAGAGAGCAAGCCGTAACGGGAAGGGAAAAAAAACTGGATGGTCCCATGGAATCCGTATCGAGGGGTCTTCGATTCAGTCGCTCGTCCGGAGAGACGCATGGGCAAGTCTTGCTGACCCTTCGCCTGGATGCCCTCATAGACATCCTTGCACCTACTTGGCCTTCAGGCTCTTACAAACCTTTTTGACCACGTCGAGCATCTTGGCCGGGCCGCTGCACTTTGCTCGGACCTTCCCCTTGGGGCCCTTGGCAAAGTACCAGACTTCCTGGAGCATGCCCTGGGGCGCCTTGACCAGGAACATGTCGCCGTTGGGCAGGGCTTTCTTTTCCACGATGGCTTTTTGGCCCATGAGCGTGGCATCCCGGATGGCATCTGCGATGCTGTCGAGTTTGCCCGTGGCCTTGGCCACGTTCACGTGGATCTCGAACATCCCGTCGGGCAGGACATAGCTGTATGTGCAGGAGAATTGGTCACAGGCCAGGGTCTTGGCCTTGGAAGGAACCTGAATCGAAAAGCCGAGCTTGTCGTTGCTCACGATTTTGTAGGTGATGGGTGCTGCCTTCACCGATCGTGCCCCGGCACGTGAACCCGGCTTTGTGCCCTGCTGGGCGGCTGCCGGCTTGGTCGTTGCCTTGGTTTCCTTGGGAGTGGAACGAGACTTTCCACAGGCGCCGAGGGTCAGGGCGACTGCGAATCCCAGGATTGTAAAAATCGCCATCTCGTGCTTCATGGCTGTCCTCCTTTGTGTCGTCGAGACCAGAGGTTCTGCAGCAGCGCAAACCTCCATTATCCTGTGAGATAGATTGGTTGGACTTTGAAGAGCGCATATCCAACAACGGATCTTTTGTCAATGGTTGGAACGTCTGGAGCGACACCGTAGGTCAAGGAGGCATGCGGCAACCTGCACCGTAGGGTCGTCTGGGGCTTGGGCCAGCGCTCGTTGGAGCAGGCTGTCGGCCCTGCGGCAGGTCATGGGACCTGGGCGGCGCCTGCGGGTAAGTCGGTTTTGGATCCAGAAGATCGGGGTGGTCACGCGACAGAGTCGCTCGAATCGTCTCACCAGGGACTGAACGGCTGGCAGAGGGGACTGTTTCAAGACTTTGGTCACTGTGAGAAAGCGGCAGACGCGCAGGGCGCATTCGGCGCAGCCTGGAGGCTGGAGAAAACCGCGGATCCTGCGCATGTTGTTCAGGGCGCTGCGCAGGCGCCATTGTTCGTGGCACAGTCTCTCGACAGCCCTGCGTTCAGGAGATTGAGGCTGCTTGCGGCCCGATGCATTCTGCTGTCCTTTTTCGGGCCGTCCCTGGGCGACCTGGCTGCAAACCTGGGACAGGTCAGAGATGGGGTGTTCGTTGGATGGAGCAAGGGCCTTGTCGATATTTGCTTTGATGTCGGTGATGCGTCGTCGTTCCAGGGACCTGCAGGCGCTGCGCAGGTTTGCCAGCAGATGTTTGGTTTTCATATCGGCCTGAGATGCCAGAGTTTCCATGAGATAGCGATCGCGGCAGACCGATGAGAGATCCTGGTGCAACGAATCGTCGTCGTTTGGCTGGCCGTTCGAGGCTTTCGACAGCGCTCTTCTGGCCCTGGCGCGCAATGTTGCGGTCTCTTTGCAGCGGCTGTAGGCCATGCAATTTCGTAGTGCGAGACAGGCTGCCAGGTCCTGGGCCAGGTTTTGGTCCTTGGCGAGTTTTGTCCGGCAGGTTTTCGTGGCATTCCTGCGGTGGATGCGTTCGCGCTCCAGACGTTCCGTGGTGGAAAATCCATTGGTTTCACCAGCCTGCACTTCCAGTTCCAGGCAGCGGATGGAGCGATCCACGAGCCTTTGACACAAGTCTGTCTCTGTCTTCGTCTTGCGATACGTCTTGCAACCCACGAAGGCCAGGGGTTGGAGAAGGGTGAACAATGCCAGGATTGGGACAGTACGTGATGGCTTGGAGACTGCCGGTCCGTTCTGAGAATGGTGCCCTCTGCTCCCAGCCGGCGCCATGTCTACTTGACCAGATAGATGAGCCAGAGCACCGCCACTGCGGCCAGGCCGGCATGGACCATGGTTTGCTTGCGCATGGCCTCGGCTTTCTTACCGTGGATGGCACGGTGGAAGGCCTGGTGGAGACGCAGCCACCAGCCGTCTGCATGGATGCCGATATAGACGCAAACGGGCGCCAGGGTCATGCCTGCCAGCACGTCGGCCATGTAGTGCATCCGCAGGTAGAGAGTGGACAGGACCGTGCTCAACACGAAAGGTGCCAGCAGCAGGCCCAACCTGCGGCTGTTGCGCAACGCCACGATGAGGACCGTCAAGGGGATGGCGGTGTGGAGACTCGGGAAACAATCGTATTGGTAGCGCAGTGTGTCCATTTGCATGACTTCGAGTTTTCCCGAGGCGGTGAGAGGCACGGTATAGAGGTGGGCCACTTCGGAGAAGCGAGGGCCTGCCACGGGAATCAGGATATAGAAAATGTAGCCGATGAAAGCTGCCGAGAGGAAGGCAAGCACGAGTTCGCGGAAGGCTCGTCTCGGCTTGAACGCATAGAGCACCAGGCCCACCAAGGCGGGATAGACGTAGTAGCCGATGTAGTAGACTTTTTTCATGTACCAGGTCATGGCCGGGCTGATGATGGATTCGAGGGCCACGCTCGCGTGCCCCCCAAAAACAGTTTCGTCGAAGGCGATCATCCAGTGATCTTTTGGGGTGATGCCCAGCCAGAGTACGATTTCATTGAGGTGGAGGTGCTTGAGGCTCTCATAGATGCCCAGGGACAAGACCGCGGGCATCCAGTCCCTCAGGAGCCTGAGGGGCGACAGTCTCTTGGGATTGCCAGACACAGAAGGTGCCTTGGCCATGCGCCACCTGGTGAACCAGAGCCATGATTGCCACGCAGTCAGGCCCACCAGGGAGACCACGAGCAGGATCGCAGTGAAATAGGTCAGCCTGGATTCGCGCACGGGCTCGAACAGGGGCGAATCATGGGTGATGCTCATGACGAGCAACACAAAGAAGAAAAAGAGCCCCACCGCCTCTTCCGGCCTGATGAGAAAGTGCTCGTCTGGGGTGCTTCGTGACTCGGTTTTTGAATGCAGGACATCCATCGTGAAACTCGAACCTCTTGGTCTCATGGAAAAATCAGATGTTTTTGATAGGTCACATTTGTTGGTGGTTCAACTCGAAATTGATGGTTTCATAAATATTTTTGATCAATGGTGAGGCTGGATTTGACCCTCGTTGATGTTGGCGCTAGGTTTCTTGGCTGCGATTTCTTCACTTGCTTGCGTCCCGAGAGACGATGGGACGCAAACCTGGGTGTCTCGGGTGGTCACCCGGAGACATTGGGCCGCCCAGGAATCGGGACAGGTGGCGAGAACGTATCGAGTGACATGGAAATGACGAATCCCACAGAAATCGAGTCATCGAGCGAACAGAGAGAACTTTTCCCTGGAGAGAAACGCCGCAGGGTGCTGTGGTGGTTCTATGCCCCGTACCAGATCTTCGTGTTCATTCCCGTTTTGGCATCCACGACACTGGTCATGGGGATCCTGGCGGCGGCTCTGGCCAAGTGGAGTCCCAGGGCCGCCTTCCATTTCGGGACTGCCTGGTCCTGGCTGCTCTGCCGGGCGAACTGGACGAAGGTCACGGTGGAAGGACGGGAAAATGCGCAGCAGGGCCAATCCTACATCGTGATGAGCAATCACCAGAGCCACTTCGATATCTTGGCGTTCTATGGTCATTGGGGACGGCAGTTTCGTTGGGTGATGAAGGA
>CAZIJS010000184.1:0-9635 GCA_964539505.1 uncultured Myxococcales bacterium
GGCACCACGGGCCACGTCTACCTCGGCAAGGTGGAAACCAGGCCTTCGGAGGTTCTCCAGGTCCTCCTGGAGGGCTCTCTGGACCCGGAGGAGTCGGTGACTTACCGGACCTATGCACAGGTGATGGGTTGGGCCGACAAACACCGAAAACTCGGAGTGCGCACCAACGCGGACCAGCCCAACCAGGCGGCCCAGGCGGTTCGCTTCGGCGCCGAGGGCATCGGTCTTTGTCGGACCGAGCACATGTTTTTCGGCGGCGAGCGCATCCTGCATGTGCGGCGCATGATCCTGGCCGACACCGAGGAAGAACGCCGGGCGGCGTTGGCAGAGCTGCTGCCCATGCAGCGCAGTGACTTCGAGGGCATCTTCCGGGAGATGGGATCTCGGCCCGTCACCGTGCGCACCATCGATCCGCCGCTCCACGAGTTCTTGCCCCATGAGCCAGAGCAGGTTGCGGAACTGGCCAAGGAGATGGGCGTCACCGTGGAGCATCTCAACCAGAAAGTGGAGTCGCTCAAGGAGATGAACCCGATGCTTGGGCACCGGGGGTGTCGCCTCACGATTTCCTACCCGGAAATCGTGGAGATGCAGTCCCGTGCCATCCTGGAAGCCGCTTGTATCGTCAAGAAAGACGGGATCGACGTGCATCCCGAAATCATGATTCCCTTCGTGAGTCACGAAAACGAGCTGCGGATGCACCGGGAACTGGTCCAGTCCGTGGCTGCTGACGTGTTCGCCGCCCAGGGGGTGACCGTGGAGTACCTGGTGGGAACCATGATCGAACTTCCGAGAGCCTGCCTGGTGGCCGACAAGATTGCAGGCCAGGCTGATTTCTTCTCGTTTGGAACGAACGATCTCACCCAGACCACCTTCGGGTTGAGCCGCGATGATTCGGGCCGTTTCCTCCCTGGGTACGTGGACCGAAAGATTTATGCTCATGATCCCTTCGTGGCCATCGACCAGGAAGGACTCGGTCAGTTGATTGGATTGGGCGTCGAGAAGGGCCGTTCCACCAAGCCGAATTTGAAGGTGGGAATCTGTGGTGAGCACGGTGGTGAACCCAGTTCCGTAGAATTCTGCCATCGCAGTGGTTTCAACTATGTCAGTTGCAGTCCCTTCAGGGTGCCGATAGCCAGGTTGGCGGCTGCCCAGGCCGCGTTGCGGTCCGAAGAGAACGCCCGGTAGATCCGTGCAGGGGCGGACGGTGATCCGCCCTTTGTCACGAGGAGAGGACATCTCGATGAAGCGAGTGATCCTGGCCGCCGCCTTGGCGGCGGCCCTGTCTGCTGCCTGCCAGAATGACCTGGATGGGCTCCGGGGGGTGAGTAAACCTGGAATCGACCCACCCACGGACCGCCTGTTTTTTCCCACGGGGCTCGCGGTGGCAGGGGAAGGACGCTACCTTTTGGTGGCGAACTCGAATGCAGACATCAAGTACAACGGATCCGTCATTTCGGTGGTGGACCTGATGGTGGCCAATGCGAGGTTTTCGTCCCCTGGGATCGCGAGTTGCAGGCAGTCTCCACAGAATCGATACACCGTGGAATGCGACGAGGGTGATGGGCTCATGATCGAGGATGCCGCGGTCCGCGTGGGCAACTTTCCGGCCTACATGGCGTTGTTGGAGCGGTCTGGACCTCATGATGCGCAGTCGGACGGCGGCTTCGACGTGGACAGGCTCTACGTGGCGGTTCGCGGGAATTCCTCGGTGACGTTTCTGGACCTGCGGTACGACGAACCCACCGAGGACGGCAACCTGCTTTGCCTTACATGCGGATCGGATTGTTCTGGTGGGCTTTCGGACTGCGACGACGACCACGTGGTGAGCGAGGCGCCGCAGGACGCCCCCTTCGTCACCGAGGCGCTTCCCGAAGAGCCCTATGGTCTGTTCGTGGACCCGGCGCTCAGACTTCTCTATGTGACCCATCTTTCGAGCGGTGCCGTGAGCCTGTTCGATCTGAGTCAGGACGACCGGCCTGTGTTGCGGCAGGTTCTCGACGATGTACTGGATTCGGACATCAACGGGGCCAGGGGCGGGTTTGGGGTGCTGTCACTCGATCCGGGAGATCCTGATGCCCCGGTATTCGTGGCCTCGCGGACCGCACCGCTCCTGGTGGCGCTCCATGTCCAGGACGGTGCGGTCGAGGGAGATCAATGTGCCTCTGGTTTTTGCCATGGCAGAATCTGCTCACAGTGCTCCAGTCGTGAAGATTGTCCTGGGGAGCAAGAATGCGCCTGGTCGCCCGAGGCACAGATGTTCACCTGTCAAGGAGGGGCGGCCGCTCTCGGTGATCCTTGTAGCCCAGGGGATTGTGCCAGTGGTTTCTGTGTGGATGGGGTCTGCTCTGAATGTGCAGGCGACGAGGACTGTGCCGGGGCCGGGCGCTGTGTTTTGGATGGTGGGGTCCTGGTTTGCCAAGGAGGAGAGAAGAGGGATGGTGCCCTTTGTGACGCACCTGGAGACTGTGCTTCTGGATTCTGCACTGAGGGCAGATGCTCCTCTTGCGGCCAGGACGCGGACTGCAAGGGAACCATGTCCTGCCGCAGGACAGGGGATGGCTTTGGGGGCTGGTTCTTTTCATGTCGCGGGGGCATGGGACCTGACGGTGCGAGCTGTTTCGACGGCCAGCGGTCGATCACTTCCACCGATACCATGCTCGCCCTGGAATCGAAGCTCTATCTTACTTCGCCTCTCGGCCCCATGGAGGCGACGACCAGCGGCGATATTCGGGGGATCGACAGGCTTCCCGACGGCAGCGGCCTGGTGGCTGTGTCGCGGGTGCCCCCGGCGCTGGTGGTTCTGGACACCTCGGAGCAACCCGACCAGTGGACCGGCCGCTATCTCGATGCCATCGAGCTTTGTCAGCAGCCTTCCCTGGTCAAGGTGCGTTCCTTCCATGGCTGGGTCCTGGCCTACGTGACCTGTTGGGCCTCCGGTCAGGTTTTCGTCCTGGATGTCGACGAGGGTCGGCTGGTTTCTTCGATCGCGGTGGGCAAGGGCCCCCACGACATCGTCTTCGCACCAGACGAGCCCTGGATCGTGCCGGAACTGCGCTATCGGGCCTACGTGTCGAATTTTGCGGAAAATACCATCTCGGTCATCGACCTGGATCCTTCCAGCCCCACATGGAACCAGGTCATCGGGAAGATCGGGTGGCCCGAAGAGGCGGTGGACCAATGATCGGAAGAGGGCAAAAATACTGGGTGTCGTTGGTTGGTCTGGGTTGGGCCCTGTCATGGTGGGTTGGCTGTGAGCCGACCAAGGTCAACACGCCTGAAAGGAACCTGGAGCGGCCCACCAGGATGGCGCAGGTCTGCCTGGGACCGGCCTCGGACGGGTCGGATCGGTATGTGCCGTTGCCTGCTGAATGGTGTGCCGGTGCCGACTGTGCGGACAACGACGAGACATGTCAGGAGAATCTCTCGCAGCGCGCACTCTTCGGGCTCGTCCTCAACACGGCCCGCGGGGAGGTCACCTTTGCGAACCTGACCAAGGGGAGCCTGGTGGACCTGGCTGGTTGGCAACCAGGCTATGGCATCGTGCCCACCGGGGCAGCGCCCTCGGATGTCCAGGTCACGGCGGATGGCTGCGTGGGACTGGTGGCTTCCGGGGGGGATTGTAGCCTGACCACCTTCGATATCGCCGGGACCCTGGCCCAGTCGGGCATGGACATGGTCGAGACGAACCGGCCCCTGGTGACCAGGCACGGTTTCTTCGTGGATTCAGGCCGTCTGCCCGCCGCCCCGGGCGACCTGGTGGTTTTGCCCAGGACCGGGTTGGGGGATACCTCCTGTTCGGACAGCCAGGCACACCGTATCCTGGTGAGTTTTCCGCGATGTGGATTGCTGGCCATGGTGGATGTGGATTCAGGTCGGGTGATCGAGTCGGTTCGGATCTCTGCGGAGGGCGTGACCGACGCGGGCACGGATCCTCATTGTCCGAGAGAATGTGCCCTGACAGACGATGCAGTGGCCCTCGGTGGCGAGCCGAGTCGCGATTTGCCCATGCACCTCACGTTCCTGTCCTTCGATGTGTCGGGGAGGCCTTCCAGGCTGCTCGTGGCAGCGGACCGGGCGCCTTGGTTTGCATCGATTCCCTTCGATCCGGACGGGCACCTGGTGGCAGACGAGGCGGAGATTTTCACCCTGGACCCAGGGCGAAAGGGGCTGACCGGGTTTCGGTCTGTTCGCATCATCGGCCCCACGGTGGAACATGACTGGCTCTTTGCCTATCTGGCCACCAGGGAAGGAGACGTTCGCGTCTGGGACATGGACCAGGACCTGGAATGCGAGGCCAATCCCGATCCGTCGGATCCGCTGTTTTCCGATCCCAATTGGCGTGACCAGTATGCCGGCTGCATTCCCGTGGGGCAGGTGGCCCGGGCGGCCCTATCGTCTGGACCCGGCATCGAACTGCCGGGAAACCGCATCGTGGTCGACTCAGTGGGGGTCTACGATTCACCCGACGAGGTGGACCCCGACCTGGACACGTTGGATCCCTTGCGTCTGGCCGGTGATTTCGCCTATCTCATCACCCTGGACGGGCAGGCCTACCTGGTGGATGTGGACGAGCAGTTCGAACCAGCCGATGAGAACCACAACGGCCTGTCCGACGCGTTGGAGTTTCGTCTGGATGACGGAGCCTATGCAGTGCTGTCACATCAGGTCCGAAATGCCGATGACACGAGGGAGACGGAAGACGGAAGACCCAGGATGGACGAAACCGTGACGTATTTGCAGGGAGGCGAGGAATCGGTCGAGCCTCCCGCCGGTATCACCATCGAAGATTTCGAAATCCTGGATCCCAGGGCGGCTCCAACGGAAACCTGGAACCTGGTGTTCGAAGGGGTGATCCCCAGGGCCGTGGGCTCGTCGGGGTCCGTCTACAAGCCGAATCCCGCCAACGATGACCCAGACTCCGCCGAATTTCGGGATGGAACGGCCAGGTTCTGCGCCGCGGGAGTGGAGCCTGGTGACATGCTGGTGCTCAAGGGCTGCGAAGAGGATACGGACTGTCCAGACGGTTTTTCCTGTTTGAAAAACCCGAGGCAAGACGCTAAAAACGGAGGGGTCTGTCTCGATGAACGCTATTCCCATGATCAGCAGGTCATTTCATCCTGTCTGCCCCTGGCGGAGGGCAGCCGTGAGTACGCAATTCTGGAGGCTTTTCAGGATCGGCTCGTGGTGGGACGCCTGCCCGCACCTGGCCAGCCATGCAGGACGGTGTCCGACTGCACCGACAACAGCGTTTCCGGGGTGACCTACCTGTGCGAAGACGGCGTCTGCGTGGGGGATTGCTCCAGTGACGTAAATGCCTGTTCGACCCTGGGTGGCATCTGCAGGGAGGGGCGCTGCATTCGGGCTCCATTGCCCGACAGGCGCGTCGATTTGAGCGGCCAGGTCACCTGGTGCCTGCCTTCCTTCGTCGCATACGAAATCAGGCCCAGGGGGCAATTCCTCCTCACGGGGTCTGTCACCGGGACACTCCTGTCCGGGAAAGAAGGTCCGCACGGTGAATGCATCCCGGATCCCGACAGGCCTTCATCCTACCGGGCCAGGGTGCCCTTGGACCAGGAAGTCTTCGAAAATCCCATCTTCAAGTTTGTGCTCTTCGGAGCAGACCCCTACAGCCCCCCAGGCCGTGACGACGGGATTTCTTTCAACGTCATCGGTGGCTACCGTATGTTTCAAAGCGATCTTTCTGTTCGTCTCCCGGCTTTTGGCATGTGGGGCATGGATGGATTCGTATACGTGGTGGACATGGGCGACGATACCGAGACCCAGGGAGGCGTGACCGGCCAGGTGGTCCGGTCCGACCCCATGTCCTTCTCCTTGGATCCGGATTTCATCCTGCACTAAGGAAGCGATCATGGCACGGCGTTTTCAGATTCGGCTCGCAGACCATTGGATCGAGTTGACGGATGGTGTCACGACCATCGGCCGGGACGCCGAAGCCACCATTGCGCTCGACGATGACCTGGTGAGTCGTCGGCATGCTGTGATCGAGATTTCGAACGGCGGGGCGTTCCTCGACGACCTGGGCAGCCGAAACGGCACTTTTGTCAATGCCGTCCGGGTGGTCGATAGGGTGGAACTCCGGAATAGTGACCGGATCGGTATCGGAGATCACGTCTTGGAGTTTCGGGTACAGGGGGTGGGGGAGGGTGCGGGTGTGGTATCGAGTCATCCGACAGTGACCGGGGCAAAGCTCCCGACTCTGGCCTCCATCTCCACCGAGGTCCTGGAAACCCAGGAAATGGACGTCCTGGCCAAGTATGTCCGATTGGAACGCTGGCGGGAGGTGGAAAATCTGCTCAAGACGAGGGTCGCCGATGTCATGGCAAAGACGGGCTTGCTGTCTGCGGACCACCCAAAGACACTCAGTATTCTGACGGCGCTGATTGCCCTTGCGGAACACCACATGTCGCCGGCCTGGCTGGACCGTCTCTTTCGTCTGTGTCAGAGCCAGGGATGGCTGCTGCCCATCCCGTTGTTGGACCGGGCCTATCGGGTCATCCGCGCCCAGGGTGAGACTGGGGGCGAAGGCCTGGCAGAATATGTTTCGTATTGGTCTGAAGGTCGGCGCTTTGCCGCACTGAAGGCCGATGACCAGAGCCGCATTCGAATTTTGCGCGAACTGGTGGATATGTACCAGCGCAAAGGATGACCCAGCACCGGCAGTGCCCCGGCAGTCGTCGTGTCCCGGCAGTCGCAGTGACCAGACAGTCGTTGTGACCAGGCACTGGCGCTTTCCCAGGTCATCTTGGATCACCGGCCTTTTCGAGTAACTTCATTTTAGGCGAGCAGGGTGGGCTCAAAAAGAACTCTTTTTGTGACGAGTAGTGGGGGCGCAGGATCAGTTTATCGGGAGGGCCGCGATGCGTTCGTAGAGTCCGCCGATGTGGTCGAAGACCAGGTCGGGCTGGATGTCGTCTTGGGATTCGAACTGCTCGCGCGAGGTTTCACCGCTCATGAGGAGCACCCCGAACAGACCGGAATTTTTCGCCATGGTCATGTCCGTGTCGAGCTGGTCGCCCACCATGGCCGTGTGTTCTGCATCGGTTCCAATCCGTTCGAGTGCCGCCTCCACCATTTCCGGCATGGGTTTGCCGATGATTTTTGGCCGGCGATGCACCACCCGTTCGATGGCTGCCATGAAGGACCCTATGTCTGGGATCAGACCCTCGGTGGTGATGCAGGTGTCGTCTGGGTGGGTCGCGACGTAGGGTGCGCCATCGGCCAGGAGGAAACAAGCGGTTTTGAGCTTTTCATAGTTGAGCGTCTTGTCGAAGCCCAGGACCACACAGTCCGGGCTCTTCGACGTGAGATCGAATCCTGCACTCAGAAATTCGTCTTCCAGGGCCGGGGTGCCCAGGAGAAATATTTTTTTGTGGTCCGTGTAGCGTTGAAGATACCGCACCGTGGCCTGTCCCGAGGTCAGGATCCTGTCCAACGAGACCTCGACACCCACCCGGGCGAGCTTTGCCCGGTAGTCTTCCGCCCTGGCAGACGAGTTGTTGGTGAGAAAGATGAACGGAATGTCTCGTTGTTCCAGCTCATCGAGCAGGTCCTTGGCATGGGGCATGAGCTGGTCGCTGACATAGAACGTCCCGTCCATGTCCAGCATGAAGCCTCGAATGTCAGTGAGTGTCCTGGGCACGTCTGTCTCCTCTCGATGGGTCGCGGTTGGAAGCTCTGTCATGGCCAGCGCCGCCGTGGTCCGCCGTTGCTGCTTTGCCTCGCGGCTCGGCCGGCAGGCCTCTGAGTTGATGGTCGTGGCCAGTGCCCGGAGCCGGGCTCGAACCGGCACGGCCCAAAGGGCCAGAGAATTTTAAGTCCTCTGCGTCTACCAATTTCGCCATCCGGGCGCAAGACCCGCATCTTTTATCCCGAACTTGCATGGCCGGGCAAGTCCAATCGTGGCATGGCCTCGGGTTGATGGGTGTGCGCGTAATGCACATGGGGATGTGGCAGCCCCTCGCAGGGCCGTAGGGCCGCCGTCCTCGCCTTTCCCAATCTGCTCAACACTGCGGAAGGTCGGGAGGTGTTTTGATGCGCACCAGTGCGAAGCAAAGCTCGTTGTTGCTCGCGAACGGCAGTTTCGCGAGCAACAAACCAGGTTACTTTGCATAATGGAAACAACCGAACCGGCTTGGGACGCCTGGTTGACTCATATTCGGACCGAATATAGGAGGCTTTGTAGGCCAGCCGAGTGGAGGTAGCCATGCGACCGCTTCGAGTCTCCGAAAACATCGTCCCGGTGGGCGACTTCAAAGCCAAGGCGGCCGACTGGCTGCGCCGCCTGGTTGAGAGTTCCGAGCCGGTCGTCATCACGCAGAACGGCAAGGCCGCTGGCGTGCTGCTCTTTCCCACCGCGTACGACGAGCTGACCGAGTGCTTCCGGTTGATGAAGTCTGTGGAGCAGGGGCTGGCCGACGTCGAGGCCGGTCGCGTTACCCCGCACGAGGAGGTCGTCGCCCAGATACATTGCCGCTTCGGCGGGGCCGATGACGAATGACCGGAGGCAAGCAGGAGCCTCGCCATCCGGTCGACATCCAGTGGTCGGACCAGGCCACGGATGCTCTCGCGGCCATGCCCACCGTGGCCTTGATCTTCACCGGGCTTCCCGTGAGCAGTCGCCGGGGCGCAGGAGCGCGTCTCCGGTGTCCCCGTCCACGAGCCTCATGGGATCGAGGAGGTATTTGAAGTGGAACACCAGGTCGATTCCGGTATGGGTCAGCGATATTTGATGACTGGAATATCCGACAGGGGAAGGTCAACGACCAGGAGCGGGGCTGGCCAACGACCAGAAGCTGAGGCTTGCCGCAAGAGGATGTTATATGGGATACTCTATGAAGAATCGACGTTCCGAGGACGAGTTGAATCGTGTCGGCAAAGAGAGGGTGGAAGAGACAATGAGTGACTACTACTGGCTGCCCTCTGTCAGGATAAGAGGTTACCGGCCCTTTGACGACATAGTCATTCGGTTTGAGCCTCTACAGGTTCTCGTTGGCACGAACGGTTCGGGCAAATCAAGTCTTTTCGAGTTTCTGAAGTTCATCCGTGATGCCTGCTACCAGGAAATTCCACCAGAGATTGTCACTGGTACCATAGGACAACAGATATTCCACAAACCCGGACCTGACCGCCTCTGGTGGAGCGTGGAAGTCGATTTGATGCAAAAGTCCACTCTTTTTTATCAAGGAGAACTCATTGGGCCTGTTGGTGCCACCAAGGTCATTTTTGAGAGAGTCAGGACCAAGGAACCATTGCATGACGGATTCAAGAAGGGATACACGTTTCTGAATTTCCAAAACGGAAAAGGCGTGGTCAGAGACCCAAAAGACAAGAAATTTAGACGAAAAGAATGGGACCTCAAAAAGTCGAACCAACTCGGCCTTGGCGCGATTACCGACTCGACGCTCGTAACGCTGTTCAACCTCAGGGAATTTATTCGAGGTTGGCGTTTCTACAATTCTTTCCATATCGACAATGAAAAGATCAGGAAAGCGGTGCTCACCAGCCAGGAGCCAGTTTTGCACGAAGATGCCGGCAATCTGAGCGCCGTATTGTTTCATTTGATGACGGAACACCCCGAATCGTTTGTCGAACTGAAGTCCGTAATCAAGTCAGCC
>CAZIJS010000185.1:0-9623 GCA_964539505.1 uncultured Myxococcales bacterium
TCACGGTCCAGGCCCAGATCCTGGACCTGCTCCTCTCGCTCCAGGAAGAGCTGGACCTGACCCTGTTGTTCATCACCCACGATCTGGCCGTGGTGGCCCAGACCTGTGATCGCATCATGGTGCTCTATTCAGGACGTCTCGTAGAATCCGGCCCCACCAGGGCGGTGCTGGACCAGCCGGGACATCCTTATACCAAGGGCCTGCTGGACAGTCTGCCCGAAAGGGCCGAACCGAGACAGCCCCTCGTGGAACTGGCAGGCCGACTGCCCGATCCGGCACATCGGCCCAAAGGCTGTGCTTTCAGGCCCAGGTGCAACAGGGCCGATGACCAATGCCACCAGGTCCCGGAGCTCAAAAACATCGCGTCGGACCGGGCCCTGGCCTGCCATCATCCTTTGTTGCCCTCTTGATTGTCGTCTGTCTTTGTGCAGAACATAGACGATGGACGGAAGCGATTACCCAAACAGGGACGAAACAACCATGAATTCCAAGAAACGACCAGGACCCACCCAGTCAGAAGAAGGCGGTCCCGACAGGTCGAAAGACAACGACCAGGACTACCTCCGACAGGCCAGCCGACTGCTCTTGGCCGGTCGGCTCCAGGAAGCCAGGGACATGTTGCGTCAGGGCCTGGAACATGACGTGGGGGATCCCAAGGCCATGAGCCTGCTCGGAAAAATCGAGTATCGGCTCGGAGACACCCAGCAAGCTTATGAAATCTGGCGTTCCCTGGTCAACCGATTTCCCGAAGAAGGATCGCTCTGGGTGAACCTCGGCATGGCCGCCATGGGACTGGGGCAACACAAAGAGGCCCAGGAGGCGTTCGAACGCAGCTTGAAGCTGGATCCTACCAACCAGCAAGCCCACGTGCAGCTCGGACACCTCTTCACCGAACTGGGCAACCGTGACGCGGCCCGGCGCGAGTTCATGTTGGCCGGAAGACTCTCTCCCGAGCGGCCCAGGGCCTGGCCCACGGGCCAAATCGAAGGAACCATGCGTCTCCCGGAAAATGGACCGGCCCTCCAGGTCCAGGGCACCACACTCGTGGCTCGATGCGACGAAAGCATCTACCTGCGTGAGGCCAACCTGGCGGCAGCCACGTCCACACTGACGTTCGAGCCCCTGGAGAGACGCGCTGCAGGGCACGTCCTCTCGGGCGTCATCCAGGATGGCCGCCTGGGGACCATGATGCGCGTGACCGGCGCCGGCGCCCTGGTGGCCGTGGCGGGAGAGGGCCGCTTTCTGGTGGCAGACCTCGACGACGACGTGTTGTTTATCAAACAAGATGCAGTCTTTGCTTTCGAAAGCAGCCTGGCGTGGGAAAATGGTGCCATCGATCCGTCCCGGGACAGTGGGCTGTTGCCGGTGATCCGCCTCTCGGGCAAGGGACGCGCCATCCTCTGGATCCAAGGAAAAATGCTCCAGGCCCAGGTCCGTCCTTCCCGACCCTGGTCCGTTTCCCTGGGAAACCTGGTTGGCTGGTCCGGCCAGATCACCCCTTCGCTGCCCGATGCAGACGAACCGCGCCAGGCCACGTTCTCCGGCAGTGGTTTCGTCCTGGTGGATGTCGCGCCATGAGCGAGCAGCAGCGCGGAAAACGAGGACGCCTGCTCAAGGAACTGTGGAATGTTCCCAACAGCCTGACGTTGCTGCGGATCGCGGCCATTCCAGGGGTCTTGTCCCTCATGTCCCACAGAGACCCCGTCCACGCCTTCTATGCAGTCTGTCTCTTCGGCCTGGCATCGGCCACCGACGGGTTGGATGGCTACATCGCACGAAAAACCGGCGCCATCACCATGTTGGGAAAATTTCTCGATCCCCTGGCAGACAAGCTTCTCGTCATGAGTTGCCTGGTCTACATGGTGCAGATGGGAACCATCGAAGCCTGGCTCGCAGTGGTGCTCATTGCCCGGGAGATGTCCATCACCGGACTGCGGGCCATCGCGTCGGGCGAAGGTCTGGTCATCGCCGCATCGGCCGGCGGCAAGAGCAAGACTGCGTTTCAAATGGCCGGCCTGGCAGCCCTCATCATCCACTATCCCTATCCCATCTGGCTGACGAACGCCGTGGTGGACTTCCACATCGTGGGCACCTACCTCATCTACATTTCTCTCCTCTTTTCCCTCTTTTCAGCCATGGAATACATTCAGCTCTTCCTCGAAGAGGCGGACGACCAAGAAGACGACGCCGAAGAAGAGGAGGAGGTTGAAGAGGAGGAGGTTGAAGAGGAGGGGGAAAGAGACGGAGAACGGGACGGAGAAGAGGACTCTCCTGCGCACGAACCGGTCCTGGATGACGACCCGGAATCAGAATCGCACCGAGATCATGTCTGACCACCAACGCCTTGGTTGCGCCCTGACCCTGGGAATCCTGACATGGCTCTCCTGGACCACAGCCGGGGCCCACGATCGCGAGGGCGCGAAAACCTCCGTGAACCTGCTCCCGGCTCGTCCCAACCCGGTCACGGGCCGATTGCAGAGAATCGTCGCGCCGCTGCCCAGACGGTACGAGACCCTGGGCCCAAGGCAGGCTCTCGTCACCCTCCGTGTGTTTTCTCCCGCACCCAACGCATGGAGACTCAACAATCGACTCGGGGACGCGCAGACGATTTTGGATCGTCTCCCCGGCCCGGCCAGAATCGAAGTCCGGCCCTGTGCCTGGAGCCAGGAGTCTGTCCTGACTGCCATGCAATCCATGCTGCGCCGGATCCAGGGCCGGCCGAGACGTAACTTCCTGAGAAGACCAGCCCGGAATCCACGCTTTGGGCGCCACAGGGTCTCCCATGGGCGCGCGCTCTCCGAACTCATCCACATCTTTGGATCGAACGGGGACGAGAAGACCGGGAGCCAACGATCCACCGCACTCCTGCGCGTTCTGGAAAGCACCCTGTTGCACCTCTCCCTGGGGACGACTTGTAGCAGAGCGAGTTCCCCGACGATCCTGGTGGGAGGCACGGCGTTTTCACTGCGCCGGGCGATCTCCACGAAACGTCTGACAGAATGGATCGCCGACATCTATCGAAAAGAACGATCGAAGGCGAAACGGGCGATGACAAATGGCCTGCCCAGGCAGAGCCTCATGGCATGGCAACTCACGAGGGCCGCAACCAAGGCCCTGAGCACCGGGCATCCACCCGCACCAAGAGCCCATGACACGATCCGTCTCCTCACCACCGGCCCAAGACGCTCGGCTCCCATCCAGGGCGGACTGTTTCTCTTCGGATCCCGGCGCAAGGGCCGACGCGTCGATCTCTTCACACCATTGACCGGGACCGCGCAACTGGCCCATGTAGCGCTCCTGGTGATCTTGGCACAGGCATTTGCCGACAGGGTGCAGATCTTCCTTCACCCGCTCGAAACACGCCTTCGACAGAAAACCTTGACCATGGCCCGCATGGTGACAGCGGCCTCTCTCGACGGCTCTCTTCCTGGATTCCTCGACATGGCAACACAATTCCCAAGGCCACCAATTGCGAGAAGCCCTATGCGGGGGATCCTCGGCAGGACACAGCTCAAACATCTGGGTGCAATCGCTCGGTCGTCCCGGGTCACATCGATGCTGGCTGCAGATTTGAGGCGCATCACTGCGCTGGGACGCCTTCCCATCACCGCCACCATCGTCGTAGACGGCCTGGCTGTTTCGTACGGGAGAGACAACGAAGTGCTGGGGCTGTTGGCCCTGCTGACCAGCATGCGCAGCGGGATGCTCGGCCGCATCCAGAACCGGGGGGCCTTCGGTTTCAGTCTCCAGACGCGATCACATCGATGATGCCGAACCGGGCATTGACCTCCACCCATGGGAAGACGTGTCGGTCCTTGGGCGTGTCGTAGATACCGAGAGCCTGGTCCCGATCGGTGGTGACAAATTTTACCGCGTGGACCAGTGGGGACCAATGGTGTGTCCTTTGGACCAGCCCCCCCATGTCACAACGCGCCAGTGAACGGGACTGCTCGTTTCGCACCCAGACAGGATGCCCCACGGCCTCCCAGAACGTAACCTGGGTGTCGTGTTGATCGCTCTCGACTTCTTTCGTAAGCCAGTTCGAAAGCATCTCGAGCACCTCCGGTGTGGTCTCCGGTTCCACGATCCCCCGAAGAATCGTGGTGGGCACATCGGCTCGGAACTGACCATCCCTCGCCAGGGCCCGCACCCCCTCATGGGAGAGCGAGGCCACACCTCCCAGGGAATGCACAAAGGGTTTCGAGTCGAGCAGGGCGCGGAGATTCTTCAGAGAGAACCGAATGGCGCTGCGAGACAACAACGCCTGGTAGAACTTGAGGAAACGGTCCGCATCCGACATAGCCCTCAGAAACTTCCAGTCTCCACAAGTGCCGTGCGCCGAACCATTCAAGGCACTAAACAGCAGGTGCCGCGTCTTGAGCCGGGAGACGAGTTCTTGTTGTTCCGGGCTGCCTCCCAGCATCCTGGCTTCCGCCATGAGGCCGTTGGCACAACCCTGACTGTAGCCCACGTACCCCCAGGGGCCATCCACCCGGCGCACCGCCTCCTCAACGCGGGCAGCGTTGTATTCCAAGGTCCTGGCGGTCTGGGTGTCGGCACGAATGACGCGAATGCCCAACTGCTCGCCCAGCCTTCGATAGGCGTCCTCGAGTTCGGTGCCCCTGGCCCCCTCGGTGATGACGCCCATGCAGGAAACGATGGTCAGGTCGTAACGGCCTGCCGGAGGATCCAGCAGGAGGCGTACCAGGGGATCGGATTTTAGCTTTGTGCGGTCCTCTTCGAAATAATAAAGAACGTCGATGACGGCATCCACCAGCTCCTGCTCGTCTCTGGGAACCTTGGCTCCCAGTCTCTTTTCGAGCCAAGCCGGCACATCGTCGATGGCATTCTGGTGGTTGCGCACCAGGGAGCGAACCATGAGCGCTTCGTAGTTCCTGGCGAAAAAGGATCGAAACCAGTCTTCCTGAAAAGCCGTGGGGGCAGCAGACAACAGGCTGCGACAGGCTTCGAAGGCCCTGCGATAGGCCCTGCCGGCCGCAGCGACCTTCTTCGGATCCGGCTTCGGGAACTTGCAGGCAGCCCCGGCCTTGTCAGCCCTGACGATGGCTCTTTGTGCCTTGTCGGCCAAGGCCGCGGCCGATTCCGGGACAGCAGCCACCTGGGGCGGCCGGCGACGTTGCACCTGGAGATACTCTCTTAAGGCCACGTAGGGCTCGGCTGCATCCAGAATCTGCTTCGCCGTGTCATTGAGCGCCTCGAACAGACTCTGCCTGGCCCGCCGACCACCAGCCATATAGTCGTCGATCCTGGGCACCTCGATACCAAGGATGCTGCTGAGCAGAGAGGGCATGTCCACCTGGTCCAACAAGGCTCCCTGCTCGATCTGGAGGAGTCCGTACAGCACGCCTGAAAGAGCCCTGGGGCTGCGATGGGCCATTTCCCACAAGACCCCCAGGAGAAACTCGCCGGGCTGGGAACAGATCAAATCCAGGAGCAATCGCTGATTCGTCTGAACAGCCGGTCCCTGCCAGAAAGAAGCCAAACCGGCGTGAAGCAACACTGCGACGTCGGCAGGCCCGAGCAGCGACTGTCCCAATTCGAACCGGTCCCGGGCAACCGGCCGGCACCGCCCCTGAGCTGCACCGCCCACCGCCACGCCGCCTGCCCGAACAGCCTCACCAAGGAAGAGTCCCACGGCCCATGCCTGGGGCATGAACGCGATGCCGCCGTATGCATCGGCGATGAGCCGAGTCCGTGCCTTGAGGGCACGCACGGCCCTGAGTCGTCTGACCTGATCGGGGGGACTCGTCTCGTCGAGACATGCAAGGATATGATCGAGCTGTTCGATGGTCAGATAGGGCGCCTGTCGCCCCAGGGTGATCCAAAATTCGGGGTCCTGGGCCTCGGGTCGCGAGAGCCTTTCGTAGACCGAACCGGCGGACAGGTAGCCGGAAAACAAACGCTGGTAATCATCTCGCTCGGACAGGGGCTGTTCTTCGAGAGGGGCCATTTCGGGAACGGGCTCGGTGGGAGCCAGCAGACGCGCCAGAATCCTCAGGGTCCGTTCGATTTCGAAATCGTATTCGTGGTCGGGATAGTACCTGTCGATGAGGGCACGGACCTGGGGCACGTCCAGGCCCTGTCCCGCCACCACGGCCCGCACCAGCGATTCGATGGTCTTCTCCTCGCTATCCTCGTCACAAATTACCTTGGACAATACTCTGGCCATGCGGTGCGCCGGAACCAGGTCGGCGGCTCTCTCGATATTTTCTTCCTCGAGAATCCTGCGGATCCTGCGGACCTGTTTCCGTCCGGACCGGAGAAACGCGGCCACGTCCCTGGAAAAAAACTCCACCGTGGCCTCGACCCGGTCCATGGCCTCATCATCGGACAGAATCTCGAGCCAGCGCCTGGGTTCATCGCCGGGATTGACCAGCGCATTGAAGAAATGAAAGTCATACAGTCCGCCCTCGAGCCCGGAAAACGTCACACCACCAGCCTCGCTGACATGCATGACGAGCGTTCCACGACGCAGGTCTTCCACGAAGAGTTCCGCAGTCCGATCGCCGAAGGACAACATGGGCGACTGCCCCGCCAGGTCCCATCCAAGCTGAATGGAAGCCCGGCCCAGGCCGCTGGTGGCCATCTGGGCCTCCAGGAACTTGAAATCCAACGTGGAGCCTGCCGGAAACAGAAGCCTGCGACCCGCAATGTCGCCCGAGAGATGGGCAACCAGGATATCGAAGGCCGAGTCGTCGAAACGAGCCGTCATCTCCCTCCCCTGCAACGAAGACGTCTCCACCAGGAACCGTCCTGAGATCCGCCCCTGCCCTTCGAAAACAGCCTCGTCGTCCTGGTCGATTCCGAACTCAGGAAACAGCTCCAAGCCATAGACAACCTGGACCGCAAGATCCGCCCCGAGATCCGTGACGAAGGACAGTCCTCCTCCCTGGGCCCGCCCTACCTTGGAACGAATGGACATATCGGACATGGCCGGTCTGACCAGCATGCCTCCCAGCCTGGCCACAGCCTGTTCCAGCCTGCCCTCGGCCTTAAAATCGAGGCCTGCACCCTGCTGGACCTCGATACGCACCGGGCTGCCCTGCCCTTCGAGGGCCAGTTCCCCGGAAACCCTCACCTCGTCGAAGACGAGCATGGCCTGCATGGAACCGTCGAGGAGTTGATGAGCCCAGTGGGCCCCCACCTCGAGATCATCCAATGCCCCCTTGGTCACAAGATTCCATCCGGTCTGGAAATGGAGGTCTTCCGCCCAACGCCGCTCGAAAGCCGCGGCCACACATCGGTCCAGCACAGACCGAGAATTTGCCCGGTCGCCGGATGATTCTTCCAAAGGCCGTTTCCCGGGATCTGAAGATCCATCTAGAATGTCCTCTTCCGACGGCCGCAATTCCACCGACCCGGTCATGGTCAAACCCAGACCTCGGTCCTCCTTGGCATAGTCGAGTTGCAGCGTCTCGATATGCAATGCGTCCCGACTTGCACGCAGGTCGAATCGACCGTCCAACCGTCCCTTGCCCCCGATGCGAAACGTGGTCCGATACTCTCCCAGGTCCGGTGTCTGCCCACCAACCTCGACCACGGGAAGACTGCCCCTCCCCACGAGCGTCCCGGAAACCGACGTGGGAGCCTCCACGAGGGACTCCATGAAACGGCGAAGCGAAAAGGCGCCCTCCCGCACCACGGCCGTGGCAAGGGGCCGTTCGGAAATCAGGTCGGAAATCAGCGCATGCGGGGCGGGAAGGATCATGTGGGGCAGCAACACGTCTTCGAACCGCCAGGTCCTGCCGTTCTTCAAATGGGACTCACCGGAAAACCTGAAATCCAAGTGCGCCCGCCCTTCTTCGTCGAGGACCGGCTGGGCCTTGGCCCGCTCCAGGTAAATCACCGGCAGGCGCTCTTTGAGTCGAGAAAACTCCTCGAAGAGATCGAACCCCTTCTGCTTCCACTTCTGTCCCACCCGCGTGACTTCCGATCGGATCATTTCGGCGAGCCCAAGCAGACTCCAGGCGGCTTTTCCTGCCTTTGGGGAAACCAGGTCCACGCTCTCTTCGAGCCAGGTGAACCATTCCTGGCCCACCTGGACCAAATTTTGTGCCACGTTGGACTGAAGCAATTGGAATGCGAGGCGTTTGGCCGCCTCCACGTCGTGGTCCACGAACAGGCCGGGCAACTTGTAGAGCACGTCGAAGACATTCGGCAGTCGGACCGCCGGTTCGAACTGCACTTCGAATGCTTGGATCCCAACTCCAGGCAGATCCTCTTGCGACCCGCTGCTCCGGGTGCCGGAGACCGGCCCCACCTCGATGTGCACCTGTGCCGACAGGTTCTCGGGCAGTTCCACGTCGAGGGGTTGATCCGCAATGATGGGCAAGTGATAGACCCCTGCCGCCAGGGCCACTTGGGCATCCAGGACCAGTTCATCCACGAGGGGGTCCAACCCTCCTCTCAGCAGGGGCTCCAGGTCGAGATCATAGGCATCTGGAGGCCCCAGGGGCACGAAATCAGGATTCTCCCGTCCTTCCCTCCGCAACCCGATGCGAATGGTCCCCCGCTCCCTGCCGAGATCCCGGTCCGCCCCCGTCTGTCTCTCTTGTCGTTTCATCCTGTTCGATTCTCCCTCTTACGATCATTGAGCTGGCTTGCCGGATACCGTTGCAGCACAGAGACCAGCTCCAGGTGCGGCGTGTGCGGCATCATGTCGAAACCCTGCAGGTCTCGGACATAGTATCCGACATCACGGAGGAATCCAGCGTCGCGCACCAAGGTGGCCGGGTTGCAGCTCACGTAAATGATACGGGGCACCTGTGCCCGGGCCAGTGCCATGACCAACGAGGCTTTCAATCCACTCCGAGGAGGATTGACCACCACCACTTCCGGATCGAAACCGGCCGCGACTTTCTCGAACGACTCGTTTGCGTCCCCGGCAAAAAATCGACAGCGATCAGAAAGGCCCGCAGAGGCGGCGCTGCGCGACGCCGACTCCACCGCTGCTGCATCCAGTTCCACACCGCGGACCGAGACACCGGCCCCGGCCAACATCAAGGACATGGCCCCGGCCCCGGAAAAAAGTTCGAGCACCGATCCCACCGGACTGCTGCCAAGAGGTCTGACGGCAAAGTCTACGACCTGCTCGTACATGCGGGTGGCCTGGGCCCGGTTGACCTGTCCGAAACTGTGACCTGCCAGTTCCACCGATACGGAACCGAATTGTTCCACGAGTCTCTGTCGGCCTGAAAGCACACGCGTCTTGCCCGAAAAAATCACGTTTCCAGGACTGGAGTTGATGTCCACTGTCACACCCGACACATCGGCACAGTCGGCTATCCTGTCGGCCGCCCGCACCAGGCCGGGGGAGGGCTCGTCATTGGTGACCAAGGTCACCAGGGCCTTGGACCGGTGGTTCGCCCGCACCGCCAAGTACCGCAACAACCCGCCACCGGTTTCCGGACGATACACGTGAATCCTGGCCGCAGACAGGATTGGAGCCACCTGCCTGGCCACCTGGTCGACCACCGGCTCCACCGCCAGGCATCCGATGGTCTCCACCACCCGGTGGGATCTGGGCGCATAGGCGCCCAGCACCAGGCCGGCCTTGGTTCGGGCCACCACGTATTTCCCCCTGTTGCGATAGTGAAATATTT
>CAZIJS010000186.1:0-9560 GCA_964539505.1 uncultured Myxococcales bacterium
TGACGATGCGGCCCATGAAGAGGATGGCTCCCGAGGCGTCGTCGCGGATGAAGAAGAGGAAGGGGTGGTCTGCCCGGAAGAGGTAGGAGTCGGGATGGGATGCGATGCGCCCCCTGACTTTCATGACCACGGCAGTGGCCGCCGCTGCCACGGTTCCCTGTTCGTCCACGTCGCAGTCGGCCTGGTGGATCACGGCGGAGATGAAGAGTCCGGGCTTTTGGGTCGTGATGCCGGAAAAGTCCGCCTTGGTCTGGGAAAAGGCGAGTTTGATGCCAAGCTTGGCCAGGATGGGTTTGAGTTGGAGCTTTTGTTCGGCATGGAACCTTGGCAGCCAAATCCGCACCTTGCGCATGGGCATGTGCCTGGTGACTTTGTGGATGGTTTCGGCATCCAGCTTCTTTTCCAGGTCCGCCAGGCCGTCTTTCTTGTCGGGAAGAAGAATCACCATGGAGAGCTTGTCGCCCACGTAGGGAAGGGACAGGACCTTGAATCCAGGTCCTTGCTGGTATCTGGTCTTGATCGTTGCTCCCATCATGTCCACTTGGATCGTCTGTCCGGCGCTTGGATAGAAGGGGGCTTTGTGCGTTGCTCGTTTCTTGAATTTCGTTTTCCAGGTGCCCTTGAAAAAGATGGTGTTGACCAGGACGAGCCTGGTGAGGCTGTCGAGGACGCCTTGGGGGATGAGATTGGTGATCCGTCCGTGGGTCTGGGCCTTGACCCAGGAATTGATGGCATTCGTGGCCGCTGATGCCGCCTTGACGAAGTCGAGGGCCTGGGAACCGGTGGCATAGAAGCGGCCGAGAGCCTGGGTGAATGCCGGCAGCAAGGGGTATCCCTGCTGGGGGAAGATTCGGTTGGCCATTTCCACCTGGATGCCCTTGGGCAGCCCGGTGGTCAGGTTCCGAAGCAGGGTGGCGAAGGATTCGTCGAGCATCTTGTCGGGAAAGTGGAGCGCCTGTTCCATCTCGGCGGCGGTTTTTCCCCTGGCGCCCAGGTGGGTCATGGCCAGGGCCATGGAGATGCTCCAGGGCGAGAAGAACAGGTTGCCCTTGCGAGACGCCACCGCCTTGTAGAGGTTCAGGCTGAAGGCATCGATGCCCTGTGCCAGGGTTTCGAGCCAGTCCTGTGACACAGGGGTGAAGTCGCCCTGCCGGGGGCTGGTGGATGGAGTCCGAACCGCAGGGCGGCTCGTCTGGGGCCTCGTGGTCCTGGGCCTGGTGGTCGTGGGCCTCGTCGTCGTGGGCCTCGTCGAGGCAGCGGTGCCTGCCCCTGGCTCTGTCGGGGCCGTCTGGTTCTGTGATTGGGGCTTGTTGGTTCCGCAGGCCGGCAGGGCTGCGGCCAGGATGGGAGCGAGGATCGCTGCCATTACCTGGTGATGGCTGCGCAGGTGTTTCATGGGTCGCCTCCCGGTGTCTCGACGATCTGACAAGTGTTTTTGTAGGATGCCAGGATCTATGGACGAGGGAAACGAAAAAACGATCTCGAGATTGGTTCTTCGTAAGAGGGCTTTTATGGTGTGGGAGGGGAAGGGATACGGCGCCGGCTCAGTTGCAGGGACCGTTTGGCTGGGCGCCGCAGGCAATGGGATATCCGGCATCGGTCCAGGCATCCCTTCCGCCGGCGAAGTGGAGGATCTGGGTGTTGTCGAAGCAGGAAATTTTTTCGGTGGCCTTGGCCAGGACCACCGAGGCGCCGCAGGCCTCGTTGAGGCAATAGAAAATCACGGTGGAGGGAGGATTCTGGCTGCAATGGGTCAGGTCGATGAGGGCCTGGCCGTTGTCGACCAGGCTGCCGCTATTTCCGTCCCACACTTCTTCGGCGTCCAGGAGCAGCGCGCCGGCAATATGGCCTTCTTCGTAATCGGCGGCGTGGTCTGCATCGATGATGTATTCGTCGTTGGGGATGGGACCGTAGTGATCGTTGTAGAGTGAACCGATCTCGATGTCCTCGAAATGGTGCGCCGCGCGCCAGGCCTCGATCCCGCCCACGATCACCCAGACATCGGTGTAGCCCATGTCCAGGGCCGCCTGGGCCACTTGCATGATGGTGGCTTCGTCGCTTGCAGCGCCGTAGAAGGCCAGGGGCAGGTCCTGGACTCGTACCATGGCCGACAGGGTGCTCGATCCGTAGCTGGTCAAGGCGCCGTTGTCCCAGGAGAGGTCCAGGGGCAGGTTGTCGGCCCCGGGGATGTGGGCCGCGGCCCAGTCGGTGTCGGCGCGCATGTCGAAGAGGTGGCCGCCTCGGTTGTACCAGCCGTCCATCTGATTGGTGTAAAATTCCTCGACGGTCATGGTCTGGACGCCGGTGACGGTTCCGTCCACGTCCGAGTCTCCGCCTGTGGTTCCATCGTCCTGGACGGTTCCGTCGTTGTGCGTGGAAGCGTCTTTTTGGACGGCGGCATCTTGTTGCTGGTCGCCAGGGCCGCCTTCGGGACAGCCGGTGGAGAGCATGGTGCCTGCCAGCAGGGCGATCCATAACGTCGTTCGTCTCATTTCAACATACCTCCAGGGGGTTCTTGGGGCCGGTCGCCCCGGTCAGGGGGCGGAGCGTTCGAAAATCTTGTTGCTGCTTTCCGGCTTGAGTGAATACTACCCCCACAGTATATGTCGAAGCGATTGTGTTGCAACTGCGTTGCTCATTGGCTCAAAGGAAAAGTGCTGCATGGTACAGTTGGTTCGCAAGTCCGCATGTTGCGAGACGACAGCACCAGGCGCATCGAGACGAGGAGGTATCATGATCGGTTCCAGACGAATGGTGGCAGTGCTCGTTGCCTTGGGCGCCTTCTGGGCGTCGCAGCAGTCGGCCCTGGCCTCGGGATGGATGGGGTTCACTATGGGCCGCGGCTCATCTGGTGTGGCTGTGCGGCGCGTGTTGCCAGGGTCGCCGGCGGAAAAAGCCGGGCTGCACCCCGGCGACCAGGTGGTGGCGGTGGATGGCAAAGCCGTCAAGACGCCCGGGCAGGTTCTGGGCGCTGTGCGCGGAAAGGGCCCGGGCCAGAGCGTCTCGATGACCCTGCTGCGTGGAGGTGCCAAGAGGGCCGTGAGCCTGCGACTCGCTGCCAGGCCGTCTCTCCAGAAGCTGCTCCGGCTCCTGTTCGTGGGTCGAAAGGCGCCGAGTTTCTCGTTGAAGGCCACGGACGGCTCCCAGGTGCGCTTGGCCGGCCTGCGAGGCAAGGTGGTGATGATCGAGTTTTGGGCCACCTGGTGTGCTTCCTGCAAAATTTCGCTCAAGAAGCTGACCCATCTCTACAGGAAGCTGCGGTCGCGGGGTTTCCTGGTGCTCGCCCCGGCGCGAAACAGCCTCGCAGAGACCCAGGCCGAGGCGCGCAAGCTCAGGCTGCCCTTCCCAGTGCTGGCCGATCCCGGCGCCAAGGTGGCCAGGCGGTACCATTTCTCGAAGACACCCACCCTGGCGCTCGTGGACCGCAAGGGCGTCATCCGCAACATCTGGGTGGGCTCTTCGTACAGCGAGCGCGCCATGGAAGCCCAGGTGCGTCGCATCCTCGCCGAGAAGTAGTGTCGATTCCCGATGGACTCGGTGGATACGAAACCAGGGGTCGGGGGGCGCTGGGCCGGGTGGCTGGTCGGCCTGCTCGTCTTTGCCGCGGTTTTGGTGCTCCTGGTCCTGTCTTTGCGGCGGAGCCTGGCGCGGTCCCAGGGCGATGCATGCCAGGGCCTTGCCCCGGTCCAGAGTTCATCGCCCCTGCCGTCGGTTTCCGTTACCAGGTTGCGGCCTGGCGGCCAGGGCCTTGTGCCCGGTGGGGAGCAGTCCTTGGTAGCCTTGTCGGGCCGCGGCCATCTCGTGAATTTCTGGTCTGCGACCTGCGCCCCCTGTGTGCGCGAACTGCCCTCCCTGGTGGAACTCGCGCGGCGGGCCTGGCCTGGGGCCCTGGTCCTGGTCTGCGTGGACGAGTCCCTCGACGAGGCATCGCGGCTCGTCCAGAACAATCCAGGGCTCTTGTCCGGGGAGGATCACGTGCTGTGGCTCTGGGACAAGGGAGGGACTGTCGCAAGAGCTTTGGGAACTTCGAAATTCCCGGAAACGTATTTCGTGAGACATGGCAGGACGCGATGGAAGGTGGCTTCGGATCGGGACTGGATGAGTCTGCCCGCCCGGCGCTGCCTGCTCACGCATCGGTAGTCGGAACAGAGCCGAGGATGACCGGGCGATTCCCTGGGACAACGACCTCCTGGCCGACGGGCCTCTGTCGCGGGTGACCTGTCGAGGATGACGAGCAGTGGCTTTGGCTGGAGAGCGCCGCTGATACTTGCCTGGTGCAGGCCGGAGACAAATTTCTTGCCGCCCCTGGGAATCGGGCGGAGGGTTCAGGCGGTTCTTTTTTTGCCCTTGCCGGATTTTTCCAGTTCTTTGGCACGGTCCACGAGCTGCTGGACCGTGCGCGAGGCCAGGGTTTGTTCCATGCTGGTGCGAAGGTCTTTCCACAGTTCCCTGGTGACGCAGTTGTCGGACCGGTCGCAGAGTTCTGGGTGGTCCAGGCAGTCCACCGGCGAGATGTCTCCCTCCAGGGCCGTGACCACGTCGAGCACGGTGATCTCGGAGGCCGGCTTGTTGAGGAGGTAGCCTCCGTGGGCTCCTCGGATCGTACGCAGAAGACCTGCGAGCCGCAGTGAAGTGAAAATGTTGTCGAGGTATTTTTTCGACAGTCCTTCGCTCTCTGCAATGGCTCTCAGCATGACCGGGCCGTCTGATTGACGGGAAGCCAGGTCGATGAGGGCGCGCAGACCATATCTGGTCCTCGTGGAAATTTTCATGTGGCATCTACTCCGCAAATGATGGCAAGGGACTGATAGTCCCTCAAAGTCTACAGACTTTTGAATTTTTGGACCTGTTTTGGATTTCTGTCAAGGCAACTTCACGATTTCAATAAGTTCGTGTTTGTCGAATGGCGAGGTTTGGCGTTATTGGAGGGCATGGACCACGGCGTAGGCCACGAAGCCGCCATAGAGGGCTATCATGATGAGGCCCTTTTTTCGCGTGATTCGGTACCGGGACCCCACCAGGAGGAGGGATGCCAGGGACGCGCCGATGAGCACGAGCCAGAGGTGGGCGATGCCTCGGCCCTGGATGGGAATGGCCCGCCCATGGATGGATGTGTAGAGGAGCAGGGGCAGGCCCAACCCCACGTCGATGTCGAACACGTTGCTGCCGAACGCGTTGGATAGGGCACCGCTGTGGTCCCCTTTGAGCGTCGAATGGACCGAAATGGCCGTGTCCGGAACGGACGTTGCCGCTGCGGCGAGAATCACGGCCACGAAATAGGCGGGCACGGCCCAATGGACGGCCAGTTCGACTGTGCTCGTGACCAGGAGCTGGCATGCCGCGGCCACCACCAGCGTGGAGACGAGCAGCACGAGCCAGGCCCTGCGGTTGGTCCAGGGCTTTCCACCGGGAGCATTGCCGTAGTCTTCGTGTTCCTGGGAGTTTTCGTGGTTTTTGGCATGCCGGTGGAGGAACCACACATACACCAAGTAAACGAACAGAAGGGTTGCGCCCATGTACCAGGTGAGGTGTCCGGTCATGAGGAATCCCACGAGGATGAGCTGGGACAGGACGTAGAAGACGCCGTCGCGCCAGACCACGTCCTTGGTGACGGTGAGATTCTTGGCAATGAGGGCGCAGAGGCCGGGAATGACCAGGATGTTGTAGATAGCCGATCCGGCGATGGTTCCCACGCCCGAGGAGAACTGGTCGTAGACGAACAAGAAAAAGAACGTGGCAAAGAATTCGGGCAGGGAACTGGCCACGGCGTCGATGGTGGCCCCGCGCACCGACTCTGGGATGTTTCTGCCCAGGAAATGCGAGGCGTCGCTGAACGGATCACTGGCCTTCCATATGAGAACGGAACTCAAACCGGCCAGGGCCAACCAGAGGATCGTCGTCAGCATGCCCGGTATCATGGCGCAGGCTGGCTTGGACGCAAAGAATTTTCTTGGAGAGCCAGGCTGGGCCATGGCTCGACGTGAGGTGGTGCGGCGCAGGACGACGGGATGCAGCCATGCGGGGCTGTCATTTCCGGTCGCACGGCGGGGACTTGGGTCATTTGATGACAAATCGCGCCCCGCCCAGAGCGCTGTCCGTCAGGGTGACATCTCCTCCATGGGCCTGCACCAGGAGCGTCACCACGGCCAGGCCCAAGCCGATTCCCGGTCCTGTGCTGTCGTCTTTCGGCGTGAGGGACACGAAGGGCTCGAACAGGCGGTCTCTGTCCTCCGGAGGTACGCCAGGGCCGTCGTCTTCCACGGAGACGATGACATGGTGGCCCTGGTCCTGGATCCGAACCAGGATCCGGCTGGATGCATGGCGCAGCGCGTTCGACAGGAGATTCTGGAGGCAGCGACGCAGGGCGTTTTCGTCGCATTGCAGGACTGTTTCGTCTCCCACGACTTCCAGGGTCTTGCCCTCCTGCTGGAAGCTGGGCAGGTAGGTCACCATGTTTCGGGCCAGCTCGGTGACGGGCACGGGCTGGCATTCCAAGGGCTGTGCGGCGGAGCGCAGCCGGGCGTACTTGAGGATCTCGGCCACGAGGCGATCCATCTCGTCGAGATCCTGGGATATTGCCTCGATTTTTGCGTCCATCCGGGCGCCGTCTTCTGGAGCCCCAACTGGAGCGGGGAGCATTTCCAGGTTGAAACGGATCCGCGAGATGGGAGTGCGCATGTCGTGGGAGACGCGCTCCAGCACGGTTCGCTGCGATTCCACCAGGGCCTGGATCCTGTCGGCCATGTGGTTGACGTGGTCTGCGAGGCGACTCAGGAGCAGGTCGCCTCCTTTTCCCTGGACCCTGGCATCCAGACGGCCGGCTGCCAGGTCGGAGGCCGTGTGCTCGATGTCGGCCACGCGCTTGGCCATGGGCGCCACGAGGAACAGGGCCACGAGTAGCCCCACCGCCAGGGCCAAGCCCAGGATGATGAGGATGTCGGGCAATGCCAGGACTCGTTTCCAGGGCACCGGGCCCAGGCGAAGGACCTTGGGGTGGTTGTGCAGCCGGGCATAGACGCTGTAACGGCCGTGACTGTCCGGATGCAACGAGGGCTCGCAGAAGGGGCTGTCCATGTCCATGCCCGCCAGCTCGGGAGCGTTTTCGTCTACCAGGACCACGGGCATGCCCACCATGTCCTGGATTTCCTGGCGCTTCGTCTCGAGGTCTGCGCTGGAGGCCTTGTCGAGAAGTCGGCATATGAGAATCATGCCGCCCCTGGTGCGCTCCACGACCCGCTTTCCGAAGCGCAGGGAGAGGGAATGCCCCAGAAACATGAGGACCAGGGTCACGGTCAGGAGCATGGCCAGGAGGATGCCGCCTCCGATTTTGAGCAGGAGTCTCCTCATGGGACGGCGACCAGGAGGTATCCCGCTCCCCGGACGGTCTTGATGATGTGGGGCTGTTTGGCGTCGTCGCCCAGCTTGCGTCTGAGTCGGGTCACCCGGACGTCCATGGACCGGTCCAGGCCGTCGTAGGGAACGCCGCGCAGTTCGCGATAGATTTCTTCCCTGGTGACCACCGTCCCGGCGCGGGCAGCCAGGAAGAGGAGGAGGTCGAACTCGGCCGTGGTCAGGTCCAGGAGGCGGTCATCCAACGAGGCAGTCCTGCTGGCGGGTCGGATTTCGAGTCTGCCCAGGGAAATGGGACTCGTTCCGGAAGTCTCGTCTGCTCCGTTCGTCACGTTTGGGTCGTTGGTCGTTGAGTCTGCCCGCCCGGCCTCTCTTTCCACCTGGCCGTTCCCCGTGCCTGGCTGGGCCCAGGGCCCCCGCCGGAGCAATGCCGAGACCCGGGCCAACAGGAGACGCGGCCGTACCGGCTTGGAGAGGTAGTCGTCCGCCCCAACCTCGATGCCCACGATTTCGTCGGTTTCGTCACCCCGCGCCGTGAGGATGAGAATGGGGCCTCGGTAGGTGGGGCGGACCCTGCGGCAGACCTCCAGTCCATCCATGCCAGGCAGCATGATGTCGAGGACCACCAGGTCCGGGTTTTCATCGACGATGCGTCGTGCCGCCCTGTCGCCTCGTGGTTCGATCCGCACGGTGAAACCGTTGCTTTCCAGGTACTCGCGCACCAGGGATGCCAGGCGGTCGTCGTCTTCCACCAGGAGGAGCCAGCGTCGATCCCTGCTGTCTCGAGAGTGGGACATGGTCTGGTCGTCTCTCACGGGGATGCCTTTCGGCTATTGCCCGCAGGCGGTCTGCACTGTCCCGCTTCGGCCCGATGCCAGGGACCAGGAGACTTCACCGTTTCCGGAAAAAGTCAGATTGTAGGTCCGGGAATTGCCTTCGAATGTGAGGCTGCCGGTGAGGCAAGAATCCGGGCAGGAGGTGATGTTGTCTGCCGTGGTCTTCCATGTCCGGGCGCCAAAGCCCGTGTTCCATGTGCCGCCCAGAGAGACACAGGACGTGGCATCCTCCCAGGTCACCGTGAAGGCACCTGTCTGGGTCATCTCACCAAAGCGGCTGGTCTCGGCCTTCAGAGAGCCGTCCACCTCCAGGGTTTGGCCCTGGGCCGAGTCTTTGACCAGCACCGTGGCCGTGATCTCCACTGGAACGTCGTCGATGGTCAGGTCCGAGGATGATACGTCCGCGGTGGTCCCACGGGGCCCTGTCCTGAAGGCTGCCGTGACGGTGCCGTCGAGCCGGGCCCTGCCGAAGGGTCCCGTGCAGTTCTGGAAGGTCCATTGCACCTGGGCTCCGGTGACCTGGGTGGAGGCACAGTCCTGTGGTTTCATGCCGTCTGCCAGGGCCGCCGAGGCCGAGGCCAGGTCTTCTGGGGTCTGGCTCGGGTCGAGGCCAGCGGTGATGGACACAAGCAGGGAGGCCTCGGATGCCGCCTGGTCGGCCGACGTGATGGCCTGGTTCGCGGTCTCTGTGTCAGTGCCGCCCTCGTCGGATGGGTTGCAGGACGAGCCTGTCATGCCCAGGGTGAGGCTGGCGGCCAGCCAGAAGGGGAAAACGCTGCTGAAAAACGATGCTCTGCGTTGAAGTCGGTTCGTTTGCATGGGCTTTCTCCTTGGTCTGCTGCCTTTTGAGGCATTTTTGCATCATCGTTCCGGCTGCAACAAGACGAATCCGCCCTGGGGTGTCATGGGTTCGGGCATGCCCCGGACCAGGGCGGGATAGTTTTGCCACAGGCAATGGGTCAGGGAACTCAGGGTCGAGCCCAGGGTGACCATGATGGTTCCCGAACGGGTGATCACCGCGCCTGTGTCTGCCACGTCGGGCAGAGGGATGGGATCGCCCAGAACCGAGCCCGATTTGTCCAGGGTATAGAGTTGGGCCTGCATGGGCCAGACCATGGGTTTGCCCGAAGAGAGCATGTCCTTTTCATACCCGAGGATGACTGGGACCAGGAGCCTGTTGGCCGAGGCCATGACCACTCCGTCGATCACGGCTCGAGCAGGGGCTCCCTCGACGGGTGGAAGGGCTGCCTGGGCCAGGGACATCATGGAGACGTTCCAGACCTCCGCTCCGTTGGATGCATCCAGGGCCTTGATGGATCCATCGAAGGTCCCGACATAGAGCAGCCGGCTCTCGGGCCAATCCACCGTGATGGA
>CAZIJS010000187.1:0-9393 GCA_964539505.1 uncultured Myxococcales bacterium
CGATATAACTAGGAACCAGATGATGGCCACCCTGGCTGCGGCCTTGTCGACCATGTTGCCTTCGTTGATCTTGAGTGATTTCATCTTCCCCGTAGACAACATGCCGGTCTGGCTGCGCTATCCGGCCAAGGTGCTGCCGCCGCTCCATTTTGTGCGGGCCCTGAGAGCCATCCTGATCCGGGGGGCGGGTTTTTCCGTGGTGGGACCTGAACTGGTGGCCATGGCGGCGTTCTTTGTGTTCGTGCTCGGGGTGGCGGTGATGCGTTTTCGCGGGAGGTTGGACTGATGTCGGCACCTGGGCGAAGAACGGGGCTACGCCGTTTCATGGCCCAATGGGTGGCCCTGGGCTCCATGGTTCGCAAGGAACTCGTTCAAACCTTCCGGGATCGTCGGATGGTTTTCATGATGGTGGCCGTCCCCCTCCTCCAACTCACGATTTTCGGCTATGCAGTGGACATGGACGTGACGCATGTGCCGCTGGTGGTCCAGGACGAGGATCAGAGTGCAGCAAGTCGCAAGTTCATCGAGGAAGTCCTGGCAGGAGAGACATTCGAAGACGCCGGCCGCGTGGAAAAGGCCCGGGAGGCTGTTTCCCGGCTCGTGGAAGGGAGAGCTTCCGTGGCCCTGGTGATACCCAGATCGTTTGCCGGGATGGAGAGCGGCAGACGTTCGGGAGCGGTGCAGGTCCTCGTGGATGGCGGCCAGTCCGTGACCGCAGTGGTGGCAGCAAATGCCCTGGCCCAGATGGTGGCGCTCCGGTCCATCCAAATCGTGCAAGAGGTGGTCACAGAGCGATTCTCTGCGATGGCCATGAACCAGGAGGGACAAGGTCTGGATGCGGATGGACAGGCGCCTTCGGCTTCTTTTGCGCCCTTCCGGCCTCCAACGTTTCATTTCAGGCCGCGGGTCTTCTACAATCCCACCCTGGAGAGTCGGATCTTCATGGTGCCGGGAGTAGCCGCGTCCCTGCTGATGATCCTGACCATTTTGATCACTTCCATGGGCGTGGTGCGCGAACGCGAGTCGGGCACGTTGGAGCAGGTTCTCGTCTCGCCCTTGTCTCCCACGGTGCTCCTCCTGGGCAAGACCCTTCCCTACCTGCTCATTGGGTTCATGGATCTGCTCCTGGTGATCGTGGCGGCGGTCTGGCTTTTCGACATTCCGTTTCGCGGACCGGTCCTGGTCATTCTCACTGGAGGCATCCTGTACCTGGGCTCCACCCTCGCTTTGGGGCTCACCGTGTCTACGATTTCTTCGACGCAGCAGCAGGCCGTCCTGGGCGGTCTGTTCGTGCTCATGCCTGCCATCGTCCTGTCGGGATTCCTGGCTCCGGTGGACAACATGCCCGTTTGGATGCAAGACCTCACACTGTTGAACCCCATGCGTCACTTCGTGGAGATCTTGCGGGCCTGTATGCTCAAGGGAGCCGGCTGGGAGGACCTGGCGCCACAGATCGTGGCCCTGGCATCCCTCGGGGCCCTACTCATGGGCATTGCATCCATGCGGTTTTCTAAGCAGGTCCAGTAGTGGAGCGGGAACCGCGAATCCTACAGACCCAGTCTGTCGGCCATGGTCACCTGGTCCGATGTCTGTGCCTCGGCTTTCCTGGCAAAGAAATCGCGCACTCTGGGATCTGGAGAGTGGGCCAGGTCGTCGTAGGTCCCGGCGGCCAGGAGTCTGCCCTGGTGCATTACGAGCACCTGCGATGCGATGCGGCGGACCGAGGCCAGGTCATGGGACACCACGAGCATGGTGGTTCCATGCTGCGTGCGGAGTCCTGAGAGGAGTTCGTCTATGCCGGCGGCCACCACTGGATCCAGGCCGGACGTGGGTTCGTCACAGAGGAGTAACTCGGGATCCATGATCATGGCACGCGCCACCGAGATTCGTTTCCTCATGCCGCCGGAGAGTTCCGCTGGGTAGAGCGACTCGGCCTGGGCCAGTCCCACCTGGGCCAGCCTGGCTCGGACCACTGCGCCGATCACCGCATCGGGCAGGTCCGTGTGGAGTTCCAAGGGCAACGCGAGGTTTTCAGCCACTGTGAGTGACCCGAGGAGCGCTCCCTGCTGGAACACCAGGCCCAGTCTCGTGAGCATGGCCTGGCGATGGTCTGGAGTCGCAGCCCAGAGATCTTCTCCGAAGAGCAGCACCCGGCCTGCCTTGGGTTCGAGCAGCCCCACCAGACATTTGAGAATGGTGGATTTTCCGCAACCACTCTGGCCCACCAGGGCCATGGTTTGACCCGCGGATACCTGGAAGGTGACTCCTTCCACGATGATTCGATCGCCGTATCCCGCCACGAGCCCTTCCACCACGAGAGGCGGGCCGTTCGAAGGATCTGTCGCACGAGGTGCCATGTGGCTGCTCTCCGGGAAAGATATGCGCGGCTAATACGAAGTGTCGTCGTGGAGCACGCGGTATCCGCTCGTCTGGCCGTCTGGGTGCAGGGCCGTCACGTCGCAGCTTACCTGGTTGCCGTTGACATGGGTGAGCACGTCGGCAACGCGCCAGGTGTCGCCCTGACAGCCAAAGCTCCCGCTGTCGGAGAATCCGGTGACCTGGCTTGGTGCCTGGCCGTACGTAGCGATCCGGTGTCCGTCGCAGTAGATGTTGACCAGGGGATGGGCCTCGCCCGACCCGCCGAAGTAATGCACCATGATCCGGAAGGTCTGGCCCTCGCTTGGGGCGTCTACGTTGATGTTCTCCGGGATGCCCGGGGTGGAGATGTTGTCCACGTCCAGCCTGGGATTGGCGCAGGAACCGCGGTCTTGCCAGTAGGTCCCTTGCCCGTTGGGTGCATTGACGCATTCTGCCAGGGGACCGTCGCTGTATCCCCAGGTGTCAAGGTCCCAGTTGCTTCCTTTGCAGTTCATGTAGAAACAGTCCTTGCTCGTGTCGCACCAGTTGGCGTTCAAGTCCGAGCGCAGCAGGTGCAAATCGATGTCTCTGCTTCCAGTGCCCTCCCAACAGAGTTCCACGCGCAGTCCCGGGCCGATCACGTGCACGATGAAGGTGCAGGTGTATGTGTCGGTGGCGGTGGTCACGGTCATGGTGACGGTGTAGTCTCCTGAGAGGGTAAACTGGAGCGTTGGTGTGGCCGTGTCACCGCCTGTGATCGTGTAACTGGGTTGGCCCAGAACCTGGTCGCAGGGCCCTCCTTCCACCTCCCATGTCCAGGACTGCGCCGGTCCGCTGTACCACTGAGTGCCGTCGAGTTGATAGGGCGTGAAGGGCTGGGCATCGGCGATGTCTCCCGGCTCGGGGCAGGTGATCTCGGGGGCGCAGCACAGGCCGTCGTCTGCACAGCCGTTGCAGTCGTTGTCCAGGGCGTCGCAGACCTCCGGCGAGGGGAAGATGCCGCCTTCGCAGGGGCCCCAGTGGCCAAACTCCGTGGTCCCCTCGCAGGTTTGCGTCCCCATGGTGCAGGCCCCCACGTTGACATAGCCGGGAGGTCCCTGGAAGCAGGGCTGCACGTCGCCGGGCCTGCAGGAACAGCCTTCGTCGATCTGCGTGTTACAGTTGTCGTCCAGGCCGTTGCCACAGACCTCATCGGTCTGGCAGCCCGGATCCACCGGGTTGTCGCATTCCGCCCGCATCTCAGGGGGACAGCCGTCTGGATCCACTGCGGCATCCAGGACATAGCCGTTGCCCGAGTCCTCGCTTGATCCGCCGTCGAGATACAAGGCCGGACCGTCTGACGCCACGGATGCATCCTGGTGCTGGACAGCCGCGTCTCGTTGGTCGGTGGTGAAGGCGTCCGGTTTTTCGTCATTCGAGATCTTGGGCCCACAGCCGGCTGCAAGGCCAAGAATAGTGGCGGCAGACAGGACGAATGCTGCGAGCAAGCCGGAGAGTAGATGGATGCGATTCGTCCGGCACCTCGTGTTTCGATGCGGGATGGATTTCATGGGCCATTCCTCGACTGCTAGGGGTGGATGACCCCTTCATTATGATTTTTTGCAGAGGCGGGCGCAAGGGGGAGCAGTCTGGCTGTTTGTCGTTGCGGCGTGACGGGCGACCGAAAGGGGTCACTGGACGCGTCCTTCGAGCAGGGCTGCCAGTTCCGGTCCGTCCGTGCCATCAGGATGGTGGAGGATCATGGCAGGCTCGATGACCAAGGGCGCATCGGGCCGAGACTTGTCGGCCGCCACCAGGACCCGGCGGGCCTGCCGGCCCGCATGGGCCTGGACCGGGCGCAGGAGCGTGGGTCGCAGTCCTGCCTGGGCCAGGGCGGCGAACAGGTCCGCGGTCCGCTCCGCAGGAAACACGAAGGCGGCTCGTCCCCCTGGTCTGAGGAGACTGGCAGCGGCCTTGGCGGCCTGTTCGATGGTCAGCCCCTTGTCGCTCGATGCCAGCGCTCTTTCTGGGTCCGGACTGGATCGGCCCGCCCCCAGGCGGCGGTACGGCGGGTTGGAGAGCACGAGATCGAAACGACCCGTGGGGACATCCTGGAGTTTTTTTCGCAGATCCTGTTCGACGATGTCGATGTTTTGCTGGGCTCGTGACGTTGCGACGTTCAGTCGAGCCAGTGCGGCGAGTCTTTGTTGCAACTCGATGCCATAGATGTGGACATCGCGCCGGGTGGCGCTGCTCGATGCATGTAGCCAATGATACAGGGCCAGGGCCACGACTCCACATCCCGTGCCGAGATCAGCCGCCAGGAGACGGCGTGCCTTCTTCGATGCGATCTGTGCGCCGAAGGCCGCCAGGAGTAAGGCATCAACCGAAAATCGATACCCTTCTTGGGGCTGGAAGATGGTGACTGCTCCCCGAAAGATCGAGTCCCGTGTCACCTGGAGACGCTTTGGCACCTCGACTGGGCCCTTGCGGAGGACTTCCAGCCCCCATGCCCTGATCGCGGCCACTGTCGAGGCTGGGCCGCCTCCGGTGGGCGCGTCGATCACCGCATCGAGGCCCCCGAGTACGGCTGCCTGGGATGCCGTCATGGCTGGAGGCTGGCCAGACAGATTTGCGCTGGTGGCAGTGATGGGACAGCCGGTCACCTCTACCAGACGGCGAGCCAATGCCATGCCCGGGACCCGGACTCCCACCCCCAGATCGGACAGGACGGTCCGGTGCAGAAGACGACGGGACGGTCCCACGATCGTGAGAGGACCGGGCCAATGCATGTCTGCCATCTGTCCTGCCGCACCTGTCAGAGGCCCGAGGAGTTCTTCGGCCTGTCGCTTGTGGGAGACCAGGACTGGGAAAGGGCTGTCGGGCGGGCGTTCCTTGAGTGCCAAGATCCGTTCCAACGCCCCGGGGCGATCCAGGGCGGCTGCAATGCCGAAGGAACTCTCGGTGGGCAGGGCCACCAGGCCGCCGGTCCGGAGGATGGCCGCAGCCGCGGCGAGACCCTCGTCGTCGGGCGGCAAGAATTTTGGGCCAGGTGTCGTCATGGACCTTCCGATTGCATTGACAGGGTCGGTGGGGTCGTTTCAAGACTGCGGGTTTTTTTCCGTCTCGAAACTCTGGCGGACCTTTTCGTCGATTCGGGCGACTTTTTCCGCCAGGGCTTTTCTATGGGCTTCGACGCGCAGGGCCAATTGTTCGTCGGACAGGGCCAGGATCCGGCAGGCCAGCAAGGCTGCATTGGCGGCACCGTCCACCGCCAAGGTGCCCACCGGCGTTCCCGTGGGCATCTGGACCGTGGCGAGCAGTGCATCGAGTCCGAAGAGCGGCCCCGACGCAATGGGGACGCCCAGCACCGGCAGGCTCGTCTGGGCTGCCAACACTCCCGCCAGGTGGGCTGCTCTGCCCGCTGCGGCGATGATCACCCGGATGCCGCGGTCCTTGGCCTGCCTGGCCAGGTCTGCAGCCCGTTCCGGTGTGCGGTGGGCCGAAGCCACCCGCACTTCATAGCTGACGTCCAGCTCGTCGAGCAGGGACACGGCTTTCCGGACGACGGAAAGGTCGCTGTCCGACCCCATGATCACGAGAACCTTCGGGCTGTGGTCGTTGGCCTTGGGCACGGTACACCTCCTCGGTTTATGGTCAGCAACGGTTGGCCGGGGCAAGCCCTTTGTCACCAATGTCTCGTCGGTACTGCATGCCGGGCCAGGAAACCAGGGAGACCGCCTGGTAGGCGCGTTTCTTGGCTTGTGCGAGAGTACCGGCCAAGGCTGTCACGGCGGCGACGCGACCGCCTGCGGTGACCAGGCGCCCTTCGCGTTCTTCCACTCCGGCAAAGAAAATCTTGATATCGTCCATGCGCGAGGCCTGCTCGATTCCCTGGATGACGAAGCCTTTTTCATACGTCCCCGGGTAGCCCTGGGAGGCCAGGACCACTGCCAGTGCGGACCCGTCTTTCCATTGCAGCGGCGCATCGGGCAGGCCATGGATCGTTCCTGCCAGCAATTCGGCCAGGTCCTGGTCCAGCCGCATGACGAGGGGCTGTGTCTCGGGATCGCCGAAGCGGCAGTTGTACTCGAGGACCTTGGGCCCATCTTTGGTGAACATGAGTCCCACGTAGAGGACTCCCTTGTAGGGCAGACCCTCTTCAGCCATTCCCCGGACCGTGGGCAGGACGATCCGTTCGAGTACCTGCCGGTCCCGGGCCTCGGTGACCAGGGGGGCGGGGCTGTATGCGCCCATGCCCCCCGTGTTGGGGCCCTGGTCTCCATCCAACAAGGGTTTGTGATCCTGGGACGTGGCCAGGGGTACGATGTTTTCCCCATCGCTCAGCAGGATGTAGGAGGCCTCTTGGCCCACCAGGAGGTCTTCGACCAGGATCCGTTTGCCCGCCTCACCAAAACGAGCATGTTCCATCATTTCCATGATCGCCGTCTTGGCTTGAGCCGGGGTTCTACAGACCGAAACACCCTTGCCGGCGGCCAGACCGTCTGCTTTGATCACGCAGCCGTTCGATTTCGTTTCCACGTGGTCCATGGCGGCGTCTTGGTCCGTGAAAACGGCGAAATCCGCGGTGGGAATACCGTGGCGAGCCATGAATTCTTTTGCGAAAACCTTGGACCCCTCGAGTCGGGCCGCCTTGCGCCTGGGGCCAACGATGGGCAGGCCCTGTTTGTCGAATTCATCCACGATCCCTGCGCAGAGAGGGGCCTCAGGCCCCACCATGGTCATGTCTGCATCGAGTCTTTTGGCCAGGTCCGCCATTTGTGCCGGGTTGCCGAGGTCTCCCGCCGTGATTTCCACGTCACCGGCCATGCCGGCGTTTCCTGGAGCGCAGATCACTCGGTGTCCATCCTGGGCCATTTTCCATGCCAATGCATGCTCTCTGCCGCCGGAACCAAGGACCAGAATTCGCATGTTCGAACCTCCCTTGGCGAAGACGCGGTCGTCCTGCTCACTTCGGCACGAAGTCGAGACCGTTGAGCATGGCCGAGACCGTGTGTTGGATGTAGTCGATACGCACGTCGTACTTGACCGGGCTCTTTCGGATGGCCCCATCGGCCTTCCATGGATCCACGAACATGTAGGCGTTGTCCAGGCGCACCTGGTGACGAATGATATAGCTGAAAGCCAGCCGTATCTGATTCAAGATATCGTACCGCGGTTCTCCTCTGGCCAGGCTGAGTTTGTAGGCTGCCACCGCCGCCTCGGTACGCGAGCCGGCCGGGGTCAGGTGGGGAGGGAAGAAGGGGGTGATGCCGTATCCTCCGACATAGTCGTCGAAGGTCTCGTTGGGGACGAACTGCTGGCGCTGCTGGTAGACGGCGAAACCGTATGCAAAGCGCGCGTATGCGGCCTTTTTCGCGTGGGGCCAGATTTCGTTGGCTGCAATGGCGGTCCAGTGATCTTCTCCGTAGAGAAATTTCATGGTCAGGGGTGAGATATAAGGCCCCGTCTGGTAGTCCAGGGCTGATTTTGCCGCATCGAGATAGGCTTTGTCTCCAAGGACCTTGTAGGCCATGGCCAGCGCCAGGGCCGCTTCTCCTGAGTAATAGAGGAGCTTCGTCTTGCAGTCGCGCCTCTTTTTTACCACGTCGAAGATATGACAAAATTCCCCGCTGGGCTGCTGCATGAAGAGAAGGAAATTGGCCATCTGGCGGCCCAGACTCTCGAAACGTCGGTCTCCTGTCTGGCGGATGTATTCCATCACTGCAACCACTGGCAGGGCCGTGGACCCGAGATCCGTGTACCTGCCCAGAGCCACGCAGCGATAGTCCGGGCCCTGACAGCGTCCTCTGCGCACCCTGTCGGCGAGGTACCCGATGGCCAGGGCCGCACCCCGCCTGAATTCCTCGACTTGTCTTGGAGAGACCAGGGGCTCTTTTTTGAGGCGCCCTGCCAGGAGAGCCAGGATGTAGGTGGTCCCGGCATGTCTTGGCAGGCTGTAGCCGCCGACGAGATAGTTGTCGGTCAGAGGATAATAGATGTAGCGAAACTGTCCGCGTTCGAGTCGGGACTTGCGCTCGAATATTCTGGCCCCGGGCATGAGTTCGAATTCGGTGAGATGGTGGACTGTGCCGTTCGATTCCCGAACGAGCCGGACGGTGACCTGGTCCCTGCCCCGGCTGAGCATGCGCAGAATGTAGCGCCCCGCCCTTATGCAGGCTTTGAGCACGTTGCGCCGAGAGAGGCGGGGGGGCGGAACCGTGGTGCCACGGATCACCACCAGGGGCGGCCTCCTTTTTCCCTCGGTCATCGGTGGGGTCTGTGTGCCCTCCAAGACGTGATGTGTTGCTTCGTGAGATGGCGGGACGCCGGTTCGGCGTCCGGTCTCCGGTGGCTTCGTTGCACCGGTGTTCGCGTCACTTCCCGACTTGCCGCTGATTCCACCGTCGACGAGCAGAGGTTCTCTGCCTTCGGGCAGGGAGATGCCCTCCACGAATCCAAAGGTCCGGAACCGGAAGAGACGGCCTGGAGGAAGGTGCCCTGATCGTGGTGGATCCAAACCCAGGCGACGAGCCAGAATGTTCGAGACGGCGTCGATGTGGAGGCCTGCCTTGAACTCTGCGACGAACTTGAACGGGCGGTATCCCGTCATCAGGTTCCGGCGGAGGAGTTCGTCGGGAGTGATGTACCCGGTCCGGCCGTGGGAGGTTTCGATCCCGATGCCGTCGAGTCCCGGCACCACCGACAGGGCCAGGAGAACTTTGGGCCTGGTCAGGATGGGGCCCCGGGCCGTTGTCAGGTCCACCTTGAATCGAGAGTCGCGAAGTTCCTTCTTGGAGAGACGCCCGATTTCCGGATCCCTTCCGAGTCTTTTGCAGGCTTCCGAGACCGCCTGTTCGAGGGGAATTCTCGGAGCGGATTGGTAGGTAAAGATCACGCGTCCACGGAGATAGAGTTGCACGAAGACAGGTCCGGGAAACCTCCTCGACAGATCCCACCATGCGGCACCAGCGGGCCTGGCTGGGGGACGTTCCCGATTCGCCGCAGCCCGCAGGCTCCGAATCACCCATTGCCTCGTTTCCGGGCCCAGGCCCC
>CAZIJS010000188.1:0-9338 GCA_964539505.1 uncultured Myxococcales bacterium
CGTGGGCTGCCATCGAGCCGGCCTGCCTGCCACGGTAAAGTTCGGCAGGTCCCCACCCTGGCAGGCGGGGAGCACCAACGAGACGATCGGGACGAGCAGGAGCATGTCGAGGCATCGACGTCTCATCATGGGGCCAAGTTTCGATAGAAGGCCAAGTTTTTTCATGGGGCCATAGTACCATAGATGATTTTGCTTCGAACCAACGTGGTTTTGCGATGCGTCGTGGAGACAAACCAGTCTTTTCTTTGCCCTGGAGTCAATGCTTGTTGTAAAATGGCTTGCAATCGAACGAAAAGACATTTCTATTTTTTGGCAGACGCCAGGTTGCCCGGCTGACCCCACGGGCGAGGCGGCCGACAGAGAGAGAAAAGGACATCCATGGCGAAGCATGAGCCAGCATTGCCACCCGGTTCTCCCGAAGAGCCTCAGGTTTTCGGCAAGTACTACCTCATGGGCCTCATCGCCAGGGGAGGAATGGCGGAGGTCTACCGGGCCAGGCCCCGAAACGCCGCCGATCGACTGGTGGCAATCAAGTGCATGCGGCCCAATCTGGCCAAAGAGTCCAAGTTCGTGGAGATGTTCGTCCGCGAGGGTAAGTTGGCGGTGATGCTCCACCACGACAACATCGTGCGTACAGTGGAGATCGGTCGGGTCCAGGGCCATTATTTCATTGCGATGGAGTATATCAGCGGCAAAGATCTCACCCAGGTCCTCCGAACCTGCCAGGAGCAGAACAAACGCATTCCCGTCCCACACGCCGTGTTCATTGCGGCCAAGGTTTGCGAGGGACTCCATCACGCCCACAATCTCAGCGATCCCACGGGCAGGGCCCTCAACATCGTCAACAGGGACGTCAGCCCATCGAACATTCGGGTATCCTACGATGGGGAGGTCAAACTCCTCGATTTCGGGATCGCTCAGGCCATGCTCAAGTTTACGAGCGAGATCGGAGTGCTCAAGGGCAAATTCAGTTACATGTCACCGGAACAGATTCGTGGAATGCCGCTGGATTGCCGGACAGACGTGTTCTCCACTGGAATCGTGCTCCACGAGATGCTCACTACGGAGAAGCTGTTTCGTGGCACTTCCGAATTCGATCTCATGGAGAAGGTGCGCAATGCAGACGTGTCGCCTCCTTCCAAGTTCAACCGACGTGTGCCCAAAGAACTCGATGACATCGTGCTCAAAGCGTTGGCCAGGGAACCAGCAGACCGGTACCAGACAGCAGCCGAGTTCGCCGAAGACCTCAACGAACTCTTGACGCGCTACCAGTTCGACCCAACGGAACTCCAGTCCTTTCTGAGAGGGCTGTTTCGGGAGGATTTTCGAGAGGAAAGGCACCTGGTCGAGGCCTGCCTCGCAGTGGCGGTCGAGGGCCGGGAACCGGTGCATATCGATGACTCCTCGAACACTCAGGGTGCCATGGAATCCGACAGGTTGAACGAGGTTGGAGCGCCACATCACGATGTGGGACAAAAACTTGTGTCTGGCGGCCAAAAGCCTTTGGCCGAGGTCGAAGAGACTGCCGGCACACAGCCGACGGCGTCGACAAAATCCGCCGTTGGATGGCTCATCCCCGTGCTTCTCGTCGCAGCTCTGGGCATCGTGGCCACAGCCATTTTCATCCTTTTGTGGCAGAGATGATGTCCCATCGTCGGTGAAAAGGGAAGGGCTTGCGGCTGGCTCGGGGCCTCGTCAGACTGCCGAACATTGTGGCCTTAGAATTCTGGATCCGTGCCCGTGGTCAATGTCCAGTCGTCGGAGTTGCGCCGTTTTTTGGCTTCATCTACGGCTTTGCGCAACCTTGTCGAATTGATTGGTTTTACCATGTACTGGTGGATACGGTATTCCTCCACTGCCTTGACGATTTCCGGTACGTCGGCATAGCCGGAAAGAAGGATCTTTATGATTCGATCGTAGTCGGCTAAAACCTTGCGCATCTCGGCGAGAAGCTCGAGCCCCGTCATCTCGGGCATTTTTTGATCTGTGATGAGGATGTCGATGGGTTCTCGCTGGATGATCTCCAGGGCCTCTTTGCCCGACGAGGCTCGATAGAGGATGTATTCCTTGCGGAAGACCCGTTCCAGAAAGTCCAGGATGTCGTCTTCGTCGTCTACGAGGAGGAGGCGTTCTTTCATCGTGAAAATCCTTTGTTCGATTGCTCACTCAATCCTATCAGGGTGGCTCGGTCTGTCAATTTCCGAGGCTGCGACGGCCAGGGCAGGCTCTTTGGGACGCTCCCTGGTGAGTGGAACTCTGCTCGCCCTATTGCCCATGGGAGTGGGCGCACCCTTGGTGTTTTCGGGGGCAGGGTGCAAAAATTGTCTCGACCCTCCCAAGGAAAATCCCTATAGCGAGCCTGTGACACATGTCCGGGGAGTGTTGGGGACAGCGCCGGTTCGAGACGGAGGCGGAAAACATGCATTGTCAGGCCGCTCTTGGCGGGGGCTGCTCGTCTGGCCCATGGAAAGGGGGCCCCGGTCATATGTTCCTTTCGTGTATGGATACTATTCATCAGACCTGCGGGACTTGAGACGAGCCGCTTCGATCCTGGATTCAGCCTCCGACCCGGAGTTTCGTACCTGCCCACCAAAGTGGCGGCTCGATCTCTTCGGCGCAGGTGGGAGCACCACGGTGTTTTTGAACTCGAGCTGCGGCCTGGCTAAAACAAACTCCCATTCCCTGAGGTTGTCTGAAGAGGCCAAACAATGGATCCGACATTGGATCGCCTTGGCCAGGACGAGACCGACCCACAAGGTGGTTCGCGTCAAGGTGCCCGTGGCCGTTGATCGGGCAGAGATGATTCATGCCGTCGAAAGCAAGGTGTTTCTTGCCTTTCAGGCGGATCCTCTGTCTGGAAGACGGCCCTACGCCAAGCTGTCGGTGACGCTGCAGGCCGGCCGCGTGGAGGATCTGACCCGGCTGGATCAGACGGTTCGAGACATCAGGAAACGGGCGCGGGGATTGCTTTCGAGCCTTGCCAGAGCCGTTGTGGATAGCAGGCCGGAGGCGGTGGGCTGGATGGGCCCCTTTCCCCTGGAAGAGGACTTTTCACGCGGATTTCGGATCCGTTGGGGGATCACGATTTTCTTTCGGTATGGCACAGACAACCTTTCGATTCGTTATTTGTTGGGAGGCCTGGACGTAGACATCGACGAGGTCTATGTTCCTGCCTTCTATCGTCTCGACATGTTGGTCCCGGCCAAGACCAGGTTGAGCGAGGTGCGCAAGGTGCTCAAGAGCCTGGGCATGAAGGCGAAGTTGGGGCTCTGGATCCGCAGGCCCAAGCCCAAATCGTGAATGCTCCAGGGCGACAACGAGGAGTTATCTATGGTTCGCATGAGGCACATCGATCCAGAGGAGTTTTTGCTTGGCAGTTTCCAGTTGGGCAAAAAGATCTTCGAGACAGGGTTTCGACCCAAGCACGCAATTTCCATTTGGCGGGGGGGAACTCCGGTGGGCCTCGGGGTAGACGCGTATTTCAAGGCCCAGGGTTGGTGGATGAATCATACCACCATCGCCACGGAGTCGTATCAAGGGGTGGGACAGCAGGGCGAGGTCGTGGTCAAGGGACTCGAGCATGTCAGCAAGGTGATCTGCCCCGAGGACGGGTTGCTCATTTTGGACGATGTGTACGAGTCGGGGCGAACCATCCAGAAAATCGTGGAGACCATCAGGAGACAGGCGAGGGCGAATGCTCCCGAAAAGATCGTCGTGGCCACCATTCATGCCAAACCCAGTGCCTACCGATGGCACGAACTCCCCCATGTGTTTCTCGAAGAGATTCCTGGTGACGTCTGGATCGACTACCCTCACGAGTTGGCAGATCTCTATGATCCAGAGGACCCAGCCGACGCCATGGTCCGGGACAAGGACGAGGACGTCTGGCGGATCGTACGCGCCAATGAACCCTTTGCCATAGAAGACGTCGCAGTGGATGGGCCCTATCTGTACGTTTCCGCACGACAGTTGCTGCTCGACGCCCTCAAGCTCGGCATCAACATCAGTTTGGATGACCAGTTCAGACCGGACTTTCTCATTGCTCTTTGGCCGGGAGGAGTCTCAGCCGGACTGCCGGTCCATGAAGTCTACAAGTTCGTGCGTCGTCGATTCGATCTCGACGTGCCGCATCTCGATCACGTGGCCATCAACACCACCAGGAGTCACCTGAGTTACAAGGTGAACGTGATCGGTATCCGGTACCTCGAAGAGCGTATCAGTCCAGAGCACAAGTTGCTCATCATAGATACCACCTTCAGGTCTGGTAGAATGGTCAATGACGTGATCACCAAACTCAAGGGAGCCTTGCGCCGGAATCTCGACATGGACAACATCAAGGTGGCCAGCGTCTATTTCAACCCAGACGACCGGTCCACCTGGACCGTGGAGCCGAAGGTTCGCCGGCCCGATTACTACCTCAAGCGCGTCAACGCCGACGTGATCTATCCCCAGAACGTGACGAGGCTCGTGTATCCTCGACGGGAACTGCGCCAGGTCAATCCGCGTCTCGCTTCCATTATCTGGGACGAGTAAGGTTCCTCCGATTCAAGGCAGGGGAGCGCCGAGAACGGGGAGGTACGCAGCGGCAACGGTATAGATGCTGCCCAGGGCAATGGCGACCCCGAAGGGAAAGGGCGTGGGCTCCATGTGGTCTCGATTCCTGCTGCCGCGGACCATTTTTTTTCCCAGCAGCTTGAAGTTTCCCAAGACCCGGCGCCATTGCCCCTTGGCCAGGACCCAGATCCCCGCGACGATCACGCCGAAGACCGTGGCCAACACCATGGCCGTGAACACCGACGGCACTCCGAGCAAGGATCCCGCTGCTGTCATCAGGAAGGTGTCGCCCGATGCCATGAGCCCTGCCAGGTTCAGGATGCCGAAGATGACGAAGCCGGCGACTGCACCGAGGGCGGCTGCCTGAAGTCCCTGGGTTCCATCCGTGGCCAGGGCGATCAGGAGTCCGAGGATCATGCCGGGCACCGTGACGAGATCAGAGATAACCTGTTCGCGGACATCGGTCCATGCCGCTGCGAGGCACACCACCACCAACAGGATGTGGGCCAGGGGATGGGACGATGGTATCGCCAGGAGACGATGCAATGCTCGATGATTTCGTTTCTGGAAAGAGAGCGCCTCCCAGGGCCTCTCTGTCCTACGGAGCGTTCATCTGTCCGAAATTCTTCAGGCTCTTTCCCTTCATCAAGTTGACTTTCGCCTTCTGTGTCTGCGGCGTCACGTTCGTTTCGCCGGCTGTGGCATCCGAAGCAGCACCAAAGAGGGCGCGGATGTTGTTGCCGAACAGGGTGATGATACCAATGGCCGCGATGGCGATGAGCGCCACGATGATGATATACTCGGTCATGCCTTGCCCTTTTCGGCTCCGTTTCTTCATCAAGGCTTTCATGGGACGACTCCTTGCGTTGCGGGTGTTTGTCTCATCTTTGTGTTTCTACGATAGCAGTGTTTTTTGTTTTTTGGGATAGGCCGTCTGACCGATGCTTTGCATTTTTTGTATTGGGGCATTGGGCTTAGCGTATGACATGGCCGATTCGTGACCATCGCACGTGTGGTCCCCAGGATGACCAAACCACCAGGGCCTTTCCTTTGACAAAGTCGAGGGGGACGAAGCCTACCTCGTTTGGATAACGGCTGTCACCGCTGTTGGTGCGATTGTCCCCCATGACGAAATAATGATTTTTCGGCACCTTGTATGGGTTGTAAAACTGCAGTGCGCTCAGTCGGAGGGACCCGATGGGCAGAGATGCCGCCTCGTAGAGGTCCATTGGGGGGTAGTCCCGGTTTTCTCGATCCCGGTCCACAATGGTGCGATAGCTGTGTCCTCCCAGGGTTTCCAGCCAGAAGTCACAGTCCTCCCGAACCACCCAGTTCGATCCTTCCAGATCCTGATACCGACAGGCGCTCTTCAGCCTGCGTCTCGTGACAGGTTTCCATGGGCCCTTGCCGCCACGTTTGAGAAAAATGATGCCGTCTTCCACTTTGACTTCGTCTCCCCCCACTGCGATGACGCGTTTGATGAAGTCGTGGTCCACGTTCTTGTTGTTGATGAACACGATGACTTCACCGCGTTTCGGACGCCCCCAGTGAAAGAATTTTCTGGGTGGATGCTTGGTGAATGGCACGCGAAGGCCGTAAGCGAATTTGTTGACGAAAATATGGTCACCGATTTCCAGGGTGGGAAGCATGGAGCCCGATGGAATTTCGAACGCCTCGACCACGAAAGCTCGCAGGAGTAATGCCACGAACACAGCCAGTCCCAGAGATTCGGCGTATTCTCGAATCGTGGATTTTCTTGCGTGGCGCACTTCCGAGTCCAGGGCCCGATCGAGTTCTTCCAGGGCTTGGGTGATCTTTTTCGTCCGGCCTTTTTCCAGGGCCCGTTGCAGCTTCGACACCGCGCTGTCCAGAGAGGCGATCTGTTCCTCGCTCAAATGATGCCGACGCCGGTACCAGGTCGCAAAAGCCAAGGAGAGACCCAGGGTCAAGATGATCTTGAGCCACTTTTTGATGCGGAACCAGATGGTGGGTGCGAGGCTTTCGGGCAGGGATTCGGAGCCTGCCAGGATGTCGATGATGCGCCTGGTTTCTCCCAGTAAATAGGATGCCTCACGGCGCAGCCTTCGTTTGATGGTCCAACTCCGGTATTTCTTGATCAAGTCCGCCATGTCTCCTCAACCTTTCAGGGATGCGCTCGCTGGGGCGAGGGGCCCTTTCCGCCCTGGTCGTTGGCTGCGGGTCGTGATGTCTCCATGGCCGACGAACCGACGAAATGGGGGCTTCGCTGGGGACCTGATTTCGTCGGTTGGAGCGCAGGGACATACTGGAGGACGCAGTCACGCACAGCCGGGCAAGACCGGTTCTCACAATGTTCCATCGCCCGGTAGATGGCCAGGTCCGGGGCTTTACATCGTTCCATACACCGCCTTTCCGATGCATTGCATTGACCGAAGTCCACGCACAGAGAGAGGCACTGTCTCTTCCTGTCCGGGTCGGCGGCAGCCTGCAGGAGTCTCCTGGTTTCGGCCAGGCAGGCCGTCATGTGGGAACATGTCTTTTTTCGATAGCACCCGTGGTAGGCCAGTGCATCGAACGGATGGCCTTTCATCCAGCGAATGCAGCCCTGGATGCAGCGCGCCTTTTCTTTGGCAAACAGAGAAAGCTGCTCTTTGCCTTCGGGTTTGCCCAGCCGGCAGTATGTCCGTCTCGCACAGGTGGTAAAGCAAAATTCTGCGGGATGCTCCAGGGGATTCGGTACCGCTGCCTTCCCGCGCTCCTTGCGGGCGTGATTCTTGGACCTGTGATCACAACCACCAGACGCGACCAGGGGGACGGTGAAAGCGAGTCCCAGGAGAGCGGCGATGACCAGCGTATGGCATGGTCCATGGCGGCTTCCAGATGCCTTTTGCACATTTCGATTCGTCCGACCCATGCTTTTCTTCATGTCTCCAATCTGGTGAGTCTCCGATGTGATACGATGCCCTTGGCCGGCCGATGGAATAAGGGACTGATGCATGGTTCAGCCGACTTGCGGGTGAGAGTAGGCCCAATTTGGTCTTGGCGCAATCCCTCTGTCTGCACCGGCCAAAATCCCTAAAGAAAATGTGTGGAACGGTCAAAAAAACACCGATCATCCTGCACACTCGGCCATGGACGCTCTCTGCCATGCGGGTTGATGACCTCGAACCACCAGCGAAGAGACCCGAGCAGCCCGGTGGTGATGAGGTGGCTGGATTGTCCTCGATCGTCGCCCGTTCACAGGTCGGTCAACGCTCTTGAGCAGCCGCTCCCTACCGTCGTCCTGGGCGAGCACGTGCTCTTGCGCCGCGGGCAGGAGCGACAGGCGCTCTGCCGGCGTGCCATCGAGCCACCGGGACCAGTCGAAGCCGTGGAGAATGCTGCGGCAGATCTGGTACTTCTCGATCATCGCGGCGACCGCCTCCTCCTGGTCGATCGCCGTCCTTCCGACGCCGCCGCTGTCGGTGTAGTTTGCCAGCGCGCTCTTCAGCTCCGCCGCCAGCCCCAGGTAATCCACCACGAGGCCTCCGGGCTTGTCCTTGAACACGCGGTTGACGCGCGCGATGGCCTGCATGAGGCCATGGCCGCGCATGGGCTTGTCGATGTACATCGTGTGCAGGCACGGCGCGTCGAAGCCCGCCAGCCACATGTCGCGCACGATGACGATCTTCAGCGGATCCGCCGGGTCCTTGAACCGCTTGGCCAGCGCCTCGCGCCCGCCTCAAGCTTACCCGACAACTATCCTGACACAGGAGCGATCTGCCGTGGGTAGTTGTTTGCCGCCCCTCACAGACGCGATCTCCTCTAGCGGCGCGACTCGCCACCCCCTCGGGATCGGGCCCATCTCCGAGTCCTCGAACCGGTCCGGGAAGAGCGCCGCGGTCTCGGCGTCCATGCCCTCGGGCTGCCGGCCCTCGGCCTTGGCGCGCACGGGGTCGAAGTCCACGAACCAGGACTTGAAGAGCGCCCGGGCCATGGCCTCGATGGTCTGGCTCATCCGCCGGTTCAGCTCGATCTTGTCGTCGAGCGTGCCGAGGATGTGGGCTATGGCGCGTTGTTCGGCCGGCGGCGCAACCAACGTCTGGATTCCGGACAAGATGCTCTGGTTGAGAAGGGGTTGACCAGACCCGGCTCGCCAACGATTCAAGTCAAGTTGCGTTAGCAAATAAAAGAGAGGTACCTCGCATCATTCCTGTCTTGCGGCGTTGCGCGAATCGCGTTGTCAGTGACCCAGCATGGCTTCTTGCTGAAATGTAGCGAGCCACAATAGCTACCCACTCGACCGATGATGATCGTGTCTGCTCCCGCATTCGTTTGCTCTGCGAAGCCAATCAACCCGTTCGAACCATAGACGGGATGCGGTAAGCCATCGCGCCGCTCCGGGCTGGTCTTGCCATTCGCGAAGGACAGGACACGTCCGAGCGTGGAAGAGTGCCAATCTCTCCCCATCACCCATCCTCCCCCGGCCCGAACCCGATACGCCGCTTCTCCTTCGGCTCGGGCGGCGTCATCAGCTCGCGGATGGCGTCGAAGACGAGCTTGAACTGGTGGTCGTACTTGCGCTCCAGGGCGGCCAGCTTGCGGGCGAGCTCCTCGTGGGTGGCCAGCATCCGGCGCAGGTTGACGAAGGTACGCATGATCTGGATGTTGACCTGGACAGCGCGCGGACTGCGCAGCACGCTGGAGAGCATGGCCACGCCCTGCTCGGTGAAGGCGTAGGGCAGGTACTTGCGGTGCTGGCCCCGGCCGCTCTTTAAGGTCACAGATTGTGATCTTAGAGCCGCGGCCTCCTCGGCCGTGAGCTG
>CAZIJS010000189.1:0-9303 GCA_964539505.1 uncultured Myxococcales bacterium
CCGCTCCTCCCCCGGCCGCAAGCCCAAATACCCGCTGCGCCGTGCCGGACATCTGCGACCTCCAAGCCCCCCGGACATCATCCTGCATTTGCGCCAGGACGGCCGCGACCCGCGCTCGCCTGGCTCGTCGGCGCAGCGCCAGGCCGCCGGTCACGACCGGGGGGGGGGACGGCAAGGAACAGACTCAAGACGAAAACGATCATTGTACACCTGCGTTGCTATGGCATCTGCCGGTTCGTCCCAGGGTCTGACGGCGAGCCCTCTGTCCATCGCGTCGCGGGCATCCGCACGGGGACCTCGAGGCCGCTTCAAAACCCACACCAACTGTTCCTCGTGTATTGTCTCCAAAAAAGAGGCTATCATGTTTCCGAAGTTTCTGTCAATGGACAGGTTTTTCTGACCCAGACTATCCTATATCGCCATCGGCCGACAAATCCTGCGACTCTTCGACTCTTCGCTGTCTATCCGCCCACTCGAAAACTCGTCCGTTCTTCCCTCATACCTCCCGCCCTCCGCTTGTTCGATTGGATTGACTCTTCTCACCCCCCTCCCAAGCTCTCCATCTCACGCCTTCAACGGCAAAAAAAGTGATCAACGGTCAGCTCAGTCCCCGTTTGACAGCAAAAGTGCGCAGACCTATCATTCGAAAAAGCGGTCACGAAGCCAGGATTGCATCAGACAAAGGCGGGCCATGATTGGGCGCACATCCAGAGCACCAGTGACAGGGACCAATGCTGCCATCGAGCCTGTCGCGCCCAACGGGCCCTTTGTCTGGACGATGAAGATGAGCATGGGCGCCGTCTTTGTCTTTCTCTTCGTTTCGTTACCGAGCGGGACCGTGACGGCGCGGGAATCTGCACCGGAGAAAGAACTGTCGAGCGACAGAGCAATCATTCGGCGCATCCTGCGAGACATCCAAGGACCGGCGCATGGTCGAAGGCCTGCTGGACGACGAACAAGACACATCGTCTCGAAAACGTCCCCCCGCGCCCGAACCATGGGGCATGGACTTGCCGATGCCGACCTGGCCGACGACTGGCTGAAGACGGAACTCACCTATATTTCGACGTTGCAGCATTCGCACGACAGCCCCAGGACCAGACAGGCTCATCGGTCGACATCACATGCTCTCCACGAAAGACGCAACATCAAACATATTCTGACCGGCCTGGAGCGTCTCCTCGAAACGAACCAGTCACGACAGGGGCAGCCCGCCACCAAATGGGAAATTCGCCGGACGCTCAACCAGGTCTTGAAGACCACCAGCGACCCATCCCTGCGCAACAGGGCGCTCTTGCTCTGGCTGGCCTTCCACATGGGCCCACCCAATGATGCCGAGGCGCGCAGCGCCCCGGAGTTGATGGCATTGTACGACAAACGACACCCCTTCGCGGCGCAGCCTCCCCAAAGACCCCGATGGCATTTTTCCATGGAACTGTTCGGTTCGTTTTCCTGGCTGGATATGGACTTCCGGAAAGTCTCTCCTGGTTTCTCGCTCTGGCTTCCAGGGATGCGCCTGGCATGGCGATGGAAACGGATCGCGGCCCACCTGTCGATTCAGAGCCAGAGCATAAGCTACGTCTCGGCCCAATTCGGAGTCCGTTTCTATTCCTTTCGCAATTCCCGGTTTCGAATATCCCATGCCATCGGGCTGGGTGCCACCCTGGGAGCGTTTTTCGACGTGGATGATGACGATGGACTTTTCGTCGCGCCCTGGGCCACGGCAAGCCTCGTGGAAGCCTGGGTTCGGATTTACAAAGGGCTGTGGCTGCATGTCTCTCCCACAAGGGTCCAATCATTTTTGTTGGGGGCTGGATTCATCACGTTCGACGTCGGCCTCCTCTGGGAGTTTTGAAGGGTTCGAGATGCACCGACCAGAAACAACTCTTTGGACTGCGTGGAATCGTCTCAATCCAGCCTGGTCCGGTTTTCCTGGTTTCCTGTCGTCGGCATGGCTCGTCGTGCTCTTGGATCTCGTCCTGGTCGGCTGTGCTCATTCCCCAAAGAAAATCGCGATGACCGCCTGCAGGATCGATCACCTCACGAGCAACGCTGCTTCACGCACCCAGACTCCCGACACAAAGAACATAAAAGAGCGCCTGGAAGCAATTCAGTCCGCCGCATCTTGTCCCAGTGCCAAGACCGCCACGTTCCTGAAGCGCCTGCTGGCCACGGAACCCAACGAGCGAGTCCGCCAGGCTGCCTTGGTGACACTCCTGCCCAGGCTCCAATGTCACGATATCGAAAGACTCTCGTCGAGGGCTCCCGCTGACTGGGATGCCACCAGCCGCAATGCCTTGGACCATTGGCTGCATCGCGCCGGGAAAGAATGCCTCCAGCAATCGAGCTTTTCGCCCCGTCCGCAAAAAAAGAAGAACACTGCGACCGGCTTGTCTTTCGTGACAGAAAGCCTCACTGGATTCGATATCAGATCGTATACTCCGATGTTCGTGGTCGTCACCGATGTCGGCCTGGTCTGGTATCGTTTCCGGATTGCATTGGACCTGGGACTGGGCCTGGTGTTGCCGGCCCAAACGGAAGACAGGAGCTGGAGCGAGGCTGCAAAATACCAGCCCCACCCGGTCCGTGTCGGACTGCGCGTCGGGATGACGAGCATCGTACGAAGCAGCTTCGAGATGAGCCACTCGTTGGCCCTGTCTTATGTTCCCTGTGCTGACAAAAATGACTGTTACAATGAATCCTACGGCTGGAACCTGCGCCTGGTCGAACTCAGCTGGCACGTCAAAAAACGCATGTGGGTCCGCCTCGTCCCCCTCGACGTCACCGACGCCAGCCTCGGCGCCTTGGTGGGCCTGTCTTGGACGTTCCCCTTGTGACCGTCTGACGGCAAAATGTAGTCTGCCCCGTCATTGCCCCTGACTACAACGGCGAGGAACGACGGCTGAAGCCAAATCAGCAGGCCCTGCTTCCAGTCATGACCATGTCATGAAACACGACTCAGGGCATTCACGCCGGTGAGAACCAGGGGCACCCGGCCGGACAGGTCACGGACAGGCAGTACCATCGGGCTGGTCGCCACAACTCAAGGGAAGACCGGCGCCCCTCCAGCCTTCCGTGCCCGCTGCGAAATGCAGGATGCGGGTCTGGGAAAAACAATCCATCCCTTCGGCCACCCAGCAAGACACGGTGCTGGCATGGCAGGCCGCATTGACACAGTAGAAGATCACATTCGAAATATCACAACCCACCAGGTCTTCGAGTGCCTGCCCCCCATCGATGGGCTGCTCCGACCCCGAATCCCAGATAAGATTCGCATCCAGGTTCAAGGCGCCTGGGATGTGGCCTTCCACGTATGTGGCCGAACTCATGGCATCGATGATCCGATCACCGGCGGGAATGGGATCGTAGTGGTCGGACCTGAGGCCGTCCAGTTCGATATCCTCGTAGAAATGGGCGGATCGCCAGGCAGCCATGCCTCCGTGGAGCACCCAGACATCCGTATAGCCGAGCCCCAAGACAGCCTGTGCCAGGGCCCTGACCTGGTCATCGTCCTGACCCGTCCCGTACAAGACGAGACGCCTGTCCAGGACCGGCGCCACGGCGAGAAGACAGGCCCCTCCGGACACCAATGCCGATCCGTCCCACAGATCCGCCATGGGAACATCGATGGCCCTCGGGACGTGGCCGTTCTCCCAGTCGGTCTTGGGCCGTAAGTCCACGAACTTTTGTCCGCGCTCCACCGGGATTTCATCGTAGCGCAGAGTCTGGGGCTCCATGGTCCGAACGCTGGGGGGCGCAGCATCCACGTCCGGCCCGCTGTCCAGGACTCCCGAATCTTTGGCGGTCCCTGGACCGCCGACTCCGCAACTCCACCCAACCAGAGCCACCACTGCAACCATGGACGCCCCCAGGAACCAACGAACAAGAAATCGAAACGACATGGCACACCTCGAATTACAATAAATTCCACCTATCTCGTATTCTTTCTAGGATACAACGCAATGCAGCAAACACAAGCGCATAGAGACAGTCATCGAGACAGGGAGAGAACCGGCCCGGGAATGCTGGATACACTACAATGCATAGCGCACACCGGCCAGGGCCTGGTGCCGTGAATAGTTTTCCTCGATCCCAGAGTCGAGTTGCGTAAAGTTCGAATTTTGGCGCCGATACGAGTAGCGAATGCGCACATCCACATGGGGCCAAAAGTGAAAGGACAGGGTCAGGCCGTAGCCCTGCACGAAATCACGGCGCTCCGACCGGCTCTGCACACCGCTTTCCGACAAGACCAAGGCTGCCTCATAGCGACGCCAGGTCAAGTGGACGAACACATCGAACAGCAGCCAGGAGCAAGGCTGGAACCTTGCTTGCACGAATCCTCTCTGTGCCTGGTGCGAAAAAGGCTGCCGCAACAGACAGTCCTGACCAGTGGGGCAATCGGTGGTGGGCTGTTCCATCGTCCCCAACCAGGCCTTGGAGAAACAGGTCTGGAAAATCATCCAGAAAAAAATCTTGCCCAATCAGACGAATGTAGTATGATGTAAGCAAATATAAGCGGAGGCAATCACCATGACCACAAATCACAGAAACGGTTTCCAACCCAAAATCGATCGAAGGAAAAGGCGCAGTGGAACGGCGCAGCAGGCTCTCGACTACCTGCTCGAATCCATCATGGAACGATTCGGGCTGCTGGGCCTCGTGCTCAGCGATGACCAGGGACTCATGGTCGCGGCATCGAGTCCCCTGGTGGATCCCGAGGAGATGGCCGCCATCTCTCCCCTGTTGGAGCGCAACATTCCCGTGGAAAAACCTCAGGGCTGGCCCATTTCGGTCTGGTCCGTCGAGACCAGCTTCGGAAAACTCTCCCTGGCTGCCATTGGTGAAAAAGCCACTGTGGGTGCGGCAACCCTCTGCGCGGCCCGGTCGGTTCGCCGCATCCTGGACCAGACCATCTCCTGAACCAACCTACCCTACTGCGCTTTCTCCTTGCGGGCCGAGGGCCTGGCGGCTCCACGCCGAGGCCTCGATGGAGTCTCGGCACCTCCCTGCACTGCGCCGGCCCTGGGCCACGTCGCGTCCATCCCCGGAGCCGTCGGGCTCTGGGCCGGATCCGGTTTTTTCTCTGCCGATCCTGCCTGGGCGGCACCCGGCGCCTTGGCGGCATCTCGAGCCCCTGCTCTCGCAGCAGGAGGTGCCCCGTCCGTGGCGTCCCTGGTGCCGGCCCCCGAACCCAATGAACCAGGAGCAGGGCGCGCCTGGGGCAACGGACCCGACGCAGCCGCGAGACGCCGCAAGACTCCCCCGATGCATGCCGCATAGGTCTGGCAGTCCGGCTTGCCGAGACAGGCCTTCATGGCAGACACCAGGGTCCGGCCCTTGCTGGAAGCGGCGGCGGAAGCACACCATGCGGGAAACTCATCCTTGACGGACCTGGCGAGCAGTTTTCGAAAATCGGCCTTGTCCCGTTCCAGCTTGGCTGCCAGTTCATTGCGCAACGTGACGCGTTCCTCGGCAGACAGGTTCGTCATGGTCCGCACGAGCAGGTCCGTGCCCCGCTCCTTGGCCACCACGGCAAGGGCGTCGAGACAATGCTGGTGGCGAACCACGAGTTTGCGGCAGGTTGCCGGCAGGGGACGCGACCTGGTCTGCTTGCCCGCCTTGTGTCCGCAGGAAACCTGCGAGGCCCAGGCTGCCACCACCATCACTGCCATCAATGTCTTGCGCATCGTTGTCTTTCCTCCTCCAGACCGGCCTCCCAGGACCGGTCCGGTGTGGCTTACAGCACCCGTTGTGTCACGGCGATCGTTTTCTCACCGCACCGAATGCATCATCGAGGAAGCTGTGGTGGGTTGACGGCAAAACCCACGTTGTCCCAGGACGTCTCCTCGCGGTCCGTGCTCTCGTACAGGAGTACATACCCAGTCCCCCAGTGGAACACCAGGGCACCCACTTCGGACGCATGATTCAAAAAACTGTTCGGGACGACCCGATCGAACACGGGGTTGTACGGCCAAACTTCCCAGTGGATGCCGTCCTGTGACCCGGCATATCCAATGCTGTAGTTCGCCGGAATCTGCTCCACCTGGCCGAAAGAGGAGCCCTCACCGGATTCCTCGCCAAAAGCCGATACCCACATCCGATAGAACAATCGTCCTTCGAAGTCTTCGTCCAACAAAACGCGCGGCCGCCGAACCAGGCTCACGTCCCGCCAGAATTCCGGTGAGGACAATGCATCCGGCGTGAGCACCACCCGGCGGACGCCCTCCGTTGCAGAGGCAGGATCTCCACTGGGGTCGCCGAAATCCCTGCCCTCGGCGTCGAGACTGACAGCCAGGGCGATGGCCCGGCCGAAACCCGCCTCGTAGTAAAGGCGAATCCTGCCGTCCAGGTCCACCAAGGCATTTGGCGAAGCCACCCTGCCTTCCTCCCAATCGTAATAGGGGACCAATACGGGCTCGTCTGAATCGGTCCAATCCAGGCCGTCGTCACTCTCCGCCCGGAAAATCCCCAGAGTCGGGCAGTCCGTCCAGCAGCCGGGGATCCGGTCCTCGCCCAACTCACAAATCGTGTTGCCACATTCCGCGGGATTGGCCGAATCATAGTAAAAGCGAGTCTTGACGTAGTACATCACGTACCGTCCACCAAGGTCTATCACCGTGGGATCGTGATAGTCGATGCAATTGCTCTGCTGCTGGCAGTCGGGAGGAGCCAGCAGGCTGTGGGCCACGAGATTGACGCCTTCCAAATTTCCCTCGCCGCCGTAGATCCGCTCCTGGCCGTAATGATCCATGGCCAAAAAAATCTTGAAGCCGTCCCGGCCTGGCAGGACGCTCGGCGAGGAGACGTGCCTGGGCTCACGCTGCACCATGCATTCTTCGTCCTCGAAGCAGTCCGCGTCCGAACGGCAGGGCACGGTCATGCAACGGGCCCTACTCAACGAACAGATCTCCCCGGTCTGGCACTCGGCATTGACGAGACACATCTGCTGACACATCCCGATGTCACATCGGGCGTTGGGCCCGTCACAATCGCAGTCTGTTCGGCAGGGCTGGATGCAGCGATTCGCCGAAAAATCGCAGCGTCCGTCTGGTCCGCACTCGTCGTTCCCAGTACAATACTTGACCATGCAATGACCGCAGACACAATATTCCCGGCTGTTGCAGTCCGCATCGCTCCCGCAGGTCGGCAAGGCGGCAACGGTTCCCTTGGGGACGCAAAACCCACCCAGGTCCGTTCCAGGAGGACCGACCCGGTGGGGTCCGATGCACATGTCGAGGGGCCCCTGGTCCTGCCAGGGGGCCACGCCCGTGGCATACCTGGCTCCCGTGACGTCGGGCTGTCGAGCCAGTCCACAACCCGTGGGGATCAGGCCCAACCCCAGGAGCAAGGCCACGGCCACGAAACCTCGGAACGCAACACTGGACAGCAAAACCGGCAAACCTCCCTGCGCCCGTGCGCCTAGCCCAGGCCTCTTCATCTCAAAACCTCACCGAACAGCCCAAAGACAGATGATACAGGTTCCCTCCGTACCGGATCCCACCCATCAAGCCGCCCCAACGCAGGGTCCGCTCGTCTCTGCGCTCCACGAGAAAATGATACTGGAAGGCCAGATCCAGACGCAGCCACCAGGGAACCGACGGTGCGATCCGTCCCAGATCCAGTCCCAGACCAAAAGCGAAAACGTGGCGATCGTTGTCCAGCAGCGCCGACAGGCCGGTCTGGGCCGAAACCGGTGTGGGCACCCATCCGTATCCGAGCCGCAGGTCCAATCGCCGCCGCCCCTGGTTGATCTGGAACCGATATCTGCCCCCCACCCGGAGGGCCAGGGTGTCGTGAAAGGCTCCCTGCGGATGGTTCGACTCGATGAGGGGAGGCACCAACCCGAGGTCCATGTGCATGGCCAGGTCTGGAATCGCCTTGTTGAACCGAGACCAGGCCAGCCATGCCACCGATGCCGCCACGAGCAAGCCCCGCCATCGATAGGCCGCCGCGCCCAGGAGGCGGTGGGGAGTGAAATGATTCACCGCATGCATGGAGATGATGGTATCGCCGGTGACTACGCCGGCCACGTCCACATCGGCGACCACGTCCAGGGCAAACCGCAGGTCCAACTGGCCGCGATAGGTGACCGCAGCCATGAAGCCATGGATGGGTCCGAAAAACAGCCCAGCCACGGGAGCCACCCGCATGGGCAATGTCAGGTCCATGGAGGCATTTCCCTGCTTCGAGCCCCCCTTGGTATCCACCTGGTATCGGACCCCTTCCCCCGATGCATCCGCCAAAATAGTGGCCCCGATTCCAAGAGACAGCAGCCGCCAGACCTTGAGCCCCGCCACCGCGGTCATCACGAGCCTGTCGGGCGGGTTGTCCAGGAACAGGAACCGCGGCTCGTAGGGTGGCACGAGCTGCACCCGCGCCAGGAACTGATCGGGCACGTAGCCGGTGACGCCCAAGCCCAACCTGAGGCCCTGGGGCAACTGGAACGGCAGGGTCATCCCAAAGGAAACACCCCGGATGTCCATGACCTTTGCATCAGCCCCGTCGATCTGCAGATCGGGACGGCCGAAACTGTACGCCATACCCACCGAGACATGCTTGGTTTCCGCCGTGAGGGCCGGATTTCCACAGGCAGCCGACCACCCCCTGGTGAACCCCTCGGTGGCACCGGCCGCACCGATGTTCCGAGGATCCAAGCCGAACAGGTCCGTGGGGGCTGCATGGAGGGTCCCTCCCGACAGCAGGACGACGATCCCTGTGGCCAGGCCAGCCAGTGCCGTCCATCTCACGCCCCGGGGCATCACAGCTCCACCTCGAGGGAAACGCCGCCCGAGAGGACGAACCCGCTGCTGCGCAGCGTCGGGTAGCCGGGATTGGATGTCTGGAACCCGAGACTGTCGGGATCCGTCCGGTCACAGGGCCGTTCGTCGAGCAGGTAGTCGTCTGGATCCACGGTTCCAGGCGGGGGAGCCGGGCATTGTTCGTCGGGCATGAAGAGTCGCTTGTCCATGGTCCTGGGAATGAGAACCGTGGCCCGGGCATGGGCGTCGAGACGGATCCTGCGCCCCACCACCCGACCCAGGTCCAGGCCAAGGCCCAAGGAGGCCGAGACCTTGTGGCCGTCGAGCATGTTGGTCCTGCCGTGCTGCAACGGCAGGGGGCTGCTGTCGAATCCCAGGCCGCCGCGCAAAGAAAGGGTCATGGTCCGTGGCAGGGCGAAGCGGTACTCGGTCCCCGCCACCACCGAGACCGTATCGTGGAAAGGAATGTCGGGCAGGTCGGTCTCCAAGGCACCAACCAACGGAAGCTCACTGGTGGTGGCCACGAAGGGCCCCTTGTAGAAGC
>CAZIJS010000190.1:0-9191 GCA_964539505.1 uncultured Myxococcales bacterium
ACGCTGCGTTGCACCGAGGACTGCCGTTTCCTCCTCTGGGGCTGCCAAGACTGACAGGTGGCGACCCAGGATTGGTTGTCATATCTTGTCATGGTCTGACAAGGGATGTTTCTATAAGGATTGGGTTACTGGCACTGGACGGGCTTGACCTGGTAGACCACGGTCTGGCCGCCTCCCAGACCGGAGATGCTGACTTCGTAGGTTTCGTCGGCCTGGGGCGACCATCCTGACGGGGTGAAGGCGATAGCCGGCTGTCCGTAGCCCGTGGGCGGCACGGACGTGGTCACGTCCAATGTCTGGTTGTCGGAGAGCCTGGTGACCGTCACCGTGGTGTTGGTGGAAATGCCGTAGGTTCCCGAGGAGAAGGACCATGTGTGGGGCATCACGGAGATTGGTGTGAAGCCCTGGTTGGGCCAGGCGACGAAGTCCGGTGTGGGTCCGGAGTTGGACCAGGAGAAGACATAGAGACAGGTGGCCGTTCCTGCATGACCCACTCCCGCAGGACCGTAGCTGGGGTTGATGATCCATCGCCTGTGGCCCAGGCTCTGCACCCCCCTGTCGTCCATGAAGAGATCCACTGAAGATGCGGGGCTGGATGTGCCCAGGGCCAGGTCCGAGGAACCGGCGGCATTGGCGCCCTCGGTGGTGTAGCAGGGGGCATCACTCGGTGGAAAATGATCCAAATGGCCCATGCGATACTCGATGATGGCGCAGAGCTGGGAGCTGTGGTTGAGGTCCGCATCGTCCGCCAGAGGCGCAAGACCGCAGAGATAGCGGTATCCATTGATGTAGGAAACCGCATCGGCGATGGCATCCGTGGAGAGGGTCCCTGGATCGCAGTCGTCTTGTCCGGGAGTCCAGATGCTGGTTGCCGTGGTGCTGTGGAAGGAGTGCCAGTAGGTGCACATGGTGTCGCGCGATCGGGCGGCGGGGTCTCCTGGGTCATCGGGCTGGCAGTTTCCGTTGCCGTCGTCTGTAAAGCCGGTCAAACAGTGGCAGGTGTTGGTGCTCTCGTCACAATAGGCGTTGTCGCCGCATTGGCAGGTCTGGGCCGCATCCGGGGAAGCCGCATCCGGGATGGCTGCGTCGGGGACTGGAACGTCCTGCTCTGGTCCGGCATCGGCCAAGGTTGCATCTGCAGCCTGGGCGTCATTTCCGCTGGAGGCATCCATGGCGCTGTCTTGTCTGGAAGGTCCTCCGTCGATTGCGGCAAGGCCCCGGATGCTCCCCTGGCAGGCAGGCGAAAGGATGATGGGCCAGACGAGGAGTGCGATCTGTTTCTTTGTCATCGTCGCGTTCCTTCGTGTTCTGTGAAAAACCATCATGGGTCTTTTCCACCGAAAAGTTATTCCTTCGAATATCTTGGTGGAACGCACCAGTTATTATATCACGCTTGAGACATGGTCGAAGTATGGATTGTCTCTGGATTCGGACAACAGACTCGGACGACAGATTCGAGCAAGAGGTTCGAGCAACAAATTCGGACAACAGATTCGAGCAGCAGATTCGACTTGTGGGTTCGACAGGGACTGAGGTGTTCGAGGGACGGGATTTCGAGGTGAGGTATTCTCATGAGTGACGAGGAATTGTTTGCCGGCTGGAAAGCAGAGGAGAAGCGTCACAAGATGCGGGTGGCGGCCTGGGTTGCCGGGGCGGTTGCAGCAGTGGCCGCAGCTTTTGGTCTCTGGTTTGCGCTGTTTCGGCACGAGAAGTTGCCCATGGCCTGCGAGGCGGCAATCCAGAAAGTAGAGGGGGTCTGTCATGTGAATCGCCGCAAGGCGGTGGGGCTCATCAAGCATTCCAAGGCGCTGGTGCCCAACGATGCCAATCGGCGTGAGACATGCCGGGTCCTGGCCAGCACGGACCACCAGTTCTGGCGGCGCCAGGCCATTCGTGCATTGGCCAAGGCCGCTGCTGCGGGTCGGGAAGAAAACCTGCCGGACAGGATTCCCGCCCAGGGCATGCTCACCCAGGAAGCCTCCCAGTTCGTAGACAGGTCAATCATCAAGCCCTTCATTCGGCGCATGTATTGTGGCCGGAAGGCTGGAAGCACCAGGTAGGACAGCCGGGAATCGTCAGGGGATCATGGCTCGACCATGCGCACCGTGGCATCGTCGGCGAGCTGCCGAGCCAGGTCGTCGAGATTTTTGTCCAGACCCTGTTCGGCATGGATGCATTGTTTGAGACGCGCCCTGGTCACCGGGTGCTTGGGAATGAACAGTGAGCACATGTCCTGGTGGGGCAAGATGGACGTGTCGTAGGTTCCGATGCGCCGGGCCAGCGCGATGGTTTCCACCTTGTCGTAGCCCAGCAGGGGTCGGAGCACCGGCAACTCGGAGGCTGCCTGGATGGCCGCGAGGTTCTCCAGAGTCTGGCTGGCCACCTGGCCCAGGGACTCGCCCGTGGCCAGCGCCCGGGCCTTTTCCTTCCGTGCGATATGGGAAGCCACCCGCATCATGGTCCTGCGGTAGAGCACCACCGCCAGTTCCGCGGGCTTTGCGCTGCGCAGGAGCTTTTGGGCCTCGGTGAACCGGACGTCATACAGGGGAATGGGCCCGGTCCAGGAGGCCAGGTGCCTGGTCAAGGTCACGACTTTGTCCATGGCTTCGGGACCCGTGTAGGGTGGCGACTGGAAAGTCACCGCCGAGAGTTTGACGCCGCGCTTGGCCAGGAGCCAACCGGCCACCGGGGAATCGATGCCTCCGGAAAGCAGCAGTGTGACGCGCCCCGACGAGCCGGTGGGAAGGCCTCCGGCACCAGGCAGGCGCTCGGTCCAGATGAAAGCATGCTCCCTGGTCACATCCACTTCCACCAGGAGGTCTGGATGGTGCAGGTCCACTGGCAGGCCTTTGGTCTCGAAAATTCGTTCTCCCACCAGGCGCCCGATTTCAGGCGAGGTGTGGGCAAACCTCTTGTCCGCCCTGTGTGCCGCCACCTTGAAGGAACGAGGTTGGCGTTGTGCGATGGCTCGGTCGGCGAGTTCCAGGGCCTTGTCCGCAATGACTCCCAGGTCCGGTTCCACGCGCAGGGCAGGGCTGAAACTGCTCAGACCGAAGATTTTTCCCAGCCGGTCGAGCAGTCGGGAGACGTCTGTTTCCTGGTGCCAGATGCGCATGCGATCGTGGCTCACTTCGAGCTTTGCCGAGGCGAAGCCGGACATGGCATGTTCCACGCTCCGACGAAGCTTGCTCAGGAAAAAGGGCCTGTTGTCTCCCTTGAGGAAGACCTCCCCGAGGCGCAAGAGCACGACCTGTTGCTCAGTGGAAGCATTGGGGCTTGGGTCTTTGCTGTCTGTCATCTGCTGACTCCTGAGAATCTGCCGGGCCGGCCGATTTCGAGGCTCCTTGGCCATTTTCGGCCTTCACGTTCGTGGATGGTTGGTCCGTCGAGAGGGGCCCGGTGAGCCCGTCGAGGACGGAAACATCTTTTTGTATTTCCAGTCGCTCCACGGATCCAGCAGGAAGTTCCAAGGCTCCAACGGCCCTGGGGTGGTACCTGCCGATCCTCCAAGGTCGGAGTTGGACATCCAGACCTACGACCCGGCCCTGTTCGTCCACAAACACCACGTCGATGGGAAACTTCATGAAGAAACAATGAACCTGTCGGCAGGGCTCCAGGTAGAGGCCGCTGTCCTCATCGAGGGTTTCTCGTCCCATCAATCCTTTGAACCGCTTGAGCCACGTGTCGGCCCGTTCGAGCTTTGCCACCACGAGCCGTCCGGTGCTCCTATCCCTGACGACGTTCGAGGAATCGGCTTGCTGTGGTTTGGTTGACGACATGGGTCCTCGTTCGACTCCGCTCATTTTGTATGTTGAGGAGATGCTGTCTCGATGGGCTACGATTCGAGCGCGTCGTTGGCCCGCTTCGTAGCCCTGCCGATGTCGCGCACTTTTCCCACGAGGACCACGACCAGGTAGATGCTCGTGGCCAGGCCTGCCAGCAGGGGGATGGGATAGGGAAAGTCGAGGATGGTCAGCACCGCGAAGAGGAGCGCGTAGAAATCCCGGCCGAAGAGAAAGCGGATCTTGTCGATGATTCTGGCCCAGAGCTTGTCTTTGTGGTCCGGGTGATTGAACGCGAACTGCACGTCGGTAGGGGCCCCGGTCTTGGTCTTGGTGGCCTGGTCGTAGTTGACGATGGCCGTTCCGATGAGGGCGCAGGTGAGCGTGACCACAAAGGCGCCGAAGTAGACAGGCGAGCCCGTGTTCTTCGTCAAGACCCAGCCCACTCCTCCGATGTAGCCCACCTCGATGATGTGGTCCAGGATGCTGTCGAGCAATGCGCCTGCCTTGCTGGCCAGGAATTTTACACGCGCCAGTTCGCCGTCCACGCCGTCGAGAACACTCGCTGCATGGAAAATGATTCCTCCCAGCGCCATCCAGAAATAGGTGCCCTTGAGGCTGAAATACACCGAGGACATGCCGATGGCGAACACCACGAAGGAGATGGGATGAGGGGTCACAGGCAGGTTGACCACCAGTCTGGTGACCCTGGTGGACAGCGGCCTGTTGAGATTCCGAGAGACCCATCCGTCCACTGGCTTGGTCAGTGACTTGAAGAGCCGGTTGGTGGCCGGCCTGATATGTTCGGGCCTTTCCACGGGGAGCCAGAACCCGTCCGGCTGGACCAGACGCAGTTTCGTTTCGTCGACGAGTCGATCCGTGATCTGCCCAAGGAGCAGCGCAGGGTGTTCGGCTTGTCCGTCGCCGCCAATGTCTTGACGGCCGAGACGTTCCGACAGATCGGCAGCAGACAGGATGGCCAGACCAACCTGCAGCTCGCCGTCCATCCAGAGAGCAGCCTGGCCCTGGGTGTCGAACTGGAGCATCTGGTCGATGAGGGAGTTTGCGTAAAGACGGTCGCTGCGAATGGCGGCCACCAACTCGTCTCCCTGGGTTGACAGGGCATCGACGAGGCCGGACCACGGAAGCGCTTCCATTGCAATCTTGGGCTTCCTGGAACTGGTGAGAACCTCGTCGATGCTGCTGGGGCCCACCAGGGATACTTTTCTGCATCCAGCCTGGGCCAGTTGGTGGCAGATCCGTTCGGGCAGCGTCAGACCGCCGATCCTCGTGGGACGTTTTGGTGCGCGTCCATCGCTCGCAGCAGGATCTTTTCCAACGAACAGAAATGCTTGTTCGATCATGACACGGCTCCACGATTCGTGAAAAATCGCCCTTGTATAGCCTCAACAGGGGATGCTGTCCAGCCGAGGTGTCACCCTGTGCTACGGCGTGCAGGATACGCCAGCGCGCCGGGCGCCGCTGCGGGCGACGGCTTCGCGAGAACCGATCCTCTGTGGGGATGCGGTTCACCTCGCCTCGACCGAAACGCTTGAGCCGGCCTGGTGTGGGTCTGGTCAGTTGATGGGGTTGATGATCTGTTGGTTGAGTCCGCCGGGATAGGCGTAGGAGTCGAAGGCATCGAAGCCCACGACGATGACGCCGAAAGGCGCCGAGCCCTGGAGAACGTGTACACCGTCGGCCACCAGGATTCTGGTCACCTCGTAGCCAGTAGTTCCCACGGGTGTCCATCCGGTGGTCACGGGAGTGCCGTCCATGCTCACGGTTTCACCCTGGGAACGGGTGAAGACGAGATAGTCGTTTTGCCATGTGTTGGGCACCAGGACCACATAGTGGTCGAGATACTGTTCCACGGGCACTGCTTGCACCATAGAGGGATCGCCGTTGGTATAGCCATTTTGGACCCGGTAGCAGCCGACCATGTACTGTGTGACCAGGATTGGCTTGTCCGACTCCACGAAGAAGTCACCTGGTTGGGCGGCGGGGCCGGATACTTCGAGTTGGGTGTGTTCGCCCGATTGGAGAGTGATGGTCCCGCTCAGGCCCGTCACCGCTGGGTCTGCGGTGAAGGTGATGGTGGTGTCGTCTTCGGCTGCGAGGATGTCCCAGACGCAGGGCTCTGAGATGCGCTGCGGAATCCGGGAGGCAACGTAGCGCTTGCCCCATGTCTGGAGTCCGAAAAGCTGTTCTTCGAGATGCTCGCAGCAGCAGTAAGAGCCGCTGGCAGGCACGTTCGAGCAGTCGTTGGCCGCGAACACGGCCACTGGCTGGTCGGATTCGATGTACATGCCTTCGAGGCTGTCACGGAAGTTGGCCACAGTAAGTTGCAGGTAGTCTCCTTCATGGAGTTGGAAGCTCTGGGCTACTCCGGGTTGCAGTGCCGGTACGCTGTCTCCCGTCGTGGCGACCGGTGATGTCACCGTGACCGTGGTGTCTGCCTGGGCCACGATCTGAACGTGTGCCGGATGGCCCGACGAGTTGCTGCTGTCGGCCGGTCCATATTCCCAGGCAGAGACGAGATAGTAGTTGTCGTAGGCCGAGGTTGGCAGGAGCAGGGACGCATCGCTCAGATACGAGGAAGACCCGTCGAGGGGATTGAACTGGTAGACCACCACGGGCAAATCTGAAGTGATGCGATAGGCCCCTCCCGCGTAAATCGTGCTTCCGTTCGTGTAGCGGTGGGGGAGCACCAGGGTGTTCAGGGCAAGGGGGGCCACTGAGAACGAGCCGTTGGCCACGGTGCTCCATGTGTTGCCGTTTTTGACCTCGATGACCACGTTGGCCGTCTGGTTTTCGTCGATGTTGGAGATGGCCACTGCGTAGTCGCCCGGGACGAAGCTGTGGATGGGGTTGGTGTCTACTGCGTAGTACACGCAGCCCACCGACAGGCGCATCCTGGCAGCCAGTTCGCAGGGGCTCATGCAGCCCTGGTCGATTTGCCCGTCACAATTGTTGTCGATGCCGTCCGAGCAGTCTTCGGGAACGGATGGGTTGATGTTGGGGTCCTCGTCGTTGCAATCGCCGTTGGCTGCAGTCCATCCGTCGCCGTCGATGTCTTCGTCCACGAGGAAGTCGCAGTTGTTGTCGATGCCGTCATTGGGAATCTCGGCCAGGGCAGGACTCCGATTGGGGTCTGTGTCGTCACAGTCGCCGCTGCATGGCCCGTAGCCGTCACCGTCCATGTCTGGCTCGTCTCCGTCGATGGCACCGTTGCAGTCATTGTCGATGCCGTCGTAGCAATCTTCCTGCGCACCTGGGTTGATGGCGGGATCCGAGTCGTTGCAGTCTCCGTCTGCTTCGGTCCACCCATCGCCGTCGAAGTCTGCGTCCACGATGCCGTCGCAGTTGTCGTCCTTGCCGTTCGCAGGAATTTCTTCGGCCCTGGGATGCACGTTGGGGTCGGAATCGTCACAGTCTCCCAAGCAGGGCCCGTAGCCGTCACCGTCTGCATCCGGCTGCTGGCCGTCTATATTGCCGTCGCAGTCGTTGTCCAGACCGTCGCCGCAGATTTCCACGGCCCCGGGATGCACGGCGGGATTGCTGTCGTCACAGTCTCCCTGTTCTTCGTTGTACCCATCGCCGTCGTCATCCACTGTGGGATCGCTTGCATCCACTTCGGGCACAGAAGAATCCACCTTGTTGCCGCCGTCATCGTCCCCGCTCCCGGAATCAGGATTGGGTCCGCAAGAGCCGGGAAGGCCCAGCAGGGCCATTGCCAGGATGGAGGTGAATAGGAAAGTCGTTTCTTTTGGCATGACAAAACCTCTTGGGTGATCATTCATCGTTTCCAGACACCGGTATCCGGAAGAAATCTTGGTCTCTGACTTCTCAGACCGACACCATTGCCATAATAACCTGGAACAGGGTTTTCTCGGCTGTTTTTTTTCTGTGTTGGGCGGGCTGGTTCCAACTTCGGTTGATGCAGACTCCGATCCATGAGATAAATACTAAGGTAAGAAAACGGCCAGGAGGAGACCTGAGTTGTGGAGGCAGGAAGCGTTCGCCAGGTGGGGCTGCTTCGTTGCAGGGATGGTCGCATCTTTGGTCGATTGACTGACGTGCGATTGCAGAGACGATGGCCATGCACCATCGAGGAGGATTGTGATGAAAACGAGACGGCTCGTGGCTTTCGTGGTGTTGACAGGCCTTTGTGTCATGGGTGGCGCAACAGCCTGCGGCCCCAGCCCGGGGGGCAGTGGCGCTGCAGACTCTGGAACGTCCGGGGACGGGGGGGCTGGAGACGCTGCGGTCATCGTGGACGGGGCCCCAGGGTCTGATGCTTCGACCACTGCGGATTCGGGAATGCAGGGCTGTAATCCTCAGGATTTCGTGCTGCAAAAGGCGCCGCCGCCATTGGTCTATCTCGTGGTGGACCGGTCGGGGAGCATGCTCGAACCAGGGTCGGCGCCGCCGGCAACCAAATGGGACGAACTGGTGGCTGCAATGGACGCGGTCTTGACCCAGTTCGAGGACCAGATCCAGTTCGGATTGCTCATGTATCCCACAGGGGACGAATGCGCGACCTCAGGGCCACAGGTCCAGGTGACGCTTGGGAATCGTCTCGCCGTGCTCACGCATCTCAATGAGGCGGAGCCTGCGGGAGGGACCCCCACGGCCGCGGCCCTCACGAATGCGGCGCATGCGTTGGAGGCCCTGAGCAACACCGAATCCGAACGGTTCCTCATCTTAGCTACGGACGGAGGGCCGAATTGCAACTATTCGCTGAGTGCGGACCCGTCTTGCCAGTGCAACTTGTCGGACCAAGAGTATTGCTGCACGAACTATCCCAGCGGCGAGTGCTACTTCGGGCAGTATTGCCTCGACGATGCGCACACCGCTGAAGTCATCGATGGCCTCCACCAAAACGGTATCGACACGTTCGTGATTGGGTTGGCTGGCACGGCTCAATATGCAGAGGCCCTGGATGCCATGGCGGATGCAGGTGGCAGGGCTCAAGCGGGGCCCACTCATTATTACGATGCGGCCGACCAGGCTGCGCTCACCGCGGCCTTGACCGACATTGCAGGGAGCGTGATTTCCTGCCGCATCGAGTTGGAAGAAGCCCCACAGTATCCCGACTTGGTGCATGTCTATATGGACGGATCCGAAGTGGCCAGGGACCCGGCCAATGGCTGGGACTACACGGACTCATCCAACACGGCCATCGAGTTGTATGGGGAAGCCTGCGAGTGGCTCAAGGACGGAGACGACCACGTCATCACCGCAACGTTTGCCTGCGAAGTGGAGTGACCGTGCCATTGGCACGGCGCCGGCTTCAGTTTCAATAGAGAGGGGTTCGTATGGCCGAGCAGCGGCGAAGAATGCGCATCAGTTTTCGATGGACCATTTCACTGGTGCTCACCGGATTGATTCTCATTTTGGCTGCTG
>CAZIJS010000191.1:0-9143 GCA_964539505.1 uncultured Myxococcales bacterium
CAGGTGTCTGGTCAGCTTTGGTTTCCGCAGGTCCGGGGAATGTTCAGGTGTCTGGGCAGCTCGGGTTTCGCCATGTCCTGGAGGGGAATGTTCAGGTGTCCGGTCAGGCTGGGTTTCCCCATGCCCGGGCATGTTATGTCAACTCCCTCGGAGCCTCGTGGTCTTTCAAGTGGTTCTCTGACTGTGGAGTTTACATAACATGTATTATCGGACATCAACTCTGTCCGTTCTTTCTGTCGGTCGTCGAGGCATTTCGTCCTCCAGACTTCCCTCGGCTTCTTCCTTGTTTGGGCCTGCCTCCATAGGCCCAGGCCGGGGCCAATTCATCGGGAAATCGTTCTCTCAGCCTGCGCCGCGCGGCGTAGCACAGATGGCAGGCATCCACGGCGCCCTGGGCATGGGGAACCTGGTAGCGCCGGACGAGCTCCGCCGGTCCTCCCTGGATCAAGGGGCCTGTGATGGCGTGTCGAATCGGGTCATAGGCCGACAGAATGTCTGTGAGGCTGTCTCGTTCCATGTTGCCGATAGAGATGCCCTGGCAGACCTGCACCTGTCCGTACATGTCGATATGGATGCGATATGGGTCGGCCAGGTCCTCGTGGGGACATTCGTCGAAGGATGACCAGAGCCAGGTAGCCTGTTCCTGTTCCAGTCCGTGGGCAGCCCTGCCGCGAAAGACCACGTCCCCGTCGGTGATGGGTGCTCCCCTGCGGGCTTCGGTGGGTTCTTCGTCGGGGTCTGGGACGGAGACGCCGATGAACTCGCAGGCGATGCCGGCTTTTTTCGCTGCATGGACGATATCGTCCTGGAGTGGTTCCAGCCGGAGGTTGCCGTGCAGTGTGTCACAGGATATTTGCAGCAGGTCCAGTCCGGAGCGACGGAACGCCTTCAAGTACGGAACTGTGTCGCGCAGGCTGGTTATCCAGTACCCGTTGGTCACCACAGCAGTATTGAGGTGATGTTTCTTGGCCAACTCGATGCTTTCTTGTAGGAGCGGAAAGTACAAAGTGGGTTCACCTCCTTCGAAGAAAATCCAGGGGATCTTGGCTCGCGCCACCTGTTGGATGTAGCGGTGTGCCTGGGACCTGGTCATGACCTGGTTCGCCTCGGGCGACCCGAAGTGGAAGCAGTGGGGACATTCCTGGGTGCAGCGGTAGGTCAAAAGAAAGTGAACGGCGCTCAGATGCATGTGGTTCGAACTCCCCGTTTCAATGGTTCGAGCTTTTCCGTTTTGGAGATTTTACCCCATCTTGTCCGTAGCCGAAATACCAAACAAAGGCCGCGATGACCAGCGAGTGGACGATTCGGCCGTCGGCCAGGGCGCGTCGAACTTCCGACATGGGCAGAGTCTCCACCAGGATGCGTTCCGAGGGATCGAGGTGCTGGGGCTGAACGAGTCTGGCATCCAAAGCCAATATGGTGTGGCAACGGTTGGTCTGCAACGCGGGATTCGGTTCCACCGTCCCAATGAGTTCATAATGATCGGCCTGGTACCCTGTTTCTTCGAGGAGTTCTCTTCGGCCGGTCTCCACTGGGTCTTCGTCTTCCGGGTCCATCATACCCCCGGGAATCTCCAGCGTGATCGCCGCCCGGCCCACGCGATACTGGCGCACGAGGAGTACCTGCTCATCGGGTGTGAGCGCGATCACATTGACCCAGTCCGGGACTTCCAGGATGGTGAAGAGATGCTCATGTCCATCGGCGGGAAAGACGCCCGGTCGTTCCACCAGGCGCAAAACCTGGGACTCGTACCGGAGACTTTCGGGCCCAAGCACCCATTCGAGTTTGTCGTGCCACTCTTCACTGCGATGTGTTCGGTGGTCGTGCTTTTGGAATGTCATTTTTTCTCCAGACGAGCCAAAAAATTCGTGGCGCGTCGCGAGGTTTGTTCGTCACCCACGGTCAAGGACAGTTCCCTTGCGAAGAGAGCTCTCTTGCGGGCTTGGTTCTTGGTACCGAGCCGGTGTAACGCATGGGCTGCCTCAATGGCTGCTCGTGCCGCGCGGCGCCTGTCTGGAAGTTCCAAGGCAATCTCCAGAGCCGCTTCGGCGTGGAGTCGCATCCTGTCCCACTTCTTGGCCATGGATGCCAGACGGCACAAAGATTCGTGACTCTCGAGACGACCCACTCTGTCTGCCTGGTCGTCTGCGCTCAGGAGCGCCTGTTCGGCAAAATCGTGGGCCTGTTTTGACCTTCCCCAGCCCTCGTAGAGATGTGCCAGACGCAGCGGGATCTCCCACAAGAGAGGATTGCCCTGCCCTGGGTTCGTTCCCGCCGCCACAGCAGCATCGGCGTAGCGTTCCAATGCGGATTCGAAACGGCCCCTCCTTGCCAAGAGTTCGGCCAGCCGCACGGACACGAGGGCATCGAGATACCAATGTCTGCCGGCCACGAGATCCAGCGCTTCGGCGAGTTCGTTGACACCGGATTCCACCTGTCCCATCGCCAAGTCACGTTGGGCCATGTCCATCAAGATGCCTGCGGTCAAATGGTCCAAGCCCTCGGAGCGCACCACCACCAGAGTTTCTCCAAGAACTGCTTGTGCCGCCTGTTCCTCCCCGGCGGAGACGAGACAGGAAGCCAAGGCTCTGGCAGTGTTTGCGATGTCGCCAACCAGGCCCTTGTCACCGATGCCGCCCTGGGCCCAGCGACGGTGCAACCGGTCCAACACGAATCCAAGATGTCTGCTTGCGTCCCGGTGATCTCCAGAAAGTTCTGCCACCGTACCGGCTTGGAGGCAGAGCGACAGGGCTGCCGGCTCCTGGGTTTCAGCGGCCAGTACATGGCTGGCTGCGAGATACGTCTCGATAGATGGTGGGGCTTTGACCAGGCCGATGAATCGACGAGCCAGGATTTCATTGGTTTTTCGCCTGAATTCCACAGGGGCCAGGTTCACCACGGCTTGGGCGATGATTTCGTGCGCTGCGCGCCATTGGTTGCCGTCTCGTATGAGAAGATTTTTGTGTTCCAGATTTTCCAGGCATTGGCCAAGACTCTCTTGCTTGTCTCGTTTCGTGTCCCATTCACGAAGGAGTTCATCCAGAACGAAGGCAAGGTCCTCTTCTCGGCATGCCTCATCGATGAGGCATGCAACCTGGAGGACCCACCGCTCGGAGTTCGAGAGGCTCGATAGCCTGGCGTCCAGGATGTCTAGGGGGGATGCCACCGCACGTGTGGGGAAACTCCCCTCCATTTCTGCCCGCACCGCCTGTGCCACGTAGAAGGGGTTGCCAGAGGCTGCTTCCGTCATGTAGAAATCGTCGAGCAGTTCCGGTGGGCTGCCAAGCCCTGCCAGGAGTCGGTGGGCGAGGGATCTGGCCTGGGAGAGAGAGAGAGGAGGCAGTTCGAAAAGCGGGGACTCGTCCCCAGGGGCGGGACCTTGGCAAGTGACCGCCATGGAACAAGACAGTCGGCCTCTTTGTATCGCATCCTTGGCAATTTCAACCATGCGCCGGGACGGCGCATCCAGACTCCCGATGTCGTCTACCAACAGGATGGTTGTCTCCGCCATGGCACCGAGCAGCGCGATCCAAGAGGATTCCATCTCCCTGAGGGCCGCCCCTGTCTGTCGTCCCGCAATGGGTATGCCTGTTTCGATAATCGGTTCGAGGACCCCTTGGTCCAGGGTTGGAAGTTTTTCCCATGTGTGGCTTGCGTTTCGACTGATCTCGCTGAGCAGGCGTCGGATGGGGGCAAGTGGGGCTGGGGGCATGACGAAGCTCGTTGGACGGAGGCTGTATACCTTCCAGCCCTTACCCTGCCAATGATCTGCCAGTGCATCCAGGACTGCGGTTTTCCCCATGCCGGCAGGACCCACGATCCTGGCCTGCCCCACCACGGTGAGGGCATCCAGGATTTCGGCCAGGAGTCTCTCGCGACCCACCAGACCAGTTTCGCCGGAAGGGGAAGAGATGAGTTTCGTGGCCTTGGACGAGAGTTCCGGTTCTGCGTCTGGGACGACTCGAAGAGAAGATGGGGCCACACCTGCCCCTGCATCGTCCTCGATGCGGAGGCGCCCAGGGGATTCTCCCTCGAGAAGTGCCAAGATGGCCTCGGTCCCACGGTTGTCCACGAGTGACCCGCGTTTGGTGGACTTGGGCCTCCGTGGAATCCGGGCCGGTGTTGCAGCCTCGTGGTTTGCTGCCAGGTCCTCGGGCCATTCGAGGCCAGCAAGGTCGGTTTGATCCGTGACATCCAGGGCCGCATTCTCGCCCCACGCCTTCAGTGCCTTCAGAAAGGATCCGGCGTTTTCATAGCGCTGCGATGGTTCTTTGGCGATCGCTTTGCCGATGATGGTATCGAGGACGTCTGCTCGTGGCAGATTCGGGGCGACGGAGGAAAGCCTGGGAGCCGGGTCGCGCACGTGGGCGATCATGGATTCCGCCGGACTGGATCGCTCGAACGGGTTGGCCCCTGCCAGCATTTCGTAGAACACGATCCCCAAAGCGTACACATCGGTTCTGGGATCCACGGGTTTTCCCATGGCTTGTTCAGGGGACATGTACTCCGGCGTGCCACAGACCATTCCAGGAGATGTCAGGCCCGGGCCCTCGGCTTCGAGGTCTTTTGCGACCCCGAAATCGAGCACTTTAACCATGAGACTTCCATCACGAAATCGTTCCAAGAAGATATTTTCCGGCTTGAGGTCTCGGTGCACGATGCCAAGATTGTGCGCTTCTTGCATGCCCTCGAGAGCCTGGGTCAAAACGAGATAGGCAAACTGGGCTCCCAGCCCCTTTCCCTCTGCCAGGATTTGGGAAAGAGGCAACCCATGGAGAAATTCCGTGACGAGAAAAAAAAGCCCGTCGGGTGTTTGACCGAAATCCATCACCGAGATGACATGGGGATGGTTCAAACGGCTCGCAGCCCTGGCCTCTCCTTTGAACCGAGCCACGGCGGACTCGTCGTAGAGCATGTCCGGGTGGAGAACCTTGATCGCCACGAGACGACCAAGCAAAGTGTGTTCGGCCTTGTAGACCGTACCCATGCCCCCCTCGCCTACCTTGGTGACCAACCGATATTTGCCGGCCAGCGTCCGTCCCGTCAGGTCCGACGTGGCCAGGAGGGACGCGTCGAACCCCGGTACGGGGAGCAGTCCCTCCAGGCTCGCGCCGCATTGGGCACAGAAACGCGCGGTTGCTGCCTGCACGATACCGCATTGGGGACAGGTCACCTGCAGTTCATGTCTCGGTGGGTCGCCCATGGGTCTCCTTGATGCGTTCTGATCGTTGCAGCGCCCTGAGCAGGGCGCTCGGTCCACCCCGAGAGGTTGCCACTTGTGCCAGGATGCGTCCAGTCTCCAGCCGACCGAAAGCCAAGAGCCATTCCAGGTGTGTCTCCTTGATGCGGGCGGTGGTCAATCGGACCTTGCCGCCCAGACGGTTTCTGAGTAGAGCGATACGTCGCTTGGCTTCACGTGGATCCAGTGGAATGTGGTCTTGGAGCGGAGTCTTGGGTTTGGGAACCAGGAAGGAGACCGCCAAGTGGATAGCCTGGTGTCGGGCCATCTCCCGGGTGACATCAGCCATTTCCTCGATGTCTTCGTCTGTCTCGGTGGGGAGCCCGAGAATCTGGTAGACCTTGAGCCATCGAATGCCCAGGTTGCCAGCCGCCCTGGCCGCCCGCAGGAGGTGCTCACTGCGCACTCCTTTGCGGACCATGCGACGCAGGCGTTCGGATGCGCCGTCGGCAGCGATGGTGGGACTTTGCATCCCTGCCTCGGAAAGAAGTCGAAACATTTCCTCGTCCGCGGCATCGGCACGAAGAGAGGAGAGTCCCACCTGCATGTTTTCGGTGAGCAGAAACCCGATGATTTCCCGGATGGCAGGATGGCGACTTACCTCCGCCCCAACCAGCCCCACTCGTTTCGCATCTGATGGAATGCGTTCCACGATGGATTGAGCCGTCACGAAACGGGCGCCTCCCGACAAATCCCGCCTCATGCTGCAAAACGTGCAATTCCCCGCACAACCTCGGCCTACTTCGATGAGAAACATGTCACGGAATTCCGCACCCGTGGACCGGATGGGAGCCCAAGCCGGCAGTCGGTCCAGGTTGGCCCTGATGGGAGCGGGCGGATCGTTTCCATGGATGCGCGGGACATAGAACCCTGGTCGCAGAGCCATGTCAGAGAGGAGTTCCTCGATGCGGGGATTGTCCTCCATGCTGGCAAGGAGGTCGTCGACCAGGTCTTCGGATTCTCCCACCACCACCAGATCGGCAAAGGCACCCAACAGGCGAGGATTGACCTGGGTCAAGGGACCTCCAGCGATCACCAGGGGCGTCGGCCTGTCCCAAAGTCGACCATCCAGGGGCCGCTCAGAGGCCAGGATCGGTTGGCCCAGACTGTCTATGATGCGCGCCACAGTGACGAGCTGGAGTTCATAGGCCACCGAGATGGCCACGATGGGAAAGTCAAGCGGGTTTCTCCCTGTCTCCCTTGTGGTGGTCAGCCTGCTCTTTTCCCAGAAACTGCGCTGCACGGCCCAGTCCTGTCGTTCCTCGATGAGTCTGAGGACCTGGAGATACCCAAGGGAAGACATGCCTTCGCGGTAGGCGCCGGGATAGGCCATGAGGACTTGGTGGGGCCTGGCCACGAAATGTCTGCCGGATTCCTTGGAAGGTTGGTTCAAGACGATGACCGAGGAAGGTGGGCGACGTTCACGCGCGGCGTTCTGCCTGCATCACTGCCCCAGGGACTGGCATTGACCCAAGAGGCACAGCTCGGTGGCTCCGCAGTCGTTGCCGCAGGACCCACAATTCTTTGCACCCGGCGTCAGAGAGCCACCCCAATCCACACATCCACTGGAGCCACAGCATGTGGCATCCTGTCCCGGCATTCCACCAGCCTGACAAACATCACCGGCGCAGTTGCAAGTCCCTTGATTACAGGTGTAGCCCTCGGCAATCTGCGAGCAGACCGTTCCGCAACTGCCGCAATTGTTGTCGTCGCTGTTGAGATCCACGCAGCTCCCGTTGCAGCACCCTTCGCCGGGATTGCAGGAGACCCCGCTCGATCCGCATTGGCACTGACCGTTGGCGCATGTTTCGCCCGGCGCACATTCATGTCCGCAGGATCCACAGTTGGCCACGTCTTTTTGGAGATCCCTGCAGCCGTTGGAGCAACATTGTTTTCCGCCCGTGCATTCCGCGGTGGGACCGCAGGTGCAATAGCCGTTGGTACAGGCATTGGACGTTTCCGAAGGGCAGATGTTGCCGCAGGACCCGCAGTTGTTTGCATCGGACATGACGTCGGTGCATGCCGCGTTGCAGCATTTTTCGCCTTGGCCGCAGGAATTGCTGCATGCGTCCACGCACATGTTGTTGATGCAGGATGCCCCCTCGTCACAGGCCTTCCAGCAGGCGCCGCAGTTGTTCGGGTCGGCGTGCAGGTTCACACAGCCTCCGTAACAACAGGTATACGGTTCTGGACAGGATTGGGCATCGCACTTGTCGGCACATGTTTGATGGTCTGGGTCGGGCCCCACGCAGATCTGATCCGCTCCGGTGCAGCTTTGTGCGCAGGAGCCTGTCTGTTGATTGTTGTTCTGGTTGTTGTTGTAATTCGTGTTGTTGTTCGTATTAAAGTTGTTCGTGTTGTTTCCACTCGTATCATCTTCCGTGGACGCACAGCCCACTGTTCCAAGGAGGAAGAAAAGGGAAACCGCGACGATTGTCTTGAGATTCATGATCCGTTTCTCCTTTGCATCGGACCAAACATTCGTAAACCAAGCCAAATTCCTACAGGCCTATTATATCCAAGGAAAAGGGATTCGAAAGGGAGATTTTTGTGGTTGTTTGGGCAAAACGGGCGCTCAGGTGGGAACACAGTGTGCGCGGACCACGTCCGCCAGACCGTGAGCCAACTCGGTGGCCTGCTGGGCGTCGGTGCTCTCGACCATGACCCTGGCCTTCATCTCGGTGCCCGAGTACCGAACCAGCACGCGCCCGTCCTCTCCCATGCGTTTCTGCGCGGCATCGATTTCCTTCTGGAGCGCTTCGACCTGTTCGATGGGGGGCTTGGCGGACACGGGCACATTCACCAGGACTTGGGGATAGCGTGACATCACCCGGCGCAGATCGGACAAGGGGCGGTCCTCGCGCTTCATGACCGAAAGGACCTGGAGGGCGGATACGATTCCATCTCCGGTGGTAGCATAGTCCAGAAACAGAATATGGCCCGACTGCTCTCCTCCCAGGTTGTAGCCGGACCTGCGCATTTCCTCGACCACGTACCGGTCTCCAACCGCCGTCCTCACCACGCGTCCCCCCGCGGTCCTGACGGCCTTTTCCAACCCCAGGTTGCTCATGACAGTGGCCACCAGGGTGTCGTACTTGAGCCTGCCTGTGGCCAACAATCTGGTGGCACAGATGGCCATGGTTTCGTCTCCGTCCACCACCTCGCCGTTTTCGTCCGAAAACAGGGCCCGGTCTCCGTCTCCGTCCAGGGCAATGCCCATGTCGGCTCGGTAGAGCCGAACCGCCTCGCAGAGGTTTTCCGGATGCAGCGCACCGGAGCGATAATTGATGTTTCGTCCGTCCGGATTCACTCCCAACGTGAAGACTTCTGCCCCCAGTTCTTCGAGGACCGCAGGTGCGACTTTATAGGCTGCCCCGTTGGCGCAGTCGACCACGATACGCATTCCTTCGAGGTTGAGGTCGCTGGGAAAGGTGTTTTTGCAAAATGCAATATATCGCCCCCCTGCGTCGTCGATGCGTCTGGCGCGCCCGACTCTGTCCCCTTGGGGCAACATCCGGTCCAGCTGGTCCGACGCCATGAGCGATTCGATGGCAGCCTCGACCTCATCAGGCAACTTGAATCCGTCCGCCCCGAACAGTTTGATGCCATTGTCCTCGAAGGAATTGTGACTCGCGCTGATCACCAGGCCGGCATCCGCCCGCATACTCGATGTGATGTGGGCGATGCCGGGAGTCGGCAAGGGCCCCACGAACATGACATCGGCTCCCATGGACATGATGCCGGCAGACAGGGCGTTTTCGAACATGTAGCAGCTTCTGCGCGTGTCCTTTCCGATGACGATGCGACCAGTCTTGCCTCGGCTCGTAAAGTACTGAGCCACGGCCTGCCCGAGACGCAGGGCCATGTCCACGGTCATGGGGGGGACGTTTGCCTTGCCCCGGAT
>CAZIJS010000192.1:0-9138 GCA_964539505.1 uncultured Myxococcales bacterium
GCCATTGAGGCCGGCAATGCCGTAGAGGCACCCGGGAACGGCGACCAGCGCACCACCCTCACCTACGTCACCGTAAAAACACAGTAAGAAAACGAAGCCTGCGCACAGGGACAGAGGCAGATAGGACGGGTCGATCCGTCTGTCAAAGGTCCTGTTCCAGAGTCAATGCTTGCCCTCGTTGTCCTCCTCAGCGACCTGCCGGGGCTTGCCCTCCCGGTTCCAGAACCGCACCACCTCGGGATCGATCGCCTCGATCTTTTCCGCCGCAGACCTGGGGACCAGGGCAAAAGGCTCGTCTGGATCCATGGGATTGCGCACGATGGCCAGGGTGCCCATCTCCAGCTTCCATGCCTGCTCGGCGGTGACCTCCAAGAACCAGATAGTGCGACCGCGGGCCACAAAATACCATCGCTGCCTGGCCCGCCCGGTGCTGCGCTCACTCCAGGCACGCACGAGATTGGCCACCCGGTTGTCCCGCTCTTTTTTCTCCTGCTCGGCCTTCCTGGCAGCCTCCCTGGCCCGATTCTCGGCAGCCTTGCGGGCAACTTCCTCCTCGTAGGCGGCCCTTCGGGCCGCCTCCTCCTGGTCTGCCTGCTTCTTCTTGCGCTTCTTCTTTTTCCGGCGCACTTCCGTCTCGGCCCGCTGCTTGGACTTGCGGTCCACCAGTCCGGCCTTCAACAGTTCGTCTCGAAGACTGCCCATCCCATCCTCCGCAAGACCACATTCCCTGGTCGCTCTGCGCCGACGGTCCTCGTCGAGCAGCCGTCAATCACGGTCGAGCAGCGACCAACAGCCATCCTGAAACCATCTCGAAACCTCGATTCCCATATCCCAAAGCAGTCTGGCTGTCGAGATCCAGGTGTCTGCTCCCCATCCCTCCCCGTTCCTCCCCGTTCCTCTCTTTCCTTTCCTCCCTGTCCTGTCCTCTCTTTCCCTCCCTCCCCGACTGCGCCGATATGAACCCCACTTTTCGTTGAGCAATTCTGCCTCGCCCCCATCGAAGCTTGTCCCCACATAAACCCTCTGCTACAAACAACGAGTCACCATCACAACGAACACAGAGCCCCACGAGGAGAGTCGATCCATGAAACTCACGAGACGTTTCCGCACCTTTGCCGCTGTTTTCGCCCTGGCCGGGGTGCTCACCACGTCGGCCACCTGCGGCTACATCCTCCACCCCGAGCGAAGGGGCCAGGCCGCAAGCGGCCAGCTCGACGTGGCCGTGGTAGTCATGGACATCCTCTGGTTCATTCCAGGGCTCATCCCCGGGGTCATCGCCGTGGTCATCGATGCCGCCTACAACACCTGGTATACCGGCGGCGGCAGGGCGAGCAACGAACCCACCCTGGCACCAGGGGCCAAGCTGGCCATCGAGGCGCCGGCCACCACCAAGCCGGCCACCTACACGATCCGCATGAGAGACGCAAACGGCAGGGTGCTCGAAACCTTCAACAAGACGGTCACTCCCGCGGACACGGGCAAGAAGTTCCTCTTCGATCCGAGCCGTGGCCTGGCCAAGGCCCGCATGACGAAACAAGACCACGTCACGCTGGAGCTGGAAATGGACGGCCGGCTCGTGGGCGTGAAAAACTGTCGGGTTCTCTGATTCCTTCCCATGAGCAGTGCCTTGCAGAGAGCATCCCGCCTGGCGGCATCGATCCTCCTGAGCGTTTTCCTCCTGGGCGTCGTCCTGGCAACGGCATCCCTTTCCGGCTGTGATGACAAACGGCGGCAGGGAGACCAGGACGATGCGGCCCTGGCTGATGCCACGGTCCAAGACGCCGTCTTCGAACCGGATGCGGATTCGCGTCGAGATGGATCCGCCCCAGACGCGGACGGCGCTGCCTGTGCACCGCCCGATCCCTACCAGGGCCAGGGAGGCGAGGGGCAAAGCCTGGGGCTCTTCCAGCAAACGTTCTACTGGCTCGTCCTGGAAACCGAGTGCCTGGCCCCGCCGGAGTCTCCCAGCGTGGATATCTACGATCCAGACGGCCAGGTCCTGGCCAGCGTGAGCCAAGACTTCGCCTGCAAGCTGGGCCTGGAGGGCAGCGGGAAACTCGCAGACGGCCGGGTGATCAACTACTGGGGGTCGGGCTCCTCCTGCGTCCGCACCACGGAATGCGCAGCGCCCTACTACCCTTCCCACAACTGTTATACAGAACTGGACGGCGACAGGTTTCCCTGGGGCAAGGGCGTGCGGGGCCGGGCCTTGATTCCGTTCAAATCCATTGCCACCGACCCAGACGTGATCCCCTACGGAACCATCGTCTATGTGCCCGAATGGGATGGCTATCAGATTCCAGACGGCAGCTTCCACGACGGCTGCCTGCGATCTGATGACACGGGCGGCGCCATCATCGACGACCACATCGATTTCTTCTCCGGGTCCGAAGAGAACTACCGGACCGTGGTGTCTGATTTTCCCGAAAACGTGCATGTCTTCGTGGATCCCGACCGCTGTCCCATCGAGACGCAGTGGTTCCAGGCGGTGGGCGCGGGCTGCTGCAGCGATGACGACTGCGGCTACCCAGAGGCCAGGTGCCTGGGCGAACCCGACTTTCCAGGCGGATACTGCAGTCTGGCCACCTGTAACGGGGGAGACTGCCCGGACGTGGGTGGGTACCTGGCCTTTTGCACCGACTGGTTCACCGGCGGCACCTGCGTGCAGCGCTGTCAGCAACAGGCAGACTGCCGCCCGGGCTACGACTGCATCGAGGTGCCGAACCTGGCCGGCGGTACGGGAATGGCCTGCGTCCCCCAGTAGCCCAGAATGTCCCGTCTTCCCCGGATCAGCCCGACTTCGTCGAAGCCTCCCGCCCGGCTATCGCAAGCACCTGGGGCCAGAGGCTCGGGTCCAGGTTTCCCCCGCTGAGCAGGACTGCGCTGCGTCCAGGCGGGCTCTCGCGCAAGGCCACTGCCAGGGCCGCGGCGCCAGAGGGTTCGAGCACCACGCGCAACCTCGACAAGGCCCAGGCGATGGCATCAATGAGTTCTCCGTCGGAGACCAGTTCCACCCGGTCCACCAGCCTCTGCAACATGGGGAATGTGACCCGACCAGGCTTGCGGACACAGAGCCCGTCGGCAATGGTTCTCGGCGTGGGTACCTCCAGGCGGCGGCCCTGTTCCAGGCTGATCTTCGTGTCGGCCCCAGATTCTGGTTCCACGCCCACGATCTCGCAGTCGGGACAGAGCGCATGGATCGCAGTGGCGGTTCCGGCCATGAGCCCCCCTCCGCTCACTGGACAGTAGTAGCGATCGAAACAGCCCGCATCCTCCACCAGTTCCAGGCCGGCCGTGCCCTGGCCCGCCGCCACGAGCAGGTGATCGTAGGGGGGCACCAGGAGGCGCCCAGGCTTCGCAGCGAGTTCCCAGGCCCGTTCCTTCCGCTCGCGGCTGTCGGATCCCACGAACAGGACCTCTGCCCCCAGGATCCTGGTGCGCTCCACCTTCAGCCTTGGAGCGGAATCCGGCATGACCACGATGGCCCGATACCCCATCCTGGAAGCAGCCATGGCCACCGCCTGGGCGTGGTTTCCCGAGGAATGGGCCACCAAGACCACATCTCGTAGAGCGAGAGAAGCCACCAGGTTGAAGGCGCCGCGCACCTTGAACGAGCCCGTCTGCTGGAGGCATTCGGCCTTGCAAAGCAGCCTGCCCCCTCCCTCCAGATCGTGTTGCAGCACAGGAGTCCGCAGGACATAGGGCCCCAGTCGTTCCGCAGCCCTGCCCACATCCTGGATGGTGATCGCCTCGGGCTCCAGTCCTTCCTCGATGTCTGTGTCGGACAAGACCACCTCCTCGCTGTGTTGCCGAGCACCCGGACAGCCTCCCTGCAGACCCGGTCACGCCGTCCCGGCACGGCCGGGCATCGCGTCCCGGCAGGCATCGCCCAACTACCGCTTTCGCAAGCGCCGCACGTCGCCCACCCGAATGGTCAGATGCTGGGCATCGAAATACTCGGCCAAGGGGATCACGTACCGCCTCGTCTGGCCGCACATTTCCTTGAACTGGGACGGAGTGATTTCACCCCGCTCTTCCAGAAAAGCCAGGAGCCGACTCCGCAGGTCCGCCACCAAATCCGAATGAAAGTGGAGGTCGTCCCTCGTGGAGATCAGCCGACCGGACCGAACCAGCGACCCAATCAAGGTCCGCAGTTCTCGCTCGGACATACCCAACCGGGCCGCAGCATCCTTGACCTTGGGAGGCGCCAGGCCGGCTTCGCGGAACAACGCCTCCACCCTGGCCTCGGCCTGGGCCCTGTGGCCTGCCTCGGCCATCTCCCTGGTGGCCAGGTTTTCCTGGTCTTCCATGAGCCGTCCCTCTGCCACGAGTCTTCGGACCGCCTCGTCGAACACGGGCCTCTCCAGATACCGCCCCAGGCCACCGAGCACCTCCTGGGGATCGAAGCCGGGAGCCATGGGCCGATCCTTCCACAGAGAATCCATGGTCTGCATGACGAGCCTCTCGACCCCTTCGAGAGCCTCTCGGTGAACGAAAAGGCTCGATCCACCCGACAGTCTCGCCACGGTTCGTTTGGATACGAGTTCGTCGAGGGCACTGTCTATATTCTCCGGAAGAAACGGGAGCGAAACGAGCAGGTCCTCCCTGGTCACACCCCTGGCGCCGCGAAACCGGATCTCCATCTCGGTCCGGACCAGCGGCTCGGCTCCATCGAGCGACTCCACGAAGGCGGCGTAGTCGGGATCCGCGCGCCTCCTCCTGGGCGGATGCGGACGCACCACCACCCCACCACCCACGGTCATGCCGTGCTGGGGATTCAACTCGAACCCCTGGAGAATGAACCGGTCGCCTGGCAGGAGCACCAAGGGCTCGGCCAGGGCGATCTGCACCGGCCCATGGGCTCCCGGGGCCAACTCATCCGCGCGCAATGGAATGAGTCGTCCCTCTGCCTGCGTGGTTCCGGCCAGCACGATGGCAGGCTTGTGGCGCTTCAGGGGCCGGCGGTTCCAGTCGAGCCAGGTCACCATGGCATCGAACCGCATGGTGGGAGGAATCCTTCCCGGCTCGGTGAGCACCTCGCCCCGGGCCACTTCCCGCCGTTCCACGCCCTTGAGATTGACCGCCACTCGGTTGCCCGCATCCACGTCTTCCCTGGCGCCTCCATGCACCTGGATGCCGCGGACCTGGGCCCGACGGCCCGAGGGCAGGATCTCGACCTGCTGTCCCAGGGCCAGCCTTCCCGACACCAGCGTCCCGGTGACCACCGTCCCAAATCCTTTCATGGTAAAGACCCGATCGATGGGCAACCTGGCCAACCCATCACCACTACGCATCCGCACCTGTGAAGCCAGGTCCCGCAGCGCAGCCCCGAGGTCATCGAGCCCCTGGCCCGTCACCGCAGAGCAGGCCACCACAGGCGCCCCCTCCAGAAACGATCCCGCCAAAAACTCCGCCAGGTCGTCGCGCACGAGGTCGAGCCATTCCCCGTCCACCAGGTCCGCCTTGGTCAGGGCCACCAGGCCCCGGTCCACGCCCAGGAGCTTGCAGATTTCCAGGTGCTCCCTGGTCTGGGGCATGACCCCTTCGTCGGCCGCCACCACGAGCATCACCGCGTCGATACCAGCCGCGCCCGCGGCCATGGCCCGGATGAACCGCTCGTGTCCCGGCACGTCCACGATGTGCACGAGCAAATCCTCGAAATCCAAGTGGGCGAATCCCAACTCGATGGTAATGCCCCGTTGTTTCTCTTCCTTGAGCCGGTCGGGATCGATCCCTGTGAGACGTTCCACCAAGGCGCTCTTTCCGTGATCGATATGGCCCGCCGTGCCCAGAACGAAATGCCGCATGTCCGTAGAAACTCCTCTCCTGACCAGATTCCTACCGCCCGACTCCGACGGTCATCGACGCTCACCGACAGTCACCGACGCTCACCGACGACCACCGACAGTCTCCGACGGTCATCGAGGACTTCAGCCCTCTGGGAAGGATGCAGCCTTCCGCCCTTGTGTTTTTACTCCAACGCCAACCCGGTGACAACGCAGACAGCAAAGACCATGACAGGCAGCAAGAACATGACAGACAGCAAGACCGCATTGCAGACCGACAAGGGCAGCCATGTTCAGGACAAAGAAATCTGAGCATCCGCATTGCGCGGTCCTCACTGAGGGGTTTCTGTCGGGAATCATCGAATGCCCTTGAAGAGAGGTTCCCAGTCTGTTTAAAACTTGAACAACGAAAACAGTTTTTGCACAGAAACAGAGGTCCAACGGACAGGAAACAGCAGAAAGGAACAGAAAAAATAGCCATCTTTTCAAGAAGATACAGCCATCGCGTCCAAAACGACTTTTTGGCACATCCCTCGCTAGACAAGGAGTAAAAGGCATTATTTGGCATGGTTGACACAAGAAACACAAGGAGCATGTCCATGCAGAGAAAATCGGTCTTCGCCCTTGCCGTCACGCTTGGAGTCTTTTTCTGGTCTGCCGGCCAGGCCAAGGCTGCACCGGAAACCCGGCGCATCTATAGGCTCTACAGCGCAAGTCTCCACCACGATCACATGAACTCCACCAACCCAAACGAGGGGGCCCAATACGGCTACAGTGCCGAGAGTTCAGTGATCCTCTACACGCAGCCCTACGGTGGCAGCGGCGGGACCCCGGCACCCACCAGGCCCATCTATCGCTGCTACATCTGGGGATGGGACCACATGACCTCCATGAATTCCACTTGCGAAGGAGCCGGCACCAGAGAGGCCACATTGGGATACGTCCTCACCTCGCCGCGGTCGGGCCACGTGGCCTGGTACCGATGCAGGGTCGCTGGCTCCAACGAGCATTTCACGTCGCTGAGTTCGACCTGCGAAGGGCATGTCGTAGAAAACGTCCTCGGATACATCCGGGCCGACGGAAACCAGTTCTACCACCAGACCGTGATGAACCAGAACAGCGTGAACAACGACTGCTACGGCCGATGCGGCTGGGGTTGCACCTGGATGCCCTGGGAGGCCTGGACGGACGAATGCGCCGAACACGATCGCTGCGTCAGGGACAACGGCTTTTTCCACTGTCTCGACGGTCGCTTCCTCAGGGCTGCGGTGTCGTACGTGGAAGCCGGGCTCAAATCCCTGGTCAAGGCAGTGGGCAGCTTCTTGAAACACGTCTTCGACTGGTTCTAAGAGACCTTTGCCAGCCCTCCTGCTAGTATCCCATCCATGACAAGCAAGAACATTTCCTCGGGAAGCCCCCCTCGAAGCGAATCGAAGCTCAAACGTCGTATTCTCTGGATCGCAGTCCTGCTGGCAGCCCTGGCCACCTGGCAATGGGCGAGATCCTGCCACCACGGACAAAGACGACCAGGCCGGCAGGTTCGCCGAAACCACCAGGGCAGGATCCTGCGGGACCGCGGACTCTTGGCGCCGCGGTCCTTTCCAACGCCGATTCAAATCCCCAGCATCGACGTCACGGGAATCGTGGTCACCCCAGAGGGCCAGGCCCTGTCTTGGGCCGGCGTACGCATGTCGGGCCTCACCGAAGCCACCACGGAGGCAGGCAGGGACGGCCGATTCCTCTTCCGCCACGTCCAAGCCAAAGTCGCCTATTTCCAGGCCTGGTCGGACCACTCCGCGAGCCTTCCCGTCAAGGTGCGCATCCATCCCGGCATGGGGGATGTGAAACTGGTGGTGGGCCCGGCAGCCACACTGCTGGTCCGAGTGCTCGAAGAGTCCACCAACAATCCCATCCCGAATGCCGACGTGGCGGTCACCACCCTGCCCATCTACGGCCAGGGTGAAGTGGCCTCTGGCACCACCGACCAGGACGGACTCCTGGAACTTCCAGGACTCGCCCCCGGGTCCTACCGGCTCTTCGCCAAGGCGGAAGGCTACGGACATCGAGACATCATCCTCCATCCGCAGGCAGGCCTGGACTGGGAGGCAACCATCTACTTGGCCAAAGGATCCAGGGTGTTCGGCGAAATCCTGGACCAATCGGGCAACCCAGTCCAGGACGCAGTGGTCAGAAGATTCCCGGCAGGACTCGACCTTCTCTACGTCACCAGGCCTGCCAGGAACCCTTTTGCCGTGCGCAGCGACCGGGAAGGCCGGTTCGTCCTGGAGGGCATCCCAGCGGGACGTCATCTCTTGCAGGCATACCATCCCATGTTCGAGCCGGGCTGGTCCCAGCCCTTCGACAGCAACGGTAGAGACGATGTCTCGGGCATCCAGATACGCTTGGATCCCGGCGGCCGCATCTCGGGCATCGTCGTGGACTGGTCCGACAGGCCCGTGCCCTTTGCCCAAGTCCGTGTGAACGCCACCGACACGTCCGTTCGTGGAGCCGGCCTGCGAGTCACCAAAACCGACGCGGAAGGTCATTTCCAAATCGGCGGCCTGCCCAGGACAGAGGTCCAGATCATGGCCCAATCGGATCAGGCGGCCAGTGAGGCGGTGAGCGTGGATCTGTCGGAAAAGAGCCGGGCAACCAACGTCGTGGTCCAGCTCCTCGACGATCTCACCATCTCGGGGCGGGTCACCGAGCCCGACGAGGAGACTCCCATCCCCTATGCCACGGTCATGTGCATGGGGTCGCCCAGGTCTCGCGCCGTGGCCATCCACCAGGTCACGCCAGAGACGGCAGACGAGCAGGGCCGGTTCACCTGCCGAGCCCTGGCACCCGGAGAATACGGCATCACGGCCATGCGCCCCTTCCCGAACAACAACCAGAGCCCCTGGATGCGGAGCGCCACGGTCATGGCCTATGCCGGCGAGCAAGACGTGGTCATCCCCATCCCGCAAGACGGTTCTATCAGCGGACGGGTCATCCTGCCAGGCGGTGCACCGTCAAGGCAATTCGCCGTGGGGATCGATCCAGGGGGAGACCCTCGTCCCTTCTCCTCCCCCGATGGGCGTTTTTCCCTGAACGGCCTGGCGCCCAAGCTCTACCAAGTCCGGGTCTTCGTCGAAGGAAAGCCCCCGGTCACAGTGACCGCCCAGGTCGAACCAGGGCAAAATACAGACCTGGGTGACATCAGAATTCCTTGAACCACCCGACTTCGGCGTTTGGTGGAGGGGCTTGAATCTATTAAAAAAGGCGCCAAAGTCTCCCATCGCGTCATCCGTCACGTCGGCCAAGCTGTGGATGGGCGTGATGGATGACCTGAGAAACCGTGGCGTCGAGCGAA